>DATBOO010000133.1:0-2613 GCA_036553725.1 Acidimicrobiales bacterium | reverse complement strand
CGCCCGAAGAGCTCTGCGCCGCGCTTCCCGGCGTCGCCGCGCTCGTGATCCGCAGCGCCACGCAGGTAACGGCGGAGGTGCTCGCCGCCGGCACCGATCTCGTGGTCGTCGGCCGCGCCGGCATCGGCCTCGACAACGTCGACGTGGCCGCCGCCACCGAGCGGGGGGTGATGGTGGTCAACGCGCCGCAGTCGAACATCCTCTCGGCCGCCGAGCAGGCGATGGCCCTGTTGCTCGCCCAGGCCCGCAACATCCCCCAGGCCCATGCCGCCCTGGTGGCCGGCAAGTGGGAGCGGTCCAAGTGGGAAGGCGTCGAGTTGCACGGCAAGACGCTCGGCGTGGTGGGGCTGGGCCGGGTCGGTGCCCTGGTGGCACAGCGGGCCCTGGCTTTCGGCATGCGCCTGGTGGCCTATGACCCGTTCGTGTCGGCCGATCGGGCCAGGCACATGGGCGTCGAGCTGATGGACCTCGAGGCCCTCATGGCCGAGTCCGACTTCGTGACCGTCCACCTCCCGAAGAACGCGGAGACCCTGGGGCTGATCGGCAGGGACCTCCTGGCCAAGGCCAAGCCGGGACTGCGCATCATCAACACCGCCCGCGGCGGGATCGTCGACGAAGGCGCGCTGGCCGAGGCCATCCGGTCAGGGCAGGTGCAGGGCGCGGGCCTCGACGTGTTCGCCAAGGAGCCCACCACCGAGTCCCCCCTGTTCGAGCTGTCGTCGGTCGTGGTCTCCCCCCACCTGGGGGCCTCGACCGCAGAGGCCCAGGACAAGGCCGGGGTCACCATCGCCGAGCAGGTCATCCTGGCCCTCGACGGCGATTTCGTGCCCTTCGCCGTCAATGTGGCGGCCACCGATGTCTCCGAGACGGTCCGACCGTTCATGGCGCTGTCCGAACAGCTGGGCCGGATCCTCTCGTGCCTGAACGACGGGCTTCCGGCCACCCTGGAGATCGAGTACCAGGGGGGCTTGGCCGGGGCGGGCACCGGGATCCTCACCCTGTCCGTCCTCAAGGGGCTGTTCGCCGCCGGCACCACCGAGCCGGTGTCCTACGTGAACGCCCCCCAGCTGGCCACCGAACGCGGGCTCGAGGTGCGGGAGACCTCGACGGTGACCGCCCACGACTACGTCAACCTGATCACCCTGCGCAGCGGCGACCACTCGGTGGCCGGCACGCTCACCGGGCCGCGCACCGAGCCCCGCCTGGTGATGATGGACGACCACGCCGTGGAGGTCCCCCCGGCCCCCCACATGGTGGTGGTCCGGAACGACGACCGGGCGGGCATGATCGGCGCGGTGGGCACCATCCTGGGTGCGGCGGAAGTGTCCATCTCCTCGATGGCGGTGGGCCCGTCGGCGACCGGCAACACCGCACTGATGGTGTTGTCCACCGAGCGGACGGTCCCCGAGGACGCACTGGTGCAACTGCGCGGGGCCGCTGGCATCAGCGACGTGCACACCATCGAGTCGTAGGAGCCGGGCCTCCGGTGACCGACCCCGGGGGTGGGGGCGCACTCTTCGGCCAGGGCCGGCTCGCTCGAGTACTCCGTGCAGGTGGGAGCGCGCCCAGTCTCGTCCCGGGCCCGTGACCGGCAGTGATCCCGGTTGCCCTACCGGCCCGGGACCCAGGCCGGACCCCGACCGGACCCCGACCGGGACCGTCGGGCGCCGCTCAGTCCTTCGGGCCCGGCTTGGTGGGGACCGGGGGCCAGGTGTCCCCCCCGATGGTGGGGGCCGGTCCGCTCCCGCCCTGTCCGGCCCGGGAGCCCGAATCGACGATGCGGCGGACGATGGCGGCCACGGCCGCCAGCACGGCCAGGCGCCTCGCCCACTTGAACGCGCCCTTCACCATCTCGTCACCCTACAGCGGTGCGGTCCGTCCGGAGCTGTCGACGCGACGGTCGACGACGTGGTGATGGGCGTCTGGTCAATCGGTGACTTCTCAGACCGAGGACGGTCCACGGGCTGCGTCACGATCAGCCGGGCGCAGGTCCGACGCCATCGACATGACACTCCTCGACGAGCGGCCGCAGCCACGACCGGTTCCTGCTCTCGGATCCGCCTGGAGCGTTCCCGATCCGAGGTGGCGGCCGGCCACCGGGGAGTCGCCGCTGACCCGATTCGGACGTCGCTTCTCCAGCCCGGCCGGGCTCGTATTTCTGGTTCCATTTGCTGCCTACTTCACCGTGGCCATGCTCTCGACTTCCGGTACCGCGCATTCGACGGGGACGCGATCGCCCGGATGGCCAACGGCTTCTATGTCCTCCACTCGGCAGATCCGCACCTGGCCGCCGTCGGATTCGTGTGGAACCGGCTGTCCTCCATCGTCGACCTGCCGCTCTTGGCCCTCGACAGCGAGCTGGCGGTGGACGGTCGGGCCATGGACCGATCGGAGAAATCCCTGCGTATGGAAGATAAACAGTGCGTCAACGAGTGAACGGAAGGTGTCCTTGTGATGGCTCGATCGGGATCCCGGCCCCAATGGGCTCGAGGCAGGCGGCGGGGCGACCGGCACCGACCGTGTGCGGGCAGCATCCGGGTGCCAGGATCACCGCGTGACCTTCACGCCGCCCCGCGTGAACCCCAAGGCGCCCGCGTGAACCCCAAGGCGCCC
>DATBOO010000170.1:0-11718 GCA_036553725.1 Acidimicrobiales bacterium | reverse complement strand
GGGGTCGGCGGAGATGGGGTCGCGTGCCTCCGCCGGCATGACGTACCACGACCCCTCCTGGATCTCGTCCTCGAGCTGGCCCGAGTCCCAGCCGGCGTAGCCGGAGAAGAGGCGCACCCCGACGATCGAGTCGGCCAGCAGTCCCGGATCGGCCGAGAGGTCGACCGTTCCCACCGGGTGCTCGGCGTCCACTAGGAGCCTCCATCCGATCAGCGCGGGAGCGGCATCGGCACCGTCCCGGGAGGTCAGTCGGGCCAACCCGATCAGCGCGTTGCGGGCCACGGGGCCGCCGGTGAACAACTCGGCCGGAGGCGTGGCCAGCGCATGCCACTCGGGCAGGAGCTCGCCCACCGCCACGCCGCCGGGCCGGTCGATCACCACGCCCAGCGCCCCATGGCCGCCGTGGTCGACGACCAGGACGACCCGCCGCGAGAAGTTCGGGTCGACGAGGCGGGGTGTCGCCACCAGCAGATGACCTGTCAACAGCGCCGGCGGCACGGCGCCGCCGTAGGCGTCGAAGGCGCTGAAGGCTTCGATGGGCACGCCACGATGATGGCGCATCCGGCGGCACGAGTGGCGCCGCACGCCCCGGTCGGTGAGGCTGGGCCCATGGCCCTGGTCTCCGTCGAATCCGTGATCCCCCATGTCCGGGTCGTGACCCTGGACAATCCCTCGCGGCTCAACTCCATGTCCTTCGCCCTGGTGTCCGACCTCTACGACGCCCTGGCGGACGTCGGTGCCGACAACAGCTGCCGCGTGGTGGTGCTGACCGGTGCCGGGCGGGCCTTCTGCTCGGGCCTCGAGCTGGAGCACGCGGGGGTCCCTCCCGGCACTGACGATCTCGGCCGCCATCGGATGGGGATGCGGGCCATGGAGTTCATGGGCGGGATCGTCCCGGCCATGCGCGCCATCCCCCAGCCGATCATCGCCGCCATCAGAGGGCCGGCCTACGGCGGGGGGATGTGCCTGTCGCTCGGGGCTGACATCCGGCTGGCCGGTCGCTCTGCGGTGTTCTGCGGCGCGGGCATCAGCAATGGGCTGAGCGGCACCGAGTTGGGAGTCAGCTGGCTCCTCCCCCGAGCGGTGGGAACCTCCAACTCGGCCGAGATCTTGCTCACTGCCAAGCGCGTCGACGCCGCGGAGGCGCTGCGGATCGGCCTCGTCTCCCGGGTGGTCGCCGACGACCAGGTCCTGCGCCTGGCCATCGACACGGCCGAGGGCATGTGCGCCTTCAGCCCCTTCGGACTGGCCCTGACCAAGGACACCATCTGGGCGTCCTTGGAGGTGGGCAGCCTCCAAGCGGCGGTGGACCTGGAGAACCGAACGCAGTTGCTCGCCGGGCACACCGGGAATCTCAACGAGGCGACGGCCGCGTTCAAGGAGAAGCGCGCTCCCGTCTACACCGAGTAGCACGGCGCCGGGCCGACAGGGACGACTGCATGGCCAAGGCCCGCCGGGGACGGAAGCGCCCCGATGCCCGATCGCCCGTCCCGTCCGGCGCCGGCCGTCAACACTGGCGGGCGGACGGCCAACCGAAGACACGGTTCCCCTCGCGGGACGAGGCCAACCGGTCGGCCCTGCGGCTCCGGCTCGAGGTGGCGGCCGACCTCGATCCCTACGAGTGCGAATTCTGCGGAGGCTGGCACCTGGGCAACCGCCGGCAGGACTGAGAGGGTCGGCCGCGGATGGCATCGGCGGGGTGGCGGGAGGACGGTGCCGTTCGCCGGGCCTCGCACTCGCACTCGCACTCGCACTGTACCGTCTGGACGGTATACTCATGGCATGGAGCGAAGGGCCGGGGATGGGCGCGCCCCGGCACCGGGTGGGGCCGGAACCAAGGCGCGGATCATCGATGCAGCCGAAGAGGTCGTGCTGCGGGACGGGGTGGCCCGGCTCACCCTGGAGGCCGCCGCGGCCGAGGCCGGGCTGAGCAAGGGTGGCGTCCTCTATCACTTCCCCTCCCGGGATGCCCTGGTGGCGGGCATGGTCGACAAGATCATCGACGAGTTCGACCGCGACATCGAGGCCGGCTTGCAGGACGACGAGGGTGCGGGCCGCTTCACCCGGGCCTACATCCGGGCCACGATGGCCCCGGCCTCACCCCGGCCCGACCGGGAGGACCGGCTGGGTGCCGCCCTGATCGCCGCGGCCGCGGCCGAGCCCGCGCTGTTGGTGCCGCTCCAGCGGGCCGCCGACCGCTGGCAGATGCGCCTCGAGCACGACGGCCTCGACCCCACCTTGGCCACTGTGCTGCGACTGGCCTGCGACGGACTGTGGATGTGCGACCTGTTCGGCCTGGCGCCGCCGCCGGCCGCTCTCCGGGCCGAACTGGGCCTTGCGCTCGACCGCCTGGCCGGGCGGCCGTCGTGAGCGGGGCGGCGCCCTCCCCGGCCGCAGAAGGAGCCGACGGGTCCGGCCGGCTGATCCGGACCCTCACCGTCACCGTGCTGCTGCAGTGGATGGGTGCCACCGCCATCGTCCCCATGCTCCCCGTCTACATCCGCCGCCTCGGCGGCACCGACGCCCTGGCCGGCCTGGTCATGGCGGCGTTCTTCGCCGCCGGCGTGCTGTCCCAGTACCCGGTCGGGCGGATCGCCGACCGGGTCGGGCGGCGTCCGGTGCTCATCGCCGGGCTGGTGGTCTACGGCGTGGCCAGCTTCTCGTTCCTCCTGCCCATCAGCGCCCCGGCGGCCATCGGACTGCGCGCCCTGCAGGGCGTCGGGGCCGGGGCGGCCACTGTGGCCTCCCTGGCCATGATCTCGAGCTCGGTGGCGGTCGAGCGCCGGGGACGCGCCTTCGCCTCCATCTACGGGGGCGAGCTGGCCGGGATGGCCGTCGGCCCCCTGGTGGGGAGCATCCTCGGGGTCCGGTTGATGTGGCTGATGTTCCTCGTCTCGGGCACACTGTCGATCGGCGCCTGCATCCCCGCCCTGCGGATCCGCGAGCCTGGCGGCGCCGGAGGGGAGCGCCCGGCGCGGTCGGGGCCCGTCGGGACGGGCGCGCCTCTCGGCCGGGTGGGGATCCACCGCTCGACGGCAGGGGCCCTGGTCTGCGGGGCCGCCCTCGGGCTCACCACCGGAGTCTACGAGATCTGCTGGACACTGCTCCTCGTCTCCCGGGGGGCGTCCGGTCTGGCCATCGGCATCTCGTGGACCCTGTTCGCGGTGCCCTTCGTCCTGGTCGCCAAGCCCAGCGGTTGGCTGGCGGACCACATGGACCGCCGCACCTTGGTGTTGGGCGGCATCGGGTTCTCCCTGGCGCTGTGCGTCTCCTACCCGTTCATCCCGAGCGTGGCGGCCCTGGTGACGCTCGGCGCCCTGGAGGCGGTCGGATTCGCGGCGGCCATGCCCGCGGTGCAGTCCCTGCTCACCCAGGGATCGGCGCCCTCGGAGGTCGGCCGCATCCAGGGCCTGTTCGGCACCAGCCAGACCGCCTGCACGGCGATCGCCGCCGCCGGGGCGGGCGCGGCCTTCGCCGTCGCCTCGTGGCTGCCCTTCGTGACGGTGGCGGGCAGCGCGGCCGTCGGCCTGGCCGCGGCGGCGTTGATCTGGCGTCCGGTGCACGGCCGGGTCCACCGGCCGGTCCCGAGCACGGGCCCGGTACTGGCCGAGGCGCTGTTCGAGCCGGTGCGCGCCCCGTCGTTGGAGCCGGCCGGGGTCAATGGCGACGAGCCGTAGGCTCCCCGGCGCTGATCAGGCCAGGCCGGCGTGGACCGACGCCGTCCAGCGCCCGTTGGTCGGGACCGTGCAGGCAAACGTGGCTGCCTGCAGCAACCAGGCGATGACCCCGGCGTCGCCGGCGTCGGCCGGCACCAGGGCCACCAGGCCGTGGCGCGGATGGTCCTGGGAGATCCGCCAACCCACGGGCAGCGGCAGCCCGGCATCCCGGAGCTTGGCCGCCAGCCGGGGGCCGGCCGCGTGCTGCAGCCCGACCGTGGTGGGCTTGGCCATCCCGTCGTCGGACAGGCGGCCCGGCATCCAGGTGGCCAGGGGGACCTTGTGGGTCGAGCCTCCCAGGAAGGCGAAGGGGCCCGGCGCCGGCGGCTCGTGTTCCTCGTCGACTGACGGCTGCAGGTTGATCCAACCGGTCCGGGCGGCGGAGACCTCGGCCATGTGGGCCAGCAGCTCCTCGGCGTCGGCGGAGGTGAACCCGAACTCGACGGGCCGTTCCCGGGTCAAGACTGGAGGTCGAGGACGCCGGCGGCCAGGGACTCGAGCTCGGTCCTCCACGAGTCGGGGCTCTCGATCGGCCGGACCACGAACTTGGAGAACCCGACGTCGAGGAAGCGCTCGATCATGGCCCGCAGACCGTCGATGCCCACCGGCACCACCCGCTCGGGATCGACACCGCGGCGGGCCGAGGCAATGGCCCGGATCACCCTCGGCCCCAATCGGCGGCGGGCGTAGGCGATGGACACCCCGAAATGCTCGGGGCTGATGTGGCGACCGGAGTCGGCGGCGCTGGCGTCGACCACCACCTTGCCCCGGGCCGCCTCCTCGGGGGTGCAGGCGGAGGGCAGCCATCCGTCCGCCAACCGGCCGCAGCGCCGCAGGGCCGCCGGCACCATGCCGCCGGTCCATACCTCGAGGGGCTCCTGTACCGGCAGCGGGGAGAGTTGGACGTCCTCGAAGTCCCCGGTGTCGCCGTGGTGGGAGACGCTCTCCCCCGCCCACAGCCTCCGGAGCACCGGGAGCATCTCCTCCATCAGCCGGCCCTTGTCCCCGGTGCCGGGCCCGACCGCATCCCGCTCGGGGCGGCGGGGCAGGCCGGGCACGAAGGTGACCAGCAGCCGTCCGCCCGAGAGCTGGTCCAGGGTCGACAGCTGCTTGGCCACCCGGACCAGGTTCCGCCCGGGAAGGAGCATGGTCGTGCCGAGCTTGAGGCGGGGGTTGTGGCCGGCGGCGAAGGCCAGGCCGGCCAGGGGATCGAGTGCAGGGGCAGTCAGCACTTCGGGCAACCAGACGGAATCGAATCCGATGGCGTCGATGTCATCGATCAGACCGGCGAACCGGTTCGGATCGGTGAGCGGGGGCGCACCCATGCTCACGCCGATCCTTACCTTCATCGGGCCGGACCCCGGGGCGCGTCGAGGGTACCGACCGCCATCATGACGACCCCAACGGCCGCCCGTCGAAGCGGTCGACGGTGGCGAAGGACTCGACCGGTTCGCGCCGCAGCCGGGTCGGTTGACGCACCGGATGCCCGAGGGCGAGCACCCCGGCCACCACCACGGTGGACGGAAGGCCGAGCACCTCCCTGACCGAGGGCTCGTTCCTCACCACCATGGTGGTCATCACCCCGGCCAGGCCCTCGGCCCGGGCCGCCAGGAGGATGCTCCAGGCAAAGGGGTAGATCGACGCCCCCCCGACCAGGGTGTAGCGGCCCGCATCGCGGTCGACGCTGGCCAGTTTGGCGAGATCGGCCAACAGGACCAACATGGCCGGCACCTGGTCGAAGTGCTCTGCGAAGCCGCCCGGGCCTTCGGCCGCGGCGCGGGCGACCTCGGGGGCATCGGCGATGGCCCGGCGCTCGAGCTCGCGGTCGGTGACCGCGGCCCAGGGGGTCAGCCCGGCCGCCACCTGGGCCAGGTATTCGTACCAGCCCGGGAGGTAGGCGTCCCGCACGGCCCGCCGGACGGCGGGGTTCTTGACCACGATCACCCGCCAGGCCTGCCGATTCCCCCCGTTGGGGGCGAATCGGGCGGTGTCCAACAGCCGGTAGACGGTGTCGTCGGAGATCTCCGCGGGCCGGAAGTCGCGTACAGCCCCGGTGGTGCGCAGGGCCTGGTTCAGATCCACGCCCACGACGGTAGTGGCCAGGCCGAACGGCCGCGCCGCCCCGTCGAGCTCTCGACGCCCACGGCCGGAGCTGATTGACTGGCGATCGCCACCCCGGTGGCCCTCGCCCCACCCGGGCCGTTCGACCGCTCGATTTCCTTCGTTGGAGGCTGGGCCCGTGGTGACAAGCAGCAACCAGTCGAGGCCCAACGAGGGCCGACGCCGCCCGCCATCCTGGCGGTCCCGGTGTTACCTTCCGCGGCCCTTCTGGCGGGCGCTGATCGGCACGACGGCGGCAGTGCTCGGCCTGGGCGGGTGCGGCTCACCGGCCGGGCCGGATCCGTCGCCATCGGCCCCGTCGGCACCGGCCCGGTCGGCATCTCGGACCAGGCCGGCCATCGCCCTGATCGTCGAGCCGGGGGACGGGTATCGCTCGGTCGACCTGATGATCGCCGGGGCCAGGCGGACCGTCGAGGTGAGCATGTACGAACTCGCCGACATCCGCACCCAGGCGCTGCTGATCCTCGCCGCCCGCCGCGGGGTGGCCGTGCGGGTCCTCCTCGACCGGGACTACGGCGGCGCCTCGGTCAACCAGGCCGCCTTCGCCCAACTGCGTCGGGCCGGGGTGCCGGTCCGCTGGGCGCCGGCGGGGACCCTCCTCCATCAGAAGACCGTGACCACCGACGGCACGGCATCGGCCGTCCTGACCGGGAACCTGACCTCCCGGTACTACACGACGACCCGGGACTTCGCGGTCATCGACCGGGACCCCGGATCGGTGAGGGCGATCGCCTCCGTCTTCGCCCGCGACTGGCGCGGGCAGCCTGTCCGCCCCGGTCCGGACGTCGCCGGCCTGGTCTGGAGCCCGGGTGCCGGGCCGACGCTCACCGGCCTGGTCGACTCGGCCCGGCGCACCGTGGTGGTGGAAAACGAGGAGATGGCCTCGGCGCCCGTCGAGGCGGCCCTGGAGGCCGTCGCCCGGCGCGGTGTCGACGTCGAAGTGGTGCTGGCGGGGGCGGCGGGTCACGTGGCGATGGACGCCCTCACCGGAGCCGGCGCCCGGGTGGTCACCTCTCCGGGCCCCCCGCTGGCCCTCTACCCCCACGCCAAGGCCATCGTGGTGGACGGCACCACCGCCTTCGTGGGCTCGCAGAACTTCTCGACCGCCGGCCTCGATCGCAACCGCGAGCTCGGCCTGATCACCGATGACCCGACCGTCGTCGGCCCGCTCTGGCGGGCCCTCCGGGACGACCTGTCCCGGGCCGTGTCCGGACCGACCGCCGGCTCGGGTCAGGCCCCGCGCTAGAGGGCCTGGAGGACGACGTCGGCCGCGCTCACCGTCAGACCGGGCCCGGGCTCCACATTGAGCGTCGCCACCACCCCGTCCTCGATGACCATGGCGTACCGCTGCGAGCGGGTACCGAGGCCGAATCCACTCCCGTCCATCTCGAGCCCGACAGCCCTGGTGAAGTCACCGTTGCCGTCCGCCAGCAAGGTGACCCGATCGCCGACGTGCTGGGCCTCGCCCCAGGCGGCCATCACGAAGGGGTCGTTGACCGAGATGCAGGCCACGGTGTCCACACCCTTCGCCTTCAGATCGTCGTGGCGTATAACGAAGCTGGGCAGGTGGTAGTCCGAGCACGTCGGGGTGAAGGCACCGGGGACGGCGAACAACACGACCCTGCCGGACCCGAGCACCTCGCCGGTCCGGACGTGCACCGGCCCGTCGGGGCCGGAGGTCATCACCTGGACATCAGGAACCTTGTCACCGACGGCAATCTGCATGTTCTCTCCTGTTCATCCGGGCCCGGCCCTGCGGAGCGGGTGCCGGCGGCCAGTCCAGCAGCATACGGGCACCGGTCGCCGGCGGTCACCACGGGATGGGCGGCTTTCCCTCGTCGGCCGGGCTCGGTCCCGGAAGCACCCGGCGAGCACCGGCCCCCCGCCGGCCGACCAGGACGAGGATGACCGCCCCCACGGCGAAGGCCGCCACCGACCCGGCCAGGAGGCCGAGCTCCGAAGCATCCACCAGGGCGCGATCGTGGGCGAAGGCCTGCTCAGCGACGAGCAGGGGCACGGTGAACCCGATGCCGGCGACGGCGGCGCCTCCGATGACATGACCCCACCGGAGACTCTCGGGGAGCCGCCCCCATCCGAGGCGGACCACCACGGCGCAGGCCAGCGAGATGCCCGCCAGCTTGCCGACCACCCGGGCGAAGGTGATGCCGGCGAAGACCGAGGACGCACCGGGCGCCGCCAGGGTCCCCGCGTGGAACACGATCCCGGCATTGGCCAGGGCGAACAACGGGAGCACGACGAAGGCGGAGATCGGTGCGATCCGCCGTTCGAGGCGCTCCGCGGGGTCGTCGTCCGAGCCGCGCACCCGGTTCGGCACCAGCACCCCGACCACCACGCCGGCCAACGCCGGCTCGACACCGCCGGCGGCCAACAGGGCCCAGAGCACCGCCCCGCCGGCCAGGACCGACCACGCCGGCAACCGGTCCCATTGCCGGAGGGCCACCAGCGCGGCGGTGACCGCCAGCGCACCGATCAGGGCCGGCGGGTGGGTCCGGCTGGAGTAGAAGACCGCCAGCACCACGACCGATCCGATGTCGTCGGCCACGGCCAGGGTCAACAGCAACAGGCGGAGACCGGGCGGGGCCCTCCGACCCAACAGGGCGAGCGCGCCGAGAGCAAAGGCGATGTCGGTGGCCATGGGGATGCCCCAGCCGGATGACCCGGCACCACCATGGTTGAACGCCGCGTAGACCAGACCCGCACCGGCCATACCTCCGAGGGCACCCCCCACCGGCACCACCGCGGTGCGCAGGTCTCCCAACTCACCGGTACGGCGCTCACGGCCGATTTCGAGGCCGACGACGAAGAAGAAGACGGCCATGAGCCCGCCGTTGACCCACGCCCGCACGGTGGTGAGGTCGGCCCACGCCGAACCGCCGCTCCCCACGGTGTGGTTCCAGACCGTCTCGTAGCTGGAGCCCCACCGGCTGTTGGCCCACACCAGCGCGACCCCCACCGCCATCACCAGCACCCAGCTGCCGGCGAGGTCGGAGCGGAACCAGGCGCGTACGAAGGTCGGGTCGGAGCGCCTCTTCGACTCGTTCACCGGGTCCGGCCCACACCGACACCGTAGCGACAGGGGTCGGGCAGAGACGGACAACCGGTCGGACGGGCCTGGCCGGCGGCGGCCGGCGGCGGCGGACGACGCGCCCGGCTCACCGGTGCAGTCGGTTCGAACCCGTCCTTCCGAGCACGCCGTGGCCGAACCGCTCGATGGCCGCCAGCTGGGCGTCGCGGGTGTCGCCGGGCAGGGCCACCGTGACCCACCCGACTCCGATGGCCTCGAGCTCGGCGATCGATGCCACGACCTTGTCCTCGTCGAAGTCGGCGGCGCCTCCCATGGACAAGCCCTCGGGGATGAACACGAACGTCAGGGGCTCGACCCGGCCGATGGAGTCGGCGTAGCTGCGGGCGTAGTCGATGGACTCGGCCAGGGCCCCGACGGTCTCGAGGCCGGCGGTTCGGGTCCGGGCCGCCAGGCCGGCCGGATTGGGGAACGGCGACCAGCCGTCGGCGAGCTGCACCGCCCGTCGGATGGCCCGGCGGCTGTTCCCGCCGATCCACAGCGTCGGGTGGGGGCGCCGGTGCGGCCGGGGCAGCATGGTGTTGCCGGGGGCCCGGAACCCGGTGCCCTCGAAGCGGACGCTCTCCCCGGTCCAGGACGCCTTCATGGCGACGATGGCCTCGTCGGTGCGGTCGTTGCGGTCGGCGAACGAGGCGCCGACGGCTTCGAACTCGGACTCGAGGTAGCCGGCCCCGATCCCCATGATCACCCGCCCACCGCTGAGGGCGTCGAGGGAGGCGATCCCCTTGGCAGCCATGAACGGGTTGCGCAGGGCCACGATGAAGAGATTGGTGTGGAGCCGGATGGACGAGGTGGCGGCGGCGGCGAACGACAGCGCCACCAGGGGGTCGACAGCGTGATGGCCGCCGTGGGCCAGCCACGCATCACCGGGGAAGGGGTGCTCGGTGGTGTAGACCGCGGCGAAGCCGGCGGCCTCGGCGGCCGCGGCCAGCTCGGCGATGGCCCCGGCGCTCACGAACTCCTCGCCGAGGTCGACCCGGTGGGTCGGCAACCCGTAGGACACGTGCATGTCCGATCTCCTTTCTTGCTCAGCCCCGGCCAGCCCCACTCAGCGTCGGTCGGGACCCGCCGCCTCCGCCAGCCACGACGGCAGGCGCGTCGCCCGTCCTGCGGCATCGACCGCCCCGTGCACGGTCACCGCCGTGCAGCGGGTCTCCTCCGCCACCCGGAGCAGGTAGGCGACCTGAAACGTGGCCCGGGTGATGCGGCCGACGGCCACGTTGACCTCCACGAGCTCGCCGAAGCGCAGCGGGAGCCGGTACTGCACGAAGAGCTCGAGGACGGCGAAGTCGACGCCCTCCGCCCGGACCTCGTCGTAGGGATGTCCGCCGTGCGCCAGCAGTTCGGCCCGGGCCTCTTCGAGGTAGGGGACGTAGGCGCTGTGGTGGATGATCCCCATGGCATCCGTCTCGGCGAAGCGGGTGCGGATCCGGTGGGCGAACCCGTAGTCGGCGGGGTCGGTCGACGCGACCAGCGAGAGGCGCACCCCCGGAAGCTAGCGACCCGCCGTCGGCGGGTCGGGCTGGTTCCACTCGATCCAACCGGTGCCCGTGCGACCGTCCCGGGCCGTGAACCGGGCCGCGGCCCGGGGGAAGCGGCTGGTGCGGCCGTCGGGTGCGACCAACAGCAGCGGACCGAAGGCGATCGGTTCGATGTCCAAATCCAGAGCGAGGGGGCCGATCCGGGCCGTCGCCGCCTCGGGCAGACCCTCGGGACCGAGGACTTCGGTCACCTCCAGCGCTTCCACCGGGTGGACGGATCCGTCGCCTGGCTGGACGTATCCGAAGGGCACCGGCCCACCGGGGATCCGGATGTCGGCCAGGTGCACCCTGGTCCCGTCGTCCAGGCGGGCCGCGGCCCAGCACCAGCCGAAGGCCCACCAGTCCCTGACCCCCCACGAGTGATCCCGCTGGCCGTGCCCGTCCACCGCCACCCGCTCCCCGTCCACGGTGACCTCGCCGCGCACCGAACAGGGGATCTCGTAGCGGGTGGTGAGGTCGTAGTGGTAGGGCGTGCCATCGGTCGTCCAGGTCAGATCGAGACCCACCGTCGTCGGACGCCCGGGTTCGCCCCGGTAGACGGCCGCCGGGTCGAGGTGGGTCACGGCCGGGGCCGAGCCCCGGACGGTCATCGCCTCCAGGGGGGAGTCGACCACCGCGCTCACATCGAATCGCCTCGAGTTGAGGACCAGGCCGGTACCGCCGGCCACCGGCAGGTCATAGGCCACCGATGCGGTCAACGGCCGGCCGGCACCGACGACCGTAGTCGTCCACCAGGTCACCCCCAGGTTGGGGTAGAGGCCGATCCGCACATAGCCGGCGATGGCCCCGTCCCCACCCACGAAATCGAGGTAGTAGGACTCGTTCCACAGCGGTTCGGCGTCTGCCCGGTGCCGATCCTCGTCGGAGGGATCGACGGCATGGCCGCCGGTATCAGGCACGAGCCCTGGCCGCGCCGGCGTGGACCCGGGCGCCGCGGGCCCGTTCCCCACGGGCCGAGCGGACATGTCCCGCCCCGTTCCCGCCGGTCACAGCGGGGTGAAGCTCGACGACCGCCACCGCTGACACGCCGGCCGCTGATCGACCGAACCTCGCCAAGAAGAACCTGACCGAGCCCCCACTGTCCGCGTTCTCCGTGTTCATCTTCTCCCCTGCGTCCGCCGCCGGCCGGCCAAGCCTATACACGCGGCGCCCGCACGATGCCGGGGGCCTACCCGACGCGCTCAGGTGGGATTGCGCCCTTCAGACGATATTGCGCCTCTGGGTGGTCGAGGCCGGT
>DATBOO010000078.1:0-21618 GCA_036553725.1 Acidimicrobiales bacterium | reverse complement strand
GTCCGGTCGGGCCACCCGCCACGGGTGACAGGGAGATGGTGGACAACCGACCTTGCCCCGGCCCGGCCCGGGCACCTGGCCGTCGAACTGGCCGGGCACCTGGACGGGGACCTTGCTCGGCGCCAAACGACGGCTCTGGGCGAACAAAGAGCCCGGGCGGACAGAAGGGGTGGCGACCTACAATGTTGCGGGTGCGGGTGGAACAACGATCCTGCAGTGCCCTACCGCACCCCGGAGTGCGGGCGCAACCACCACTGACACCAAGGCCACAGGAAGGCTCACAATGACTTGCCCCGACAAGGGACCGTACGGGGACGACATCTACACCGAGCCCGATGGCGACCCCGACACGCTCGCCAACCTAGGTCCGCTCGCCCCGCTGGCCGGAATCTGGGAGGGGTCCGGCGGAAGGGACGAGCATCCCGGAGCCGGCGGCATCGAGCGGGACGCATTCGTCGAGCGGTACGAGTTACAACCGATCGATCGCCAGACCAACGGGCCCCAGCTCTTCTACGGCCTCCGCTACCACACCCACATCGTCAAGCCCGGAGAGATCGAGACGTTCCACGACCAGGTGGGGTACTGGCTGTGGGAACCGGCCACCCAGACCGTCATCCTCACCCTCGGCATCCCCCGTGGCCAGGTCCTGATGGCCGGGGGGACGGCGGCGCCCGATGCCACCGAGTTCGAGGTCAACGCGGCTGTCGGGTGCGAGGTCTACGGCATCCTGTCCAATCCCTTCCTCGACCAGATGTTCCGGACCCTCAGCTACCGGATGACCGTGACGGTGCTTCCCGACGGCGCCTGGTCCTACGAGGAGGAAGGGGTGCTGGCCATTCCCGACCGGGATGAGCCGTTCAGCCACATCGACCGCAACACGCTCACCCGGGTCGGGCCGCCCACGCCCAACCCTTTGGCCCTGGCCGCGGCCGGGGATGAAGGCCTCGGCATCGGCAATCTACGAATCGAAAGCGGGACGTTCCAATGAATCATCTGATGCGAGAGCTGGCACCGGTCAGCGAGGATGCCTGGACCCAGATCGACGAGGAGGCGACCCGCTCGATCAAGCACTTCATCGCCGCCCGCCGGCTCGTCGACTTCAAGGGACCGCTGGGATGGGACTACTCGGCGGTGGACGCCGGTCGGATCGACCGTCTGGACCACGGTGCGCTGGCCGGCGTGGAGGTGGCCCGCCGCCAGGTCTTGCCGTTGATCGAATTGCGGGCACCCTTCTCGCTGGCCCGGTCCGAACTTGACGCCGCCGAACGCGGGGCAACCGATCTCGACCTCGACGCCGTGGTGGCCGCCGGGCGGGCGGCGGCGCTGGCCGAGGACCATCTCGTCTTCCACGGGTACGACCAGGGGCCCATCCGGGGCATTGCCGCCACCTCCCCCCATGAGCCGGTGGCCATCGGGGACGACTACAGCCGATACCCCGAACATGTGGCCCGGGCGGTCGCCGTGCTCCGCGCCGCCGACGTCGCCGGCCCCTACGCCATCGCCCTCGGCGCCCGCTGCTTCACCGGCGTGACCGAGACCACCGAGCACGGCGGCTACCCGGTATTCGAACATCTCCGGCAGATCCTCGGCGGACCTGTCGTGTGGGCGCCGGCCGTCGACGGAGCGCTGGTCCTCAGCCAGCGCGGAGGGGACTTCGAGTTGACCGTCGGTCAGGACTTCTCCATCGGCTACCTGTCGAGCGACGTCGCCTCGGTCGACCTCTACGTCGAAGAGAGCCTGTCATTCCGCATCAACACGCCGGGAGCCGCGGTCCACCTTGCCTACCAGTGAGGAACCCCTGACCCATCGGTTCGGCGATGTCACGGCGACCCTGACCGGAAACCTGGTGGCCGAAGTCGAGATGCACCGCCCGCCGGCCAATTTCTTCGACGCCCCACTGTTGGGCGCCCTGATCGAAGCCATCGCCTGGGCCGATGGGCGCCGGTGCCGGGCCGTGGTGCTGTGCTCGGAGGGGCGGCACTTCTGTGCCGGGTTCGACTTCTCCGCAACCGGATCGCCCGATCCCGGCGCCCTCCGCACGCTCTACGACCGGGCGGAGGAGTTCGTCAGCGGTCCCCTGCCGGTCGTGGCCGCCGTGCAGGGGGGCGCCATCGGTGGCGGGCTCGGCCTCGCGCTGGCCGCGGACTTCCGGGTCGGCGCTCCAACCAGCCGCTTCGCCGCCAACTTCGCCCGCCTCGGGCTGCACCAGGGCTTCGGCCTGTCCACCACCCTCGCCCGGGCGATCGGCGGCCAGAAGGCGCTCGATCTCCTGTGCACGGGCCGCCGCGTCGACGGAGCCGAGGCCCTCGACATCGGCCTCATCGACCGCCTGGCCGACGACCCGCGACTCGTGGCCCGTGCCCTGGCCGAGGAGATTGCCGCCTCCGCACCCCTGGCCGTCGCCTCCATCAGGAAGACGATGCGTGCCGGTCTGGCCGACGCATTCGGCGCGGCAATCGAACACGAGCGACTCGAGCAGCTGTCGCTCATGGGAACCGACGATTTCCGGGAGGGAATCGAGGCCTCACTGCGGCGGCGGGATCCGGACTTCTCGGGGCGCTAGGCGCCGTGTGAGGCCACCTCTGCGTCGTTGCTGGCGTCACTCCGAGCGGGCGATTGGAGACACGCTTACCGTGATGCTTCGATGCCTGTTCCCGTGTGCCCGGTCGGCGCCAACACCGAGCGGGACGTAGCCCAAAGCACACGATCACTAAGCTCGAAGGATACGGCAGTTAGTCGAATGGACCACGTCGGCGCCGTTGTCGACGACCATGACGCTGCCCCGACGTACCCCATTCGGAGGGCCCGGACAGCCATCCTCCAATGTCCGTTGTATTGCAGTTCAGGCGGCTCCTCCGTACCAGGGATTGTTCCACCATTGCGCGACCAGGGTCATGGCCCTCCTGGTTGGTCCGTGGGTGACCGATTGATGAGACGGACCATCCGTTGAGGCCACAACGGATACCGCATGGGGACGGGGCGTCGCCTTCGTGCCGGTCGAGGTCAGTTGGCAGGGGACAAGAAGGGACGGTTCACGTGTCCCAACAACACGGTGACATGACACCGATGGGTCAACTCGGCACGCCCCGGTCACTTCGATTTGCTTTTCAGCCGTTACATCAGCCGATGTGCACGGTGCTGGTTGCCGGGTCGATGGCGGCAGTTACGACGGTCCCATTCTGATCGGTGGAAGCTCCGAGGAAGGTGGAGCTGGTCAGTCCTGTGCCGGTGATCGTACCGAGGCAAAGGTTGAGGGTCGCTCCCTGAACCTTGTCCGCCTTCGGGCTCCTCACCGCAGCGGCGATCTGGAAGCCCACTTCCGAGCCGCCGCAGAGTCCACCTGCGAGTATCTGAGATGCGACTGTCTTCTTGGTTACATATGGAATCCCGTTGATGGTGAAGCTGAGACTCTTGAGGGACTTCTGGACCGCAGTTGTCATCCGACTACTTTCGAAGTTCGACCAGGAGCCGTACCCATCAAGTGTTCCGCTATAGACGGTGTGGCACGCGGGATTCGAGGCAGGCAGGCCCGGTCCCACGCAGTGAACATTCGGGAACTGGATGGTGTTTGCTGGTCCCGATCCGGTGCAACTGCCACCAAAGGTTGCGGCTGAGAACGTGGAGAATGATTTCTTCGCCGCACCGACCGAGCCAGCCATCGATAGCCCCGGAGGCGCAAATGTGAGAGCGGAACTGACGCTGCACGTGACAGGCGGGTCAGGGGGGCCTGCCGCAGCGGCGCTCGTGACACCGGTGACCGCGGTCACGCTCAGAGGCATGGCGATCGTCGCAGCGACAACAAGGCTCTTCCGGATCAACCTCATTTGCCGCGCCATGGCATCCCCCTGAACTATGCAACAGGGAGACGCTCGTTCGCCGCCCATTCCGCCGTGTTCTGGAGTATCTCAGTTTCCTGAGGGACGCGCCACTGCTTCCAAATCTGGGCACCCTGTCGACTGTGGCCAAGCCATGCCGTTGGAGGACGGGGCAAACGTAGCCTGACGCGGCGATCGACAGCGCGGCTACTCCCTGGCCAGGTCGCCCGCCAGTTCTGCCCGGGTTGCGACCCCGAGCGATGACCCTGGCAGTCCGTCCGGGTACTCAGGGTGGTCGACCACCAGCCTCACCGGTCGGGTGGCGAACGCGCTGGCCTGCTCGTCACTGAAGTGGAACCGCACGTAGTGCACGGCCGAGGTGGTGGACTCCCGGGTCAGGTGGGCCTGATGGTCCTGCTCGGGAGTGGAACGGACGACCTGCAGGGCGTCGCCGGTTCCGATGTGCAGCTGGCAGGCGCGCTCGATCCCCACCAGGCGCGGGAGCCAGGTCCGCAACTGGTGCTCGGTGGTGAGCTCGAGGAACAGGGTGGCCGACAGCACGCCCGGGCCGGGGAGCAGCCGGTTGTAGACGTCGAGCTCGTGCTGGATCTGCTCGTCGGTGATCATCTTTTCGGCGCGGGCCATCTCCTGGACCTGGAAGCGCATCGTCAACCGGTTCTCGAAGGTGAGGGTGATCACCGGCCCGACGCTGATGCGGCGCAGCTTCTTCACCTCGATCACCCTGGCCCGGAATTCGGGGCGCTCGCGCTCGTAGGCGCGCTGGTCGACGATGTCGTCCAGGGTCAACGGAACAGTGGCGGTCATCGAGAGCTCCCTCGGAGGTATCGCGGGCTCGGGCCGGGCCCCCAACGCCGGGAACCGTCGCTGGGGGCGGTCCCGGCGTGGGACACGGCAAGGGTCTCCCGGATCCGCATGTGAAGTCCGGGGCCCTCGCCGTGTCCGGCCCGTGGTGAACAAGGGGGTGGCGCCGCCCTCGGCCCGTCAGGGCTATGGCTAGGCGACCGAGGCCAAACCCTCGGTGAACCGCCCCGCATGGCTCTTCTCCGCACGGGCGAGGGTCTCGAACCACTCCGCGATCTCGTCGAAGCCCTCGTCACGGGCGGTGCGGGCGAATCCCGGGTACATCTCCGAGTACTCGTAGGTCTCGCCCTCGACGGCCGACTTCAGGTTGTCCTCGGTCGGACCCACGGGGACGCCGGTGACCGGGTCGCCGACCTCTCGCAAGAAGTCGAAGTGGCCGAACGCGTGTCCGGTCTCCCCTTCCGCCACGGAGCGGAACAGGGCGGCGACATCGGGGTAGCCCTCGACGTCGGCCTTCTGGGCGAAGTAGAGGTAGCGACGATTGGCCTGGCTCTCCCCGGCGAATGCTTCCTTCAGGTTTCCCTCTGTTTTGCTGTCTTTCAGTGCTGGCACGGTGTTCCTTTCATCGCTGTGTCTGGTTCTTCATGGTTGTGACCTTGTGCTCCACATGCTCGTACTTCATATCTGTGCTTGCTTGAGCGGGGCCCGCCGACCACGTGCCGCGGGCTGGCACTCGGGGCACAGCCCACGAAAGACGATCTCGGCCGAGCCCACCTGGTAGCCCAGGTCGGCACCCTCGGGAATCTGCAACTCGGGGAACGCGGCCACGAGGTCGCGGACCCGACCGCACTGACGGCAGACCAGGTGGTGGTGCGGGTCATCCACGTTAGGGTCGAACCGGGTCATGCCGGTGCCGACGTCGAGCGGGGCGATCTCCCCCAACTCGGCCAGATCGTAGAGGGTCTGGTAGACCGTCTTGAGCGAGATGGTCTCCATTTCGCGGCTGGCCAGGGCGTGGACCGACTCGGCCGACGGATGGGTGACATCACCCTGGAGCACCCGGAAGATGCACTGGCGCTGCGCAGTCACCTTCCGGCCGGTGGACCGGAACAGCTCGGTCAACTCCTCGGGTGTCCTCATCCTGTCGCCCATCTTATCACCAATGATTGTTCTTCAACAATCATTGTAGATAACGGCCCGGCCGGTGGATGCGGCCGCTCGATGGGGGCGGATGCGGCCGCTCGATGCGGGTCGATGCCGACGGATGCGGGTCGGCCAAGGCGATCGGGTCGTTTGGATCCGGCCATGGGTGGAGATGGCCCGGTGGAGTTGCGGCGACCGAGGGTGCGGCGACGTGTGGCAGGCTTTGGCGATGCCGAATGGTGCCCGCGTCGCCGCGCCGAACGCGGGGCGCTTCCAGCGGGCGGACGCCTTGGCCCGCCTGGCCGAGGAGCAGTTCGACGTGCTGGTCATCGGGGGCGGCATCACCGGCGCCGGAGTGGCTCTCGACGCCGCCAGTCGCGGCCTGAGGACGGCGCTGGTGGAGAAGGACGACTTCGCGTCGGGGACCTCGTCGAAGTCGTCCAAGCTGATCCACGGTGGGCTCCGCTATCTCCAACAGCGCGAATACCGGCTGGTCTACGAAAACCTGGCCGAGCGCCAGAGGCTGCTCGACAACGCTCCCCACCTGGTGTCGCCGCTCCCCTTCCTCATCCCCCTGTTCGGACGGGGGGGCGTGGTCAACCGCAGCGTCGCCCGCATCTACCGCACCGCCCTGTGGCTCTACGACCTGACCGGGGGGATGCGCATCGGCAGGCGGCACGAGAAGGTGACCCGGGAGCAGGCATTGGCCCACATGCCGACCCTCGATGCCGATCACCTGGTGGCGGGCTTCCTCTACTGGGACGCCAGCGCCGACGATGCCCGGCTCACCCTGGCCGTGGTCCGCACCGCCGTCCTCGACCACGGGGCCGTGGCCGCCAACCACACGCCCGCCGTCGCCCTCACCACCGACTCAGGGGGCAAGATCCTCGGAGTCCGGGTGGCACCCGACGGAGCGACGCCGTTCGAGATCCGCGCCTCCGTGGTGGTGAACGCCGCCGGTGTGTGGTCGGACGAGGTGCGAAGCCTGGACGAAGGCCGCAACCCCCACTCGATACGCCCGGCCAAGGGCATCCACGTCACCGTCCCCAACCGGGTGTTCCCGTGCGACATCGCCGCGGTCATACCGGTCAGGGAGGACCACCGGTCGATCTTCGTGGTCTCGTGGGGTGACCAGGTCTACCTCGGCACCACTGACACCGAGTGGGACGGGCCCCTGGACGATCCGAGCTGCCTGCCCGAGGACATCGACTACATCCTGGCCGCCGCCAACGCCGTCACCACCAGGCCCATCGACCGCACCGACATCACCGGGCTGTGGACCGGCCTGCGACCCCTCCTGGCGCCGGTCGAGGGTCGGCAGGCACCAAGCGAGCGCACCGCGGACCTGTCACGCCGCCATACCGTCCGCACGTCCGACCGCGGCATGGTCACGGTCACCGGCGGCAAGCTGACCACCTACCGGAAGATGGCCCAGGACACGGTCGATGCGGTCTACAAGTCCCTCGGGCGGCGGACGATCCCCTGTGCCACCAAGAGCCTGCGGCTCCGGGGAGCGGGTGAGGGCCCGCACGCGCCGGCCCGGGCCGGGGGAATCGATCCCGACGGCCCCGCGCACACGGCCGGAGGCGCAGCCACCCTGGCCCGACACCTGGCCGGCCGCTACGGCACCGAGACCCCCGATGTCCTGGCCCTCGCCCATGGCCACCCGGAGCTCCTCGACCCGCTGGTCCCCGGGCTCCAGTACCTCAGGGCCGAGGCGCTCTATGCCGTGCGCGAGGAGATGGCGTGCTCGGTGGCCGACATCCTCGACCGGCGCACACGGGCCTCACTCCGGGATGCCCGGGGCGCAGCCGGCGCCGCAACGGCAGTGGCTGCCCTGATCGGCCCCGAGCTCGGGTGGGACGGCGATCGCATCGACGCCGAGGCCACCGCCTACGGCGATTCCCTGCGCTCCCAGTTCACCCGGGCCGGGCTCGACTCCCAACCGGTCGCTGACGAACCCGGCCCCGAGGGCACCGAGGGTGCGGCTGGTTCTGCTGCCCGGGCATCGGAGCCGGGGTGACCGAACCGACGCCGGTGACGTCGATCGATGCCGGACCGGACGGGATCGTCGATCACCTGGGCGGTGAACGGGTGGCCATCGACGAAACCCTCCAGCGACGACTGGCCGAGGTGTGCGCCGAGGTCTCCGTCGACGACCTGGACCGGGCCGAAGCCGGCCGGGACTGGTGGCCGCTGGCCATCGGCTGGGCCACGGGCGGGGAGGTCCCGGCCCGACCCGCGGTCGTGGCCCGCCCAACTGACACCGAGCAGGTGGCCGCGGTGCTGGCCCTGTGCAATGGCGCCCGGGTGCCGGTGACCGCTGCCGGCGGCCGCAGTGGCGTGTGCGGCGCCTCCATCCCGGTGTTCGGTGGCGTCTCGCTCGACCTGTGCGGACTGGCCGGCATCGCCGCCGTCGACCCCGACTCGCTGATCGCCGATCTCCGGGCGGGCACGTTCGGACCGGACGTGGAGGCTGGGCTCCGCGGCGGCCACGGGCTCACCCTCGGGCACTGGCCGCAGTCGATGGACCTGTCGACGGTCGGCGGGTGGCTGGCCTGCCGGGGGGCCGGCCAGTACTCCAATCGATACGGGAAGATCGAGGACATGGTCACCGGCCTCGAGGTGGTCCTGGCCGACGGCACGGTGGTCCGGACCGGCGGTCACGGGCCACGGTCGGCGACCGGACCCGATCTCACCCAGCTGTTCGTGGGCAGTGAGGGCACCCTCGGGGTGATCACCGAGGGCCGGTTCCGGGTGCACACGGTGCCCGCGGCCGAGGATCGCCGCGCCTTCGGGTTCAAGTCGTTCGCCGAGGGCCTCGAGGCCTGCCGCCGGATTCTGCGCCGGGGGGCCACCCCGGCGGTGCTGCGCCTGTACGACGAGACAGAGTCGGGTCGTTCCTTCGACCATCCCGAGACCAACGCGCTCATCGTGCTGGACGAGGCCGACCCCGGACTAGTCGAGGCCACGATGGCCGTGGTCGACCAGGAGTGTGGCTCCGCCGACCCGCTGGACGCCGCGCTCGTCGAGCGTTGGCTGGGACACCGCAACGACGTCTCCGCCCTCGCCCCGCTGTGGCGGTCCGGGATCGTGGTCGACACGGTCGAGGTGTCGGCCCGCTGGAGTGTCCTGCCCGGACTCTACCGCTCGGTGCTCGATGCCCTGACCGGCGTGGAGGGCACCCTGGTCGCCTCGTCACACCAGTCCCACGCCTACACCGACGGGGCCTGCCTGTACTTCACGTTCGCCGGTCGCCCGCCGATAGCCGACGATTCGACGGACCGTTCCGCGGAGGGGGAGGGTCCAGCGGGGGTCGCGGACCACCGGGACTGGGTCGACCGGTACTACCGGCGGGCCTGGGACGAGGTCACCACCGCCACCACGGCCGCCGGGGGGGCGATCAGCCACCATCACGGCATCGGCATCAACCGATCGCGCTTCCTCGCCGGCGCGCTCGGGCCCGGTTTCGGCGTGCTCGCCTCGGTCAAGGACGCGCTCGACCCCAACGGCATCCTCAACCCCGGCAAGCTCGGCCTGGCCAGTCCCTACGGCGCGGTGCCCTGGCCGTGAGCATTCTGGTGGTGGACGTGGGCACGTCCGGCGTGCGGGGAGCAGTGGTGCGGCCCGACGGTGCCGTCGACCACATCCACCATGTTCCGGTCCTGCCCGACACCCCTTTCCCCGGCCTGGTGGAGTTCGATGGGACGGCCATGGCCGAAGCCGTGGTCGAGGTGGCCTCGAAGAGCCTGGCCGAAGGTGGTCCGGTGGCGGCGGTGGGCATCGCCAGTCAACGGGCATCGACCCTGGTGTGGAACCGGTCCACCGGCATCCCCGTGGGGCCCGGCCTCGGCTGGCAGGACCTCCGCACGGTCGGCACCTGCCTCGAGCTCCAGGGTAAGGGGATCCGGGTGGCGCCCAACGCCTCGGCCACCAAGCTGGCCGCCCTGCTCGACATGGCCGACCCGGACCGGTCGCGCTCCGAGGGCGGCGAGCTCGCCTTCGGAACGGTGGACACCTGGGTGGCGTGGACCCTCTCGGGTGGCCACCTCCACATCACCGACGCATCCAATGCAGGGGTCACCGGCCTCATCCACGGTGACGGCTCGGGATGGAGCCCGGAGATACTGGCCGCCCTGCGCATCCCCGAAGCCGTGCTCCCGGCCATCGTCGACTCCTCCGGTGCCATGGGCACCGCGGAGATCCTCACCGGACAGCCGGTGATCGCCGGCATGGCCGGTGATCAGCAGGCCTCATTGATGGGTCAGGGGTGCACCCGGCCCGGCCTGGCCAAGGCCACCTTCGGCACGGGGGGCATGCTCGACCAGTGCGTCGGCGCGACGCGCCCGTCCCAGGCCGCCAGGGGGCTGCAGGGGACCATCCCGATCATCGCCTGGCGCCGCCGGTCCCGGGTCACCTGGGGGGTCGAGGCGATCATGCTGTCGGCCGGTACCGCGGTGGAGTGGCTCCGGGACGACCTCGCCATCATCGAGACCGCATCCCAATCGGCCGATGTGGCCTCACTCTGTGACGACACGGGCGACGTGTGGTTCGTCCCGGCGCTCCTGGGTCTCGGCACTCCGGTGTGGGATTTCGGGGCGCGGGGCACCTTCCTCGGGCTCACCCGCGGCAGTGGCCGGCCCGAGTTGGTACGGGCGGTGCTGGAGGGGGTGGCCCACCGGGGCGCCGATCTCCTCGAGGCCGCCGAGGCGGACTCGGGCCTCCCCATCGGCGCGCTGCGGGTCGACGGCGGAATGTCCGCCAACCCGGTCTTCACCCGGGCGTTGGCCGAGGCCTGTGGCCGGCCCATCGAGATAGCCCCGGTGCTCGAAGCCACCACCCTCGGCGCCGCCTATCTGGCGGGGATGGCCGTCGGCACCTGGTCGGACGAGGACGATGTGGCCGCCGCCTGGGCACCGCGGGAAGTCGTGCAGCCGGCGACGCCCGATGCCGAGCGGGAGGGGCGGCGGGCCCGTTGGCTCGAGGCCCGGGCCCGAGCCGAGGCCACCATCCCCGAATTGTCCGCCCTTGACTTCTGAGCCGGGCTCCCTCGACCGTCCTCTCGGCCGAGTGCTCTACGCCGCCCATTTGCATGGCCATCGGGCAGGTGACCAGGGGAATCATCCGCTCGCGAGCAGGCGTGCGGACACCCGGGTGCATTGTCTGGGCACCCTGGCAACGCCTAGGGTGGGTAGAGCACCACGCTCGGCGGTGACGTCGACCCGACCGCGAATGCCGTGGAGGCAGGGGAACGCATGAGTACCGACATCGGCATCGGAACAGCGGAGGCCGGTTCGCCGATGGCGGTCGACCAGTCCCAGCCGGCCCTCGACGAGGCCGTCGCCGTGTCGCGGAACCTGCACGGTGCGCTCTCGGCCGTGCTCCTCGGGACTCCGAGGGCAGTCACCATCGCCGTGGTGGCGGCGATGTCAGGCAACCATCTGCTCATCGAGGACGTTCCCGGTGTGGGCAAGACCGTCCTGGCCAGGGCGCTGGCCACGGCACTCGGGGTCCAGCTCTCCCGGGTCCAGGGGCATCCCGACCTCCTGCCTTCCGATGTCACCGGCGTCACGGTCTTCTCGCCGGATTCGGGCACGTGGGAGTTCCGACGGGGCCCGGTGTTCGGGCATGTCGTCCTGCTCGACGAGCTCAACCGGACGCCTCCCCGAACCCAGTCGGCGCTCCTCGAGGCCATGGAGGAGCAGCAGGTGTCGGTGGACGGCGAGTCGTGGCCCCTTCCCCGGCCCCACCTGGTGATCGGCACCCAGAACCCCGTCGGCCAGCTGGGCACCTATCCTCTGGTCGAGAGTCAACTGGACCGCTTCGGGCTCTCCACCTCCATCGGTTATCCCGATGCCGAGGTGGAAACCCGGCTGGTGCTCCACAACGGGGGCCGCTACGCCCTTGACACGCTGGTCCCGGTGTCCGACCCCCTCCAGTGGGAACGGGTGATCGACACGACGGCTTCCGTCCACGTGGTCACCGCCGTGGCCGAGTACGCGGTGGCGCTGGTGCGAGCCACCCGGGCCGCCGGGACCGTGCGCCTGGGAGCCAGTCCCCGGGCTGCCATCTCGCTCATCCGCAGCGCCCAGGCCTATGCGGTCCTGAGCGGGCGCGCCTACGTCACGCCCCAGGACATCCAGGCCGTGGCCATGGCCTGCCTCTCCCATCGGTTGATCGCCGAGGGAGGCGGTGGTGACGGCCCGGGCCTGGTCGGTCGGATCATCACCGAGATGCCTGTCCCCACGACGTGATCCCCGGCGGGCACCGGCTCCGGAGACGGGTCCATCCCCTGGCGTGGTTCGCCCCGGTCGTCGGCAGCGTGGTGGCCATGCTGGCTTGGGTCGGTGTCGCCCACTCGAGCGGGTCAGGATGGGTCCAGGCTGTCGGCGCGCTGTTGGCCGCGGTGCTGATCACCGGCATCGTGGCCCCACTGTTCCCCGCCCGGAGGGCCACGGTCGTCTGCACCGCCTCCCCGTCCGACGCCGAGGCGGGCGAGACGGTGCGGCTCGACATGGTGGCCCGGGGACCGATCCGGATCACCCCGCGCCAACCGGCGGGCCCGCCCGCCCGGGCCATGGGAGCACCCCGTGGTCCCCGCCCGGTCGAGGTGACCATCGCCCCCGACCGACGGGGCGTCGTGGAGCAGGTCGCCCTCGAGCTGGCAACCTGTGCGCCGTTCGGCCTGCTGTGGTGGGCCCGGGAAGTGACGGTCCCCCTGCCGCGCCCCCTTCATGTGGCGCCGAGGTTCGGTGATCCGGGCCCGGTGGGGTCCTTTCCCGACGGCGCGGCCGGTGATGCGCAACTCCGGCCTCTGGCCGGAGCCGGCGAGCCCCGGGGCGTCCGCCCCTACCAACCCGGTGACACCCGGCGATCGGTCCATTGGCCGGCGACCGCGCACGTCGGGTCCCTGATGGTGCAGGAGCGGGTGCGCCCGACCGCCGACCCAGTCATGGTGGAGGTGGTCCTGCCCCCGGATGCCCAGCGGGCGGAGGAGGAGACGGAGCGGGTCATGGCCGCGGTCAGCCGCTGTCTGGCCCGGGGCCAGCCGGTGGTCCTCGCCACCGTGGAGTCAGGGGGCAGGACCGTGCGGCCGGTTCGCGACCGGATCGACCTGGGCCGGCGCCTGGCCCGGGCGGTCACGCCCCCGACCCGGCCCGGGACCGGCCACGAAGCCGGGTCGGCCACCGCCCGGCGGAGACGGCGGTGACCCTCTGGCAGCGGGTGGTCCAGGCCAACCGACCGGGGCCGGCCGAGGACTCGATCCCATTCCGGGTGGCTTCGGCCGCCACCGTGATCATCGCCATCGCGGCCTGCTGGAGCCAGGGAGAGCTCGGCGCACCGATGGCTCTGTTCGCCATGGGTGCGACCGTGGTCGGCAATGTCCTCTCCTACTGGCGGCGCCGACAGCCGTGGTCGCTGATCAAACCCATCCTGGCCGTCTGCGCCGTCGGGGGCTTCGTGTGGTTCATCGTGACCGCCAGCCACAACGCCACCCCCGGGGACATCTCCACGGTGGAAGGCCCGCTGGCCACTCTCTTCGCCTGGGTCCTCAGCACCCACGCCTTCGACGTGCCCGCCCGGCGGGACGTCGCCTACTCCCTGGCCGGATCGGCGGCTCTGATGGCGGTGGCGGCAGCCCAGTCGGTCGACCTGGCCCTGGGCGTCTACGTGGTGGCCTGGGTCGGGACCGGGCTGTGGGGACTGGTGGCCATGTGGCAGTCCATGGCCGGAGCCCGCGGCGTTCCATGGCTCAGCTTGGGTGTGGCCGGGGCGGCCGTGGTGGTGGTGGCGGCGCTCCTGGTGGCGGTGCTGCCGGCTCCGAAGGTGTCGACATCGCTCATCTTCCCGTCGGCTTCGGCGAACTCCTCGCCGGTCGACACTTCGAACAACCTCACCGACGGTTCGGCGTCGTTGCCCGCCCATGCCGCCAGCCCGTCCAGCCGCACCGGAATCGGTGGCTTCCTGGGATTTGCCAAGTCCCTCGACACCGGGGTCCGCGCCTCGCTGGGCAATCAGGTCGTGATGCGGGTCCGGGCCAGCAGGCCGAGCTTCTGGGTCGGCCAGACCTACGACAGGTGGGACGGCCAGAGCTGGGACCAGTCGGCCGAACCGGTCCGAGGGAGCGGCGTGGCCAAACTGCAGTTCGGGTCTCCGTTCACCGTGCCCCTGGCCGCCGATCAGCTGGGCACCCTGTCCACCGGCTCCACCGATGTGCAGACCTTCTACCTCGCCCAGTCCGGGCCGAACCTGGTGTTCCACGCCGACAATGCACAGCGGGTGTACATCCAGTCCCGCTATCTCTTCCTGACCGGCGACGGCACCATCGTCTCAGCCACGTCGATGGGCGCGGGCACGGTGTACACCGTGGTGTCGGACGACAACACCGCCACCCCCGGTCAATTGCGCGACGCCACCTTGCCGCTGCCCCCGACCGATCCCGCCGTCCAAGCGCTCAATCCTTCGCAACAGGCCCGCTACCTTCAGCTCCCCCACCGCTATGCCCGGGTGGCCGGGCTGGCCCGGAACATCACGGCCGCCGTCGGTTTCCCCGGCGATTCCAGCCTGCACACCTACGACAAGGTGGAGGCCATCGAGGCCTGGATGTCGGCCCATATCACCTACACCACCGACATCCCCCCGCTGGCGCCCGGCGCCGATGCCGTCGACACCTTCCTCTTCGGCTCCCGTCGCGGGTTCTGCGAGCAGATCTCCACGGCCACGGTGGTCATGCTCCGGTCACTCGGCATCCCCGCCCGGGAGACGGTGGGGTATGTGCCGGGCTCCTACAACCCGATCACCGACCTCTATGACGTCGAGGCCAAGGATGCCCATGCCTGGGTGCAGGTCTGGTTCCCGGGTTACGGCTGGCAGAACTTCGACCCCACCGCCAATGTGCCGTTGGCCAATCCGTCACCGGGCTCGGTGCTGGCCCGCAGCGCCGGCACCACGCTCGCCCATCTGCCCTGGGTCCCGATCATCCTCGCCCTCGGGCTCGCCGGAGCGGCGCTGGAGGTCCGGCGACGCCGGATCCGGCGCCCAGCCACCTGGGCCGAGCAGATCGCCGCCGACCTGGCCCGGGGTGGCGCCCGCCTGGGTCGGGACCGACGCGTCGGCGAGACCCTCTCGGCCTACGGCGAGCGCCTGGCGGTCACCGACCCGTCGAGCCACGACGACCTGATCGGAGCCACCCGATTGGTGGAGCGATACACCTACGGCGGGGTGGAGCCGTCGGCGGACCAGATGGCCGCCGCCCTGGCCTTCACCCGCCGGTTCCGGTCGCCGCGGCGCAGATCGGTCTCAACGAGGAGGGTGGATCACGATCGCGACACTGCCAGCGCCTCGTCGAAGGAGGCGCCGGCCGCCAGCAGCGGCCGATAGGCCATCAGGTGCCGGGGCCGACTGAACGCCAGCGCCGCCCGCAGCCGATCGCCGCGCCGGTAGAGGGCCACCAGCTGGCCCTCCCCGGCCGATCCCTCGACCACCACGACCTCGTCGTCGGGACCGGGGAGGCCGATGACCTGGATCTTGGTCTGGTACTGATCCGACCAGAAGAAGGGGACGGGACCATAGGGCTCGGCGGCGGCGGTTCCGGCCAGCAGGTTGCGGGCGGCGGCGGCACCGCCCTCGGCAGCGTTGGTCCAGTGCTCGATGCGCAGCTGCTCTCCGGATGCCGGATGGATCCACCGGGCCACGTCGCCGGCCGCGACGACCCCGTCGCCGGCGAAGAGGGCACTGCTGCACACCACCCCGTCCTCGAGGGTGAGCCCTGAGCCCTCGAGCCACTCGACGGCCGGCGCCACGCCGATGCCCACCACCACCAGGTCCGCATCGAGGGCGGTCCCGTCCACCAAGTGCACCACGGTCGGGGTCGGGCCCCCGGGGCGGGTCGACAGTCGGTCCACCAAGGCGCCGGTCAGCACGGTCACGCCCTGGGCCCGGTGGAGCTGCGCGCAGGCCTCGCCCATCTGGTCGCCCAACGCCCGCCCCAGAGGTGTCGGGAGCGCCTCGACCACGGTGACCTCGGCACCGAGGCCGTGACAGGTGGCAGCCACCTCGGATCCGATGAACCCGGCCCCGATGACCACCACTCGTGCGCCGAGTCCGGCCGACTCGAGGTCGGAGCGGATGCCCAGGCAGTCGTCGAGCGTGCGCAGGGTCCGCACCCCGGGAATACCCTCGGTCCCCGGCAACGACCGTGGCCGAGCCCCGGTCGCCACCACCAGGCCGTCGTAGTGGAGCTCATGGCCGTCGTCGAGGACGACCGTGCGGGCCTCGGCGTCGAGCGACAGGGCGCGCCGGCCGAGCCGGAACTCGAGGCCCAGCGCGTCGAGCTTGTCCGGGGTGTGATGGTGGACCCGGGGGACGTCCCAGGTTCCGGCCAGCAGTTGCTTGGACAGCGGGGGGCGGTCGTAGGGTGCGTGGATCTCGTCGCCCACGATGATCACCGGGCCGGAATGGCCCTCGTGGCGGATCTCCTCTGCCGCCCGCAGTCCGGCCAGGGACGCTCCGACCACGACGATGGTGGAGTCGGCCGGCTGGGGATCGCTCATGGGGGCGACATCGTAGGTCTGGCACCCGAGGGACGACCAACACGCCGAGCGGTTGGGTCTCAGCCGGCCGATGCCCGGGAGCGAACCGGATCATCCACCGAACATGGTCATCCATTGTTCGGGGGTGCGCAGCCGGAACACGTAGTTGTGCGACCGGGTGTAGCCCATGGTGGCCGAGGGGTCGGGCGAGTAGAGATGGCCCGGGTAGAGGACCGTGTCGTCGGGAACCCGGGCCAGCCGGGTGGTCAACGACTCGAACATGGCCTCGGGGTCGCCCCCGGGCAGGTCCGTCCGACCACAGCCGTCGAGGAAGAGCGTGTCGCCGGCGATCAGCCGCCCGTCGACGAGGAAGCACTGGCTCCCCGGCGTATGGCCCGGTGTGTGCATGAGGGTGATCGGCACTGCGCCGACAGAGACGACATCGCCGCCGCTGTGGACGACCAGCTCGTCGACGCCGACCCCGGTGGAGCGGACCACCCACCGCGCCTCGTCGGCCTGCACGTGCACGGGGACCGGAGCCACCTCGAGCAGACGGGTGATCCCCTCGATGCCCCATCCCATCATGTCGCCACCGACATGGTCGGGGTGGTAGTGGGTGGCCAGCACGCCGACGCAATCCATACCGTCGGCGGCCACCATGCCGAGCAGCTCGTCGACGGCGTAGGCGGGGTCGACGATGACCGCCTCGCCCGTCTCCCGGTCGCCGACCAGGTAGACGAAGTTGACCATCTGCCGGGCGACCTGGTCATCGGCGGCGAAGTCACGCCCCGCCAGCAACTGGCGGAAGTACAGCCGGTCGTTACCGGGTGGGTTCGGAGATCCGGGATCGGTGTCGGTCACCCACACACCTTACGGGGGACCGGGTGGCGCGCACGTGGCGCCGCCGGTGGCCGGGGCCACCATTGACGGGGGACCGGTGGCGCCCACGTGGCGTCGCCGGTGGCCGGGGCCACCATTGCTGCAGGCGCCGTTTTGCCGCTGGCTGTCCGGCCTCCACCTCCCGCAGTCTCCGCCCTCCCCGGAGTACCATCGGCCCACAGGCGCAGCACTATCGGGGTCTCCTGGTCCTCGATGACCGGCGGATCCCGGCTCCTTCCGTCGGGCTGCCCGTGACTGCCGGTGCCAGGGAAGCAAGGGGTGGCCCAGTGACGACACAGCGGAACGAGCAGGCCGGTCCGGTCGAGTACCGGACAGCGTCGAAGATGCTCCGGGGGTGGGCCGCCGACATCCCTGACGCACCGATGCTGACCCAGGGCGCCACCACCCTCACCTGGGGCGAGGTCTACGACCATGCCAAACGGGTGAGCCGGGGCCTGGCCGCGGCCGGGGTGGGAGTCGGCGACCGGGTGGCCTTCCTCGACCGGAACGGCATCGAATATTTCGAGGTCTTCTTCGGGTGCGCCCTGCTCGGAGCAGTGAGCGTCGCCGTCAACTGGCGACTGGCCCCGGCCGAGATGGCCTCCATTGTCGAGGACGCCGGCGCCGGGGTCCTCTTCTTCGGGGCGGAGTACGCCGCCGCGGTGAAGGAGTTCGCCGCGCAGGTCGACTGCGTCCGACAGTGGGTGTCCTTGGACGAGTACGCCGAATGGCGTGACGGGGACGACACCGCGGAGGCGCCGGACCCGGGGTTCGAGCCGGACCCTGACGAGGTGGTCACCCAGCTCTACACGTCAGGAACCACGGGGCTGCCCAAGGGCGCCATGATCTCGGGGAAGAACATCTCGTGCATCCTGACCGAGGCCGATCAGGTCTTCCATATCGGCGCCGACACCGTCTCACTGGTGGCGATGCCCCTCTTCCACATCGGCGGCACCGGTTGGGCCCTGTGCGGCATGTCCCGGGGGGGCCATTCAGTCATCGTCCGGGACGTCGAGCCAGCCGCGGTACTCCGGCTCGTCGAGGAGCACCGGGTCACCGAGACGTTCGTTGTGCCGGCGGTGCTGATGCTCCTCCTGGCCACGCCGGAGCTGGCCACCGCGGACACCAGCTCCCTGCGCACAGTCTTCTACGGCGCCTCTCCCATTAGCGAGGACGTGCTGGTCCGGTCGATGAGCGCACTGGGATGCGATTTCGCCCAGGTCTACGGACTGACCGAGACGAGCGGTGCCATCACCTCCCTCATGCCCGGCGACCACGATCCGGACGGGCCGCGGGCGGCGCTGCTGCGCTCCGCCGGGCGTCCCTTCGACCATGTCGAGCTGCGGATCGTGGATACCGATTCAGGCGAGGACCTTCCGACCGGTGCGGTGGGCGAGGTGTGGACGCGATCCGATCAGAACATGCTCGGCTACTGGAACAATACGGACGAGACTGCGTCGGTCCTGTCCGATGACGGCTGGTTCCGCACCGGGGATGCCGGATGGGTGGACACCGAGGGCTACCTGTTCCTCCACGACCGGATCAAGGACATGATCGTCTCCGGCGGGGAGAACATCTACCCGGCCGAGGTCGAGAATGCGCTGCTCGCCCACCCGGCGGTGGCCGATGCCGCTGTCATCGGGGTTCCCGATGACAGATGGGGTGAGACGGTGAAGGCCATCGTGGTCAGAGCCGTCGGCGCCGCCGATGACGACGAGGATCTGGCGGCGGACATCATCGCCTCCACCCGCACCCGCATCGCCCACTACAAGTGCCCGACCTCCATCGACTTCATCGATGTCCTGCCCCGCAATCCATCGGGCAAGTTGCTCAAGCGTGAGCTCCGCCGGCCCTACTGGCCCGACAGCGGGCGCAACATCCACTGAGCAGCGAAGCTCCCGGTCGGGGCCTCTCTCAGAACAGGCCGGCCGGGGTCTCTCCGTCACCCGGGACGGGCGACTCTTCAACTGGCGTCTCCTCGCCGGATTCGACGAATTCGATCTCGTCGTCATCGTGGGTTCCGGCGATGGCCGTCTCCGTCTGACCGATGGCCTCGAGCCGGGGCACCAGCTCCTCGACCCGCATGCGGGTGCGGCGCAGGCGGCGATCGAGCTCGTCGACGATGTCGGTGGCGCGTTCCAGCTGATCGACCAGACGGTCGACGTCGACGACACCCGACTCGAATTCCTCGATGATCGCATCGAGCTCGGCCCCTGCGTTCGAGTAGCTCAGTTGGCTGACGTCCTCCGCGCCTCCTGTGAATCCTCCATCAGGCTGTCCTCTACCCGTCGTCGCCATCAACTCATCCCTTCGTCATGTTGCCGGTCTGGCTGCGGAACCTCCTGGACCCGGCGGTCAGGCCCGTTACCGGAGTCGGTGACCTGCGAGACCACCTCGCCATCGGAGAGCATGGTGAACAGCAGCGAGCCGGGTCCGGCGCCGGATGTGGACCTCACCACGTTGCCGGAGCCGTCACGGGTCACCGAGTAGCCGCGCTCGAGTTGGCGCTGGTAGTCATAGGCACCAAGGAGCCTCCGCCATTGGGAGAGTCGGAGGTCTTCGGCCATCAAACGGCGATGCGGAAGCGCAGCCAGCTGACCCGACCGTGATGTGAGCCTCCGCTCACCGTCACCGATGGCCCGGACGGCCGACCTGGCCAGCGTTGCGCCTCTGGCTGCGGTCTGGAGGCCGTGGGTCTCGATCTGGCCCGACGCGGCGCGGTGCACGGTGTGGGCCCGGTGGACGAGGCGGTCGGAGTGGCGATCGAGTTGAGACCGGGAACCGGTGACGGTGCGGTGCCGCTGGCGATCCAACAATCGCTCCGACCTGGCCATCTGCTCTCCGGCCACTCGGCTCAGCCGCAGCCCCGCCTCCATTCCGGCTCTCCAGACGTCCTCGACCAGGCGGGCCAGCTCCTGCCCACACTCGGTCGGAGTGATGAATGATCGATTGGCCACCTCATCGGCGATCGACTGGTCGCCGGTGTGGCCGATGCCGGTCCACACCGGGGTGTTCGAGTTGGCGACCGCCCTGGCTACCACCTCTGCGTCGAACGTCGCCAGGTCGGCCCTGGAGCCTCCTCCCCGAACCACCACCAGAACGTCGCACCGCCCGGACTGCAGGAGGTGCAGCGCCGAGGCGACCCGCCTCGCCGCATGCCGGCCCTGCACCTGGGTGGGAACGAACTGAAGGTCAAAGGCCATGCCCGATGCCTGGAGCTGGCCGATGAAGTCGTTACAGCCTTCGGTAGCCAGGCTGGCCACGAGGCCTATCCGCAACGGGATCTCCGGGACGGCAAGGCGTCGATTGCGATCGAACAGGCCTTCGTCGACCAGCGCCTTGATCAGGCGGGCCCGCTCGGCTGCGACCTTTCCGAGCAGGGCGTCGGTGTCCAGCTCGGTCAGGATGAAGCTGATGTCACCTCTGGGCTTGTACAGCTGGACCTCCCCCCTCACCCGGACCACCAGGCCGGTGTCGAGGGTGATGCCCAGTTCGTCGAGAGTGGCCCGGACCCGGCTCCACCGAGTCGACCAGCACACCACCCGCAGGACCGGGGTCGCCTGGTCCTCAGCGTGTACGGGATCCACCAGGTCGATGTAGCAGATGCCCCGCGGGCTGACCTTGAACGATCGGACCTCTCCGGTCACCCATACCTGGCCAGGGACGGCGACCTTCAGGGCACGGTCGATCCGCCGGTAGAGATCGCTGATCGAAAACGCATCCTGATCCGAACCCTGCGGTTCGGGTCTGACCCGCTCAGAACCAAGTGGCACGGCGCCAGGATAGAACCACCCTGTGACCGACCCATCCGGCGGCGGTATGGCAGGCCGAGAGGGGGCGTGGCCTTCCGGATGGCCCGCAGGTGGGAAGTCTGTGGGACGATGAAGGGGACGGTGAGCCGGCTGGGTGGCCGCGGCTCGTCTTGGTGGGGGTGATGCCCCCGTCCGGCACGGGTCGAGGAAGGTCGGGACTCCAGAGGGCAGGGTGCTGGCTAGCGGCCAGTCGGGGCGACCTGCAGGAAAGTGCCACAGAGAACAGACCGCCGATGGTGTCGCCTCCGGGCGGCACACAGGCAAGGGTGAAACGGTGCGGTAAGAGCGCACCAGCGGCCGGGGTGACCCGGTCGGCTCGGTAAACCCCACCCGGAGCAAGGTTGCAGTGGAGGACGGACTGCCCGTCCGGTGTTCATTCGGACACCACCTCCAGGTAAACCGCTCAGATGGATGGCCACCCAACCCTCGCAGGAGGGTGGACAGAATCCCGCCTACAGGCCGGCTCACCGTCACTACCAGCCTGACCAGGGAGTTTATATTGGCTCTTCCGCCGTCTGACACGAATCTGACACGGCAGGATGGCGGAATGTTGCGCCGATGCGGTGGTGTCCAACCGCACAGCGGGAGATCATCGCTGTACGTCGATGCCTCCCT
>DATBOO010000067.1:0-4774 GCA_036553725.1 Acidimicrobiales bacterium | reverse complement strand
CATTTCGCCCTTCCCCGATCCGTTACCACCATGGGAAGATGAGCGACGTGAGCGCGCCGGACGCACGACAGGCGATGAGAGGGAACCGATGAATCGGCCCGAGGGCTCGACCCCGGAGCGCGCCGGCCCCGCACCGGGCCGCGACCAGCCGTGGCTGATGCGCACCTACTCGGGTCATTCGACGGCCAAGGCCTCGAACGAGCTGTACCGGACCAATCTGGCCAAGGGGCAGACCGGGCTTTCGATCGCCTTCGACCTGCCTACCCAGATCGGGTACGACCCCGACTCGCCCCAGGCGGCTGGCGAGGTGGGCAAGGTCGGCGTCCCCGTTGCCCACCTCGGCCACATGTCCCAACTGCTCGACCACATCCCCGTCGAGTCGATGAACACCTCGATGACCATCAACGCCACCGCGGCATGGCTTCTGGGCCTCTATATCGCCAACGCCGAAGACCACGGCGTCGACCCGAAGGTGCTGGCCGGGACCACGCAGAACGACATCGTCAAGGAGTACCTGTCCCGCGGCACCTTCATCTTCCCCCCGCTTCCCAGCCGCCGGCTCACCGTCGACACCATCGCCTACACCGTGCTCCACGTGCCCCGGTGGAACCCGATCAACGTGTGCAGCTACCACCTCCAAGAGGCCGGGGCCACACCCACCCAGGAAGTCGCCTACGCCCTGGCGACCGCCATCGGCGTGCTCGACGCCGTGCGGGACTCGGGCCAGATACCCGAAAGCGGTTTCCCCTCGGTCGTAGGCCGGATCTCATTCTTCGTCAATGCCGGGGTGAGGTTTGTCGAGGAGACGTGCAAGATGCGGGCCTTCACCGCCCTGTGGGACCGGGTCTGCTCTGAGCGGTATGGCGTCACCGATCCCAAACTCCGCCGTCTCCGTTACGGCGTGCAGGTCAACTCGCTGGGGCTGACCGAAGCCCAACCAGAGAACAACGTGCCGCGCATCGTGCTCGAGTCACTGGGCGTCACCTTGTCCAAGCGGGCCCGGGCCCGGGCGCTCCAGCTGCCGGCGTGGAACGAGGCCCTCGGTCTCCCCCGCCCCTGGGACCAGCAGTGGTCGCTGCGCATCCAGCAGATCCTGGCCTTCGAGTCCGATCTCCTCGAGTACGACGACATCTTCGACGGATCCGTGGTCATCGAGAAGAAGACCGATGAGATGGCCGAGGCATCGTGGGCAGAGCTCCAGGACGTCCTCGATCTCGGGGGCGCCTTCGAGGCCATCGACGAGCTCAAGGCCCGGCTGGTGCGCAGCCAGTCCGAGCGGGTGCGCCGCATCGAGACCGGCGACCTTCCCGTGGTGGGGGTCAACTGCTTCACCGAGACGGCCGAGTCGCCGCTGGCTCCTGAGACCTCCCAGCACCCGGGTGGCGGTGCCTCGGCCGTCGACTCGATCCTGAGAGTCGATCCGGCGGTCGAATCAGAGCTACGCGCCGACGTCGAGGCGTGGAGAGCCGCCCGCGACGCCGGCGCCGTCGAGCGGGCGCTGGACGCCCTACGCCGGGCCGCGGCCGGTACCGACAACGTCATGCCGGCCACCATCGCCCTGGCCCACGCCGGCGGCACCACCGGTGAATGGGCGGACACCCTTCGCCAGGTCTTCGGCGAGTACCGGGCCCCGACCGGGGTGCGGGGCGGAGTGGGCCACCGGGGCTCCGAATTCCGATCGGTCCTGGCCCGCTCCAAGGCCCTGGCCGGCCAGGCCGGAGGGCCGCCCAAGCTGCTGGTGGCCAAGCCCGGGCTGGACGGTCACTCGAACGGCGCCGAGCAGATTGCCGTGGCCGCCCGCGACGCCGGGTTCGAAGTCGTGTATCAGGGCATCCGGTTGTCCCCGGCCGAGATCGCGGCCGCCGCCCGGGACGAGGACGTCGATGTGGTGGGCATCTCCATCCTCTCGGGATCCCACCTCGAGCTGGTCCCCGAAGTGGTCGACCGCCTCCGGGCCGAAGGGGTCGACGTGCCGGTCGTGGTGGGCGGGATCATTCCTCCCGAGGATGCCGAGATCCTGCTGGGCAAGGGGGTGGCCCGGGTCTACACGCCCAAGGACTTCGAGATCGGCCGGATCATGGCCGACATGGTCCAACTGGCCGAGGACCACCGGGCCGGCCTGGCTGTCTGAGCCCGTCCGGGGCGGTTGGGGTCAGGTGGTCGGGAGCGTGAGCCGACCCATGCCGACACCGCGGCATCTCGGCTTTCCGGCTTCGGGCTTCGGGCTTCAGCCTCTTGTCGAGGGGCGCTCACGGCGGGAGGTGGCCGGCCTCGACCACCACCGACCGCTGAACCGCCAGGACGACGGGCTCGTCGTCACTCCGGCTGTCACCACCCGGGGGCGCGGCCAGGCCTGGTCCACGGCGGCGGCCAGCACCGCCAGCACTTCGGCGTCGATGACCGGGCGGGCGGCGATGCCGGTTTCGGTGACCACCGATGGCGCCGAGCTCACAACGGCATGTTCCCGTGCTTGCGCTTGGGAAGGTCCTCCCGCTTCGACACCAACAGGGCCAGGCTCCTGACCAGGACCCTCCGGGTCTCGGCCGGATCGATGACGTCGTCGACGTATCCCCGCTCGGCGGCGGCATAGGGGTTGGCATAGCGCTCGGTGTACTCCTCGACCAATTCCTTGCGGCGGCCGACCGGGTCCGCGGCCTCCACCAGGTCACGCCGGTAGACGATCTCGACCGCTCCTTCGGGCCCCATCACCGCCAGCTCCGCCGACGGCCACGCGTAGGCCAGATCGGCCCCGATGGACTTCGAGTTCATGACCACGTAGGCACCGCCGTAGGCCTTGCGGGTAATGATCTGGATCCGGGGGACGGTCGACTCGCAGTAGGCGTAGAGCAGCTTGGCACCGTGGCGGATGATGCCGCCGTACTCCTGATCGGTGCCCGGCATGAACCCCGGGACATCGACGAAGGTGACCAAGGGGACGTTGAAGGCGTCGCAGGTGCGGACGAATCTGGCGCCCTTCTCCGAGGCGTCGATGTTGAGCACGCCGGCCAGCATCTGGGGCTGGTTCCCGACGATGCCGACGGCCCGGCCGTCGATGCGGGCAAAGCCGCAGACCAGGTTCATGGCCCAGTGGTGGTTCACCTCGAAGAAGTCACCGTCGTCCACCACCGCCTCGATGACCTTCTTCATGTCGTAGGGCTGGTTGGGTGAGGCGGGCATGAGCTCGATGAGCTCGGGGGTGAGCCGCTCGGGATCGTCCCCCGAATCGACCAGCGGTGCCTCTTCGAGATTGTTCGACGGGAGGAAGCTGAGCAGGTAGCGGACATCGTCCAGGCACGACTTCTCGTCCGGGGCCACGAAGGCGGCCACACCGGACTTGGTGGCATGGCTCATCGCCCCGCCCAGCTCTTCGAGGGTGACGTCCTCGCCGGTGACGGTCTTGACCACATCCGGGCCGGTGATGAACATGTGGCTGGTTCCTTGCACCATGAAGATGAAGTCGGTCATGGCCGGGCTGTACACCGCGCCCCCGGCGCAGGGGCCGAGGATCACACTGATCTGCGGGATGACCCCGGAAGCCTCGGCATTCCGGTGGAAGATCCCGCCGTAGGAGTGGAGCGAGACCACTCCCTCTTGGATGCGGGCGCCGGCACCGTCGTTGAGGCCGATCATCGGCACCCCGATCGACGAGGCCAGATCCATCACCTTGTGGATCTTCTCGGCGAACACCTCGCCCAACGCCCCGCCGAAGACGGTGAAGTCCTGACTGAAGACACACACCCGGCGACCGTCGATGGTCCCGAAGCCGGTGATCACCCCGTCGGTGTAGGGCCGGTTCTCCTCCAACCCCATGCCATGGGCGCGATGACGGGCCAGCATGTCGAGCTCCTGGAAGGAGTCGTCGTCGAGGAGATAGTCGATGCGCTCCCGAGCGGTCATCTTCCCCTTGGCGTGGTGCTTCTCCACCGCCCGGGGGGACCCGGCATTGCGGGCCAACTCGCGGCGCTCGGCCAATTCCTCGAGCCGCTGGGTCATCGGGTGATCCATGAATACCGAGGCTACCGGACCGGCACGGGGGGTCCCGTTCTTACGGTCCGCACTCTGCGCCCAACCCTCACGGTGGTGTGTTGACCCAGTGGGGACCGCACCACACGTAGGTGACGGCGCCCGGTGTGCCCTTTCCCAGGTAGGCGGCCACGCTCTTGCCCACATAGCGCCGCTCGAGCTCGGGGTCGACAGGCCCGGCAAAGGAGTAGCGGCCGACCGGGGCACCCCCGGCCGGCCCACTCCCCGGATCACTCCCACCGGTCGGGGCTGGCACCCCTGATCGGGTCGGTTCCCATCGCTCGATGCGGTGAACGGCTGCCACCAGGTTGCCCACCACCACGACCGCCCAGCGCGGCGACCGCACGGAGTCGGGATCGATCCAGTTCCGCCCGAGCCGCCACCCGTGACGGGCCTTTGCGTACGAGGGATCGGCACCTCTTCCTCCCACCCGCAACAGCACCACCTGATGGGCTCGTTTGAACTTGGCCCGCTTGGCCAGACGCGAGCCCACCTCGACGGCTGACAGGCGCTGGCTCCCCAACGTCGGTTCGCCCCGGAACCCGAGGGCATCGTGGACCGCCGCCTCCACCAGCAACGCGTCGTCTGGAGTCAGCCCGTACCGGAGGATGTCGATGCGCACCTCGCGGCCCGTAGATTCGACCTCGCGAATCCGCTCCAGCATCGGGAACCCGGCTTCATCTGCCGGCTCCCCCCTGGGCTCCGGGTCGCCACCGTGCCTGGCGGTGCGGACATGGTGGAAACAGCGGTC
>DATBOO010000063.1:0-15286 GCA_036553725.1 Acidimicrobiales bacterium | reverse complement strand
GCTCCATCGGTTCGGAGATCTGCCGGCAGGTGGCAGAGCTCGCCCCGGCCCTGCTGGTCCTCCTCGACCACGATGAGACCCACCTTCACGACACGGCGGCCACGATTCCGGGGCCGACCGAACAGGCCCTGGTCGACATCGCCAACCGGTCGGCGGTGATCGACACCTTCAACCAGTTCCGCCCCGAGGTCGTCTTCCATGCCGCCGGCCACAAGCATGTCCCGGTGCTCGAGCGGCACCCTGTCGAAGCGGCATCCACCAATGTGTTCGGGACCCTCAACGTCGTCGAGGCGGCAACCGGCGTGGGTACCCAGCGGTTCGTCCAGATCTCGTCGGACAAGGCCGTCCGGCCGTCGAGCGTCATGGGAGCGACCAAGCGGCTGGCCGAACAGGTCGTGCTCTCACGGGCGCCCGGGGGCGCCTCGTACTGCACCGTCCGCTTCGGCAACGTGCTGGGGAGTCGGGGGAGCGTCATCCCGACCTTCACCCGTCAGATCGCCAACGGAGGGCCGGTGACGGTCACCGACGCCCGGATGACCCGGTTCTTCATGAGCGTCGAGGAGGCCGTCCAGCTGGTGCTCGAGTCGTCGGTCCTCTCCGACGGGGGCGGCGAGGTCTTCATGCTCGAGATGGGAGACCCGGTCAGCATCCTGGACCTGGCCAAGAGGATGATCCGGCTCTCCGGCTTTCGGGACGGGGAGGACATCGACATCGAGATCGTCGGGGTCCGGCCCGGCGAGAAGTTCGACGAGGAGCTCCGGACACCCGAGGAAGAGGTGCTCAACACCTACCATCCGTACATCAACCAGCTGATTCCGATCACCGCCTCGGCCGAGCATTTCGCAGCCGGCCTCGAGCAACTGCGCCAAGCCACCGCCGAACGCGACGGCGCATCGGTCAAGCAGCTCTTGTTCTCGGTCGGGGCCCCGGTCCCTCCGGGGAAGACCGCGGTTCCTGCGGCCAACGGCAAGCACGACGCGAACGGTACCCGTCAGCAGCCCCTTCCCAACGGATCGCCCGCACAGAGCTCCGAGCAAGTCCTGGCATGATCGGGCTGCCGGACGTCGGCGGGTGAGCGGGGGCGACGAGCCCACCAGGCTCGTCGTGGTCGGTCAGGGTTACGTGGGGCTCCCGCTCGCCCTTCGCGCCGTGGAGGCCGGGTTCGACGTCGTGGGCTTCGACGTCGATGCCGAACGGATCAAGCGGCTGGCGGCCGGCGACTCCTATGTCGAGGACGTCCCCGATGACCGCCTGGCCGGCGCCCTCGACTCGGGCCGCTTCGAACCCGCCCACGACCCTGAGCGGATGGCCGGCTTCGATGTGGCCGTCCTCGACGTGCCCACCCCCTTGCGCGACGGTATGCCCAATCTCTCCCACGTCGAGGAAGCCGCCTCGACGGTGTCCGGTTTCCTGCGCGCCGGAGCCCTGGTGGTCCTCGAGTCGACGAGCTATCCGGGCACCACCGAGGAACTGGTCGGCCCCATCCTCGAGAAGGGGTCGGGGCTGGTCGCCGGACGCGACTTCCGCCTCGCCTACAGCCCCGAGCGGATCGACCCGGGCAATCCCACCTGGCGGCTCGACAACACCCCGAAGGTGGTCTCCGGTGTCGATGAGGCCTCGCTGGAGGCCGTCCAGGCGTTCTACGGTCGCCTCGTCGAACAGACGGTCCCGGTGTCCGGCACCCGTGAGGCGGAGCTCACCAAGCTGCTGGAGAACACCTTCCGACACGTGAACATCGCACTGGTCAACGAGCTGGCCATGTTCGCGGCGGAGCTGGACATCGACGTGTGGGAGGCCATCGACGCGGCCACCACCAAGCCCTTCGGCTACCTCCGGTTCACCCCGGGTCCCGGCGTGGGCGGCCACTGCCTGCCCATCGATCCGAGCTACCTGTCGTGGAAGGTGCGGCGGAGCCTCGGCCAGCCGTTCCGCTTCGTCGAGCTGGCCAACGACGTCAATGAGCACATGCCCGACTATGTCGTGCGTCGACTGATGCTCGCCTTCAACCGGATGGGCCGGGCCGTCAACGGCTCGAGGATCCTGCTCCTCGGCCTGGCCTACAAACGGAACACGGGCGACGCCCGCGAGGCGCCCGGTGCCATCATCGCCCAGTCGCTTACTGCCCTCGGCGCCGAAGTCCGCGTGGTCGATCCCCACGTCGTGGCCGACTCGCTTCCGTATCCACTGGTCGACCTGACCGCGGAGGAGATCGAGGGCTCCGATGCCACGGTGATCGTGACGGATCACGATGCGTTCGACTACGGCCTGGTCCGGACCCACGCCTCGTACGTCTTCGATGCCCGGAACCGGCTGTCGGGACCAACGGTCGAGCGGCTGTAGCCTGCGGCGGTGCATCGCGGCCCGACGCTCCCCGGAAGCCCGGGCCTGATGGCGAAGCCGGCACCGGTGGCCACGGCGGGTGACCCGTGAGGGTCGTCGTGACCGGGGGGGCGGGATTCATCGGCGCCAACCTGTGCCGGGCGCTCGCCGCCGACCCCGCGGTCGAAGAGGTGGTGGCGCTCGACGACCTGTCCACCGGACATCGCCACAACCTGGCGTCGATCGATGGTGTGGGACTCGTCGTTGGCTCGATCCTCGACCCTTCCCTCCTCGACCGGGTCTTCACAGAGGCCGACGCCATCGTGCACCTGGCCGCCCGGCCATCGGTGCCCCGGTCGTTGAGCGACCCGATGGCCAGCCACCTGACCAATGCCACCGGGACCATGGAGGTGCTGGAAGCGGCCCGGCGCGGCACCCGTCCCCACATCGTGGTGGCGTCGTCGTCGTCGGTCTACGGCGCCAATCCGACCCTCCCCAAACGCGAGGACATGGCCACCATGCCGGCCAGCCCCTACGCCGCCGGCAAGCTGGCCGCCGAGGCGGCCACGCTGGCCTACGGCCGCTCGTTCGACCTGCCCGTCCTGGCCTTCCGGTTCTTCAATGTCTTCGGCCCGCTGCAAGGCGCCGGCCACGCCTATGCCGCCGTGGTGCCTGCTTTCATCGACGCCGCCCTCCGGGGCGATCCCCTCCCGGTCCACGGCGACGGCCGCCAGACCCGGGACTTCACCTATGTGGGAAGCGTGGTCGCCGTGCTGCACGACGCCATCCGCCGCCGAGTGACCGACCCCGAGCCGGTCAACTTGGCTTTCGGAACCAGGGTTTCGCTGCTCGAGCTCATCGAGCTCCTCGAGAAGCTGATCGGCGCCCCCCTCCCCCGCCACCACACCGATTCCAGGCCGGGGGACGTCCGCGACTCCCAGGCCGACCAGACCCGCGTCAGGCGCCTGTTCCCCGGCACCGAACCGGTCGGGCTCGAAGCCGGCCTGCGGGCCACGCTGGAATGGTTCGAGGGGAACGCCTGACAGCCACTCGTTGCGGCCGCCCCGTCGCCGGCCCCTCGTCTCCCGATCCCGCCGCGCCCGGCCCATCCCGATCAGGAGCCTGGCTCCTCGGCACCGTCCGTGGGCCCGCGGCCACGGTCCAGAGTGGAAGATCCCCCCGCTCTCCCGGTTCGTCAAATGTGACGACATGGGCTTTCCGTCCGAGGCCACGGTGGCTACGATTGGGCCAGAGGGAACGACACCGTGACCAATTGCCTGAGCAAAGGGACAATCAGCGGTGCAAGAGGGGGGCAGGAGCAATGGCGAGCAAAGGGCCGATCGCGACCAGAGAGCCGATCGGACGCGACGGACCGTCCGCTGAGCGGTCCGACCCGGTGAGCCGAACTGTGGCACTGGTCGACCTGCGACCGGTCATCGGTGCCCACAACGATGGCGGGCATGACGCCCGCACGGCATACGAGCTGGCCCTCCGACGGATCGAGCAGGTGGTGAGGGCTGACGACCGGGTGTGCCCGTTCGGGGTGTCCCGGGTCGCCATCGCCTTCGGTCCGGATGCCGAGTCGGTCACTCCGAAGATGCTGGGCGAGCGGTTGGCCCGGGCCGTCCGCCAACGTCCGCTGGCCGACAGCCGGGCCGTCAGCACCGTGGGCCCGAAGGTCCAACCAGCGGGGAGGCGACCGCCGATGAGCGGCGAGGACGCCACCATGCTCCGTACGGTCCCGACACCTCCCTGGTCGACGACGGTCACCGTGGATCGGCTGCCCGGTGAGCTGGCCTCGCAGTTGTGGCACCGTACGGTCGTCCGCTACTCCACCGGGGGATTCGCCCGGTACGGCACACGGCACGACGATCCGTCGGTCCCCAGCAACCGGGGAACGATCCTGGTGATCAGCCCCTGTCGTGCCTCCGGCGGGGCCCCCGGCCTGCCGGCCGTGGCCGCCTCGGCGGTGGCCGAGCGTCTCGGATTCGAAGTGAGTGCCGTCGCCCTGACCGGCGACGACGAGCTCGTCCTCGACATCCAAGGAGCCCCCCTCGACCTCGTCGTCCTGGTGGTCGAAGGAGAACGGGACCCGACGAGTGACCTGGTGACCTGGGCATCGAGCACCTGGCACGTGCCCGCTCAACTGGCCGCTCGGTACTTCTCCAAGGGCATCGGCGTCCTAGCGGTGGGCGCGGGGGCCGGGCCCGGGGCCCTGGCAGGATGCCAGGCCCAGGGAGCCAGCGTCCTCTTGGACCTGGACGAGCTGCAATCCGAGCTGAGCCACCTGGGTGTGGTCCTGAGACCGGACGACTCGTGGTCGGTCCAAGGCGCCGGAGGCCGGGTTCCCCCGCCGATGGAGGCGCTGCTGCTCCTCACGGCCAGTGAGCGTCGGGTGCTGTTCTACCTGACGACTGGGAGGTCGGCCCAGGACATCGCCGACGACCTGGTGGTGTCGGTCACCACCGTGCGGTCCCACATCCGCTCGATCCTGCGAAAGCTGGGTGTCCGATCCCAACTGGCGGCGGTGGCCATTGCCAACGGCCAGGACTGCGGACGCATCCACCCCGGAGGCGGGGCTCCGGACCTCCAACGGGAGCTGGAGGCTCCGGGCGTGGGCTGAACGATCGGGACCAAGTCTGAACTAGGTCGGTTGTCCGGTGCGGCTGACCAGGCCGAGGCTGTAGCACGTCTTGGCGATGTTCTCCGCGGCAGATTGTTCATCGGCGGCGGTCCCCGACGTCGCGGCGGCCAGTAGGGCGTCCGCCTCGCGGCGGAGGTTCGGATGGGATGCCAGGCCGACCTCGTGCGCGACCACGATGATCTGGTCCTTCGTGGTCGTCGAGCCGTGGATGATGAGCTGATTGCCGAAGGTGTGGCACGCCGTGACGTCGGAGGCGGTCACCGCCGGCTTGGACTCCGCCTGCGTGGAGCTGCAGCCGCCGGCGAGCACGGCGACGGTCGAGGCGGCAACGACTAGCTTGGCCCAGTTCTTCACGGCGCTCACCATAGCAATGGGCCCGCGGTCGCGCCCCCATCCACGAGCTGGCTGGCGAAGACCCCTCCCGGCCGCGCCCGGCCGGGGCCGGACCCCAGGCCCCGGGGGAGGCGACGACCGCTCCCGATCGATGGGATGCTGAGCACATGCGAGACGAGCTGGGGAAGTTTGCCGAGTCACTGGGAATCCGTCAGGGACTGGCCCGGGGCCGGGACCGGCTGGTCGGGGTGCTGACCAGAGGCGGCGCCGACTCGGTCCACCGTCGCAACCAGCTCGACGACAGACATCTCAAGATCCTCTTGAGCCTCCTTCTACGGCCCGATTCGAACTGCCTGGACGTCGGCGCGCACCGGGGCCTGTTCATGACCGAATTCCGGCGTCTGGCCCCTACCGGCCACCACATCGCCTACGAGCCGTTGCCCGACCTGTGCGCCCGATTGGTACTGGAGTTCCCGGAGATGGACGTCCGACAGCGGGCACTCTCGAATGAGGAGGGGGTCAGCAGCTTCGTGCACGTCCGGGATGCACCCGCCTACAGCGGGTTGAAGGAGCATCCCTACCCCGGGGACATGGCCACCGAGAGGATCACCGTCACCACCGAACGCCTCGATGACCACGTGCCCGACCAATGGCTGCCCGACTTCGTCAAGATCGACGTGGAAGGGGCCGAGGCCCTCGTCATCGAGGGCGCGCTCTCGACCCTCAGGAAAGCCAAGCCGGTCATCGCCTTCGAGCACGGATGGGGCGGCGGCGAGGAGTTCGGTGCGTCGGACGAGGACATGTTCAAGCTCCTATGCGACGACGTCGGCCTGCGCCTCTTCGACATGGAGGGAAATGGTCCTCTGGGTATGGCCCAGTTCCGAGATGAGCTGGCCACCGGCGACCGGTGGAATTGGATAGCCCACGAATAGCCCCGGGCCAGGGGCGGGGCATTCCCGGCGGTCAGCAGGTCCGGATGAGGACCAGCGCCTTGGCCAGTGCGCCCCATTCGTAGGTGACGTCGTAGGGCAGATTCGTCCGTGGGTCGGAGACCGGGACCATCTCCAGGTGGACTGCCGTGCACCTCTTGAACAACAGTCGGGCGCGAGTCGCCTGGCTCCGCTCGGAGACCACGATGATCCGATCCCAGTGGTGCTGGGCGGCCAGCCGGGACGCATACTCGGCCTCGCCCCTGGTGGAGAGAGGATCTGCCCGGAAGCAGATGATCCTCACGCCGGGCACCGGTTTGGGGCAGGAGACCGCCCGGACGCCGCCCAGGGAGATCGCCGCCACCGGGGCATAACCCTCCCGGGCCAGTTTGATGGCCAGCTGGGCCCGGAGTTGTCCCGTGTCGCCGCCGAGCGCCACCACCGCGTCAGCTCTGGTGGGCTGGTCGGTCGGCGGCCAGATGAACAGGCGGGCTGTGGCCACCGGGAAGAGCACCACCACAACCAGGGCCGCCACCACGAGCGTGACCCCCACGATCCGTCGCAGCCTGGACCTGCGTGGGGGCACGGAGGGCAGGCTAGCGGTCGGGACCGGCGGGCTATCGGCAGGCAGTCGGCCCCGGTAGGCTGGCTGTCGAGGAAGAACGGATGACCCGGACACGACGAATCGCCATCAGCCTGGCCATGAACGCCGGTCTGGTGGTGGCCCAGGTCGCTCTCGGCCTGGTGGCGCGCTCCACGGGGCTCCTGGCCGATGCCGGGCACAACCTCACCGACGTGGGCGCCCTCGTCCTCTCGATGGTGGCGGTCCGGCTGGCACTGCGTCCGCCGAGTGCCGAGCGCTCGTTCGGCAACCACCGGGCCACCATCCTGGCCGCCCTGGCCAACGCCTCGCTGATCGCCGTCGTGACCGCATTGATCGTGGTCGGGAGCGTTCACCGGCTCGGCCACCCCGAGCACGTGCGGGCCGGGCTGGTGGTCGTCGTGGCGTCATTGGGTCTGGTCGTGAACGGTGTGGCCGCCCTGGTCCTCCGCGACGGGTCGTCCGATCTGAACATGCGCTCGGCCGTGCTGCACATGGTCGGCGACGCCCTGGCGTCACTGGCCGTCGTCCTGGCCGCGGTGACCCTGCTCTTCGTCCCCTCGGCCAACTGGCTCGATCCGGTCTCGGCCCTGGTCGTGGCCGCCATCATCGTGGTCCAGGCCTCCCGCGTCCTCCGGGCCAGCATCGCCGTACTCCTCGAGTCCACCCCGTCCGACGTGGACCTGGCCCACCTCACGGCCACCATGGAGGGCATGCCCGGGGTCGGCGAGGTACACGATCTCCACGTGTGGAGTCTCTCGACCGAGATGCGGCTGCTCTCCGCCCACATGGTGCTGACCGGCCATCCTTCCCTGGAGGAGGCCCAGGTCGTCGGGGAGCGGGTCAAGGCCGCCATCGCCCGCCAGTTCTCCATCTCCCACAGCACCCTCGAACTCGAATGCGAGCGCTGCAACGACGACGAGGACCCCTGTCGGATGGAGGCGGTGGCCCCGGTGGCCGGTTCTGCCCGCCATCACTGACCGCCGGCTGCCAGGACGCGGAGCGAGGGGTCCCCGGGCGCGACGCAGCCCCGAGTAACCGAGCGGCCGAAACCGCCCCAGCTCCTCGGGGCCACGCTCACGGTGAGCCCGGCCTCACCCGCGCCGAGCCGTGTCGGACGACTCTGCGGCAGGCACCGATCCATCACGCTCGCATGAGCGAACCGACCGTCACCGAACTCCCACGCCGGTCACCTACGGCCCCGCTTTTCGCCCTCTGAGGCGATCATCCTAGGAGCCTTTCGACCCCTCCTCCGATCCCTCCAGGACTCCGGTGGAGCTTCGGTTTCCCGAACAATTGACACTGTGATGGGTGTCCCTCCGGGGGTCAAGAGGATGGCGCGATTTCCCTACCTTTTCCTCCGGATTTCCCACCCTGTCACCAGATCCGACCGAGATGTCCACCGGTCATCCCCAAGGCCGGCGACGCCGACGGGTCAGCCGCGCAGGCGCCCGAGCTCGGCGGCGACCGCCTTGCCGTCGGCCTTGCCCCCGGTGGCGTGCATCACCTTGCCGATGAAGAACCCGGACAGCTTCTTGCGGTCGTTGTCGTCGCCGTCGCAGTAGCGGGTCCATTCGTCGGGATGCGCGGCTACGACCCCGGCCACCGTGGCCACCAGCGAGTCACCGGAGAGCGCCTCGAACCCCTTGGCCGCGGCGATGGCGGCCGGATCACCCCCGCCGGAGGCCAGCAGCTCGGCCAGCACCGCCTTGGCCTGGGTGGCGGTCAGGGTGCCGGCGGCCTCCATGGTCAGGAGGGCCACGTAGGGCTCGGGATCGAGCCGGCGGGCCGCCCCGGCGTCGGTGGCCGCCTCGTTGGCCGTGCGGGCCAGTGCCAGCCCCGAGCCGACTCCGCCGGCCACCGCCGCCGTCACCAGATCGTCGAGCCCGAGGTCGACCACGGTCGCCACCTGGTCGATCTGCGACTCGGTGACCTCGCCGGCATCGCGCAGCAATTCGACGAGCCTGGCCCGTCGGACCGAGGGCATGGGGCCCATCGTGTCGGCCACGGCACGGATCCACTCGGCATCGGGCACCAGTGGCACCAGATCGGGCTCGAGGAAGTACCGGTAGTCGTAGGCGTCCTCCTTCGAACGCAGGGTCATGGTCCGCCCGGCGTCCTCGTCCCAGTGGCGGGTCTGCTGGACCACCCGCTGGCCCGACTCGAGCAGTGCGATCTGGCGGTCCGCCTCATACACGACAGCCCTGCCGAGCGACCGGACCGAGTTGAGGTTCTTGATCTCGCAGCGGGTGCCGAGGGCCTCGTCCGGCGATGGCCGCACCGACACGTTGGCGTCCACCCGGAGCGATCCCTCCTCCATCTTGCCGTCCGACGCCCCGGCGGCGACCAGCACGGCCCGGAGCTCGGTGACATAGGCGCGGGCCTGGGCGGCCGACCGCATGTCCGGTGCGCTCACGATCTCCACCAGCGGCACGCCGGAGCGGTTGTAGTCGACCAGCGAGTAGTCGGCGCCGTGGATGCGTCCCGATGCTCCGGCATGGGTCGTCTTGCCGGTGTCCTCCTCCATGTGGGCCCGCTCGATGCCCACCCGGGTCCCGTCGGGGAGGTCGAGGTGACCGTCGATGTTGATCGGCTCGTCGTATTGACTGATCTGATAGTCCTTGGCCTGGTCGGGATAGAAGTAGTTCTTCCGGTGGAACGTGGATGGCCGGATCTGGCAGCTGAGGGCGGTCCCGATGGCCATGGCCAGTTCGACGGCCTTCTGGTTGATCACCGGGAGGGAGCCCGGCAGCCCCAGGCACACCGGGCACACGTTGGTGTTGGGCTGGTCGCCGAACATGTTGGGGCACCCGCAGAACAGCTTGGTGGCGGTCTTGAGCTCGCAGTGCACCTCGAGGCCGAGGACCATCTCCCATCCCGGCTTCATGGCCGACCCCCACCGGTTAGGACCGGACGGGCCAGAGGCGGAGCCGCGGCCTCGATTACAGCAGCCACCTTCAAGATGGTGCCCTCGGACAGGGCCGGGCCGAGCACCTGCACCCCCACCGGCAGACCGTCCTCACCGGCGCCGTAGGGAACGCTGATCGCCGGATGGCCGGCCAGGTTGCTCGGGATGGTGCACACGTCGGAGAGGTACATGGTCAGCGGGTCGCCGGTCTTGGCCCCCAGGGGGAAGGCGGGGGTCGGAGCGGTGGGCCCGAGCAGGACCTCGCAGCGCTGGTAGGCGGCGGCGAAGCCCTCGATGATCCTGGTCCTGACCCGCAGCGCCTGGTTGTAGTACGCGTCCATGTACCCGGCGGAGAGCACGTAGGTGCCCAGCATGATCCGGCGCTTCACCTCGGCCCCGAACCCGGCCGACCGGGTGGCGGTGTTCATGGCCACGGTGTCCTCGGCGTCGACCCGCAGCCCGTAGCGGACCCCGTCGTACCGGGCCAGATTGGAGGAGGCCTCGCCCGGCGCGATGAGGTAGTAGGCGGACAGCCCGAGGGCCACCTCGGGAACCGAGACCTCTTCGACCCTGGCCCCGGCGGCAGCACAGGCCTCGGCGGCCTGGCGGGTACGGGCCACGACGTCGGGGTCGGCCCCGTCGAGGAACTCGGTGAGCACGCCGATGGTCAGGCCGGCCACACCGTCGTCGAGGACGGACACCACCCGGGGGGTGGGGCGGTTGAGCGAGGTGGAGTCGCAGGGGTCGTGGCCGCCGATGACGTCGAACAGGAGGGCGGCGTCCGCCACGGTGGTGGCCAGGGGTCCCACCTGGTCCAGGGAGCTGGCGAAGGCCACCAGGCCGTAGCGGGAGACGGTGCCGTAGGTCGGCTTCATCCCCACCACCCCGCATAGGGCCGCCGGCTGGCGGATCGATCCGCCGGTGTCCGAGCCGAGGGCCAGCGGGGCGAACCCGGCGGCCACGGCGGCGGCCGAGCCGCCCGATGATCCGCCCGGGACCCGGCTGGTGTCGTGGGGGTTGCGGGTGGGGCCGAACGCCGAGGTCTCCGTGGACGAGCCCATGGCGAACTCGTCCATGTTGGTCTTTCCCACCATGACCGCGCCGGCCCGACGCAGGCGGGTTACCACGGTGGCGTCGTAGGGGGGGCACCATCCCTCGAGGATGCGCGAGGAGCAGGTGGTGGGGACCCCCCGGGTGCACAGGTTGTCCTTCAGGGCCACCGGGACCCCGGCCAGTGGTCCGGGGTCCTCTCCCGCCGTCACCATGCGATCCACGGCGATGGCCTGGTGGCGGGCCTGTTCGGTGGTGACCAGGTTGAAGGCGTTGACCCGGTCGTCGCCGGCCGCGATGACGGCCAGGTGCTCGTCGAGCACGTCCAAGGCCGAGCGGGCCCCGGACCGGACCGCATTGGCCAGGAAGGTCGAGGGGCGGGGCGAGGTCACGGGGACTCCCCGAGGATGCGGGGCACCCGGAAGCGATGGTCCTCCACCGACGGCGCCTGTCCCAGGACCTCGTCCCGATCCACGCCCGGGCGCACCTCATCGGCCCGGAGCACGTTGGTCACCGCCATGGCGTGGGCCGTCGGCACCACGCCGGCCAGGTCCAGCGAGGCCACGTCGGCGGCATGGTCGAGCACTTCGGCCAGCTGGCCGGTGAACAGCTCCAGCTCCTCGTCGGTGAGCTGGAGCCGGGCCAGGTCGGCCACGTGGGCCACTTCTTCGCGGGTGAGCCGCTCGGGCGCTGCCATCAGGCGGCCACGGCGCCGGGGCCACCCAGGACCTCGCCGGCGAAGGCCACCACCCGCTGCTCGACCAGGGGGGCGTCCCAGTCGAGGGTGGCCACGTGGAAGCTGCGCTCGAGGTAGACCCGATCGACCGGGCCGGCCACCGAGGCCTCGAAGACATCGCCGGACTCGACCGGCACCACGTGGTCGACCCGGCTGCTCAGCAGCAGGGCCGGGCACCGGATGTCACCGAGCCGGGAGGCGACGGCGTCCACCCCTTCGAACAGGGAGAGGGCGGCGGCCAGCGGGGTGCCGGCGTAAGCGGCCTCGGCCGCGCCCTCCATGGCGATGTCGGAGCCGATGCCGTCGATCACCTCGGTCCCGTCGGCCAGCAGCCCGCGGATCAGGTCCAGAGCATCCTCAGCGGCCGGTTGCACCAGGGGGTTGACGACGGCGATCCCTTTGACCTCCGGGTGGTGCTCGGCCAGCCAGCAGGCCAGGGTCCCTCCCATGGACAGCCCGGTGACCGCCACCTTGTCGCAGCGGGCCGCCAGCGCCTGGTAGGCGGTCTCGGCGGACCCGGACCAGTCCTCCCACCGGGTGGCGAGCATGTCCTCGACCGAGGTGCCGTGTCCCGGGAGCAACGGCATCTCGACGGAGAAGCCGGCGGCGGCGGTCGCCTCGGCCAGGGGGCGCATCGACTGGGGGTTGCCGGTGAACCCGTGGAGGACGAGCACGCCGTGGGAACCGCCGACGGACGACCACGGCTCGGCACCGGGGATGATCGGAGCAGTCACGACAGGGGATGCTAATGGGTCTGGCCAGGGGTGGATCACCATCCGGGAGGCCCGGCCGTCCCCCTCTGGGGCATCCCGGGGGTCGGGTTAGTGTGGTCGGCCAGACACGCGACCGACCGGCAAGGAGCAACGCAGCCATGGCCACCTATCAGTTCCTGAGCGACGAATGGCTGGACGAGGCCCGGTCCATCCGGGCGGAGTTCGACGGAAAGGGCGAGGGCATCTCCCACTCGATAAGGATGAACCTGGTCATTGCGGCGGTGCCCTTCGGCGAGGGAACGGTCGACGCCCACGTCGACACCAGCAGCGGTGAGCTGGTGCTCGAGACCGGGCACATCGATCCGGTCGATCTCAAGGTCTCCCTGGACTACGACGTGGCCAAGGCCATCCTGGTCGAGGGCAACCCCCAGGCAGGCATGCAGGCGTTCATGTCCGGCAAGATCAAGGTCGAAGGTGACATCGCCAAGCTGATGGCAATGCAGTCGATGAACCCCGACCCGGTGGCCGCCGAGATCGCCGCCCGAATCCTGGCCATGACCGAGTAGGGACCGGCGCCGAGTCAGTCGACACTCGAGGAGAGGGGCCATGCCCGATTCAGGTCTGCGGCGGCGGCTGCAATGGGAGAATGCGGAAAGCCTCCGCGTGGGTGAGGCCAGCTTCCTCATGGCCCTCGACGGAGCGAAGGGAACCCGTACGACCGCGGACCGCTTCGTGCTGATGAAGAACAAACCGATGGTCGACGGGTTCCTCGAACATGCGCCCACCGGCGTGGAGAACATCGTCGACCTCGGGATCTTCAAGGGTGGGAGCGTTGCCTTCTACCACCAGCTCTTCCTGCCCAGGCGCATCGTCGGGATCGAACTGCACAAGGACCGGGTGGCGGGTCTTGACGATTTCATCTCCCGGCACTCCCTCGGCGATGCCGTGCACCTCCACTACGGCACCAGTCAGTCCGACCGGAGGGCCATCGCCAAGATCGTTCGCCAGGAGTTCGGGGTCCAGCCCCTCGACCTGGTGATCGACGATTGCTCCCACCGGTACGAGCCGGCCAAGGCCAGCCTCAATCTCCTGCTGCCCCGGTTGCGGCCGGGCGGCGTCTACCTGATCGAGGATTGGGGGTGGGCGCACTGGCCCGACGACCACTGGCAGGGCACGACCCATCAATACGTCGACGAGCCCCATCCGATGTCGAAACTTGTCCTCGAGCTGGTGATGGTCGCCGAGAGCCGACCGGGTCTCGTCCGGGCGCTGAGCATCACCGGTGGTGCCGTCTACCTGACACGCGGAGACGAGATCGTCTCCGACGGCACGTTCGATGTCAGCACCAGCTACCTGACGGCCGGTCGGTCGATCCTCTACTGACGGCTACCGCGAAGCGGGCGAGTAGACGGAGTCGGACTTGCGGACCGATCGGGCCTCGAGTCGGAACAGTCGATTCTTGACCACGTGGTTCGGGTGGTCGAAGCGTGAGCCGGGCCGGGTCACCAGCGACATCGAGTCGAGGAGCAGCACGCCGCCCTCCCAGTTCACCAGCTCCTGTCCGACACAACGCAATCCGGCCGCCTCGCACAGCGCGGCGAACACCGGGGCGGAGACACTCGGGGCCCGCCAGTGGGCGCCGCGGTAGGCGCCCAGACGCAACAGGCCGGCACGGGCCGCCGTCGGCAGGCGGTCGAAGGTTGTCTGGAGCGGGGCCAGGGCGCCGGCCGAACGCCGGTAGCTCCCGTAGTTGGAATGGTGCAGGAAAGCCACGCCGTCCGATTTCAACGTGCGGGCCAGTTCGGTCAGATAGCCGGCCAGCGCGTCCGACTCCACATGGACCAGCGAGTCGAAGCTGAAGGCGAAGTCGATCGAATCGTCGTCCACCATCGGGAGTGAGTGTCCGTCGTTGGTCTCGAACCGGGCCTGGGGATAGCCGGCGAACCGCTCCCGGCAGCCCTCGATGCACTTGGGGGCGACGTCGACGGCGGTCAGCGTCTCGCAGTGCCGGAGGAGGAACTCCGTCCAGCGGCCGAAGCCCGGAGCGATCTCCAACACGGCGGTGGCCGGCAGAAAGTGCCGGATGCGGGGGAAGATGCTCCCGTACCACTGGGACTCGGCCCCTCCCCACGGCCTCGACCAGGCGTCACCGCGCAGGCGCCAGTCGTAGCCCTCGTTCCATTTGTCGATGTTCTCCTCGATGCTGGGCACGCTGCACTTCCTTCCTGCGTGGCGACCGCGGCGCCGACACCGGGCCGCGTGGATGGTAGGGCACGCGGGTCGGCTGCCGTGCCCAAGGGTCCAGGCCGCCCGCCGGCCACCGGCCGGAGCCGGGTGGGTCACGCCTGACCAGGTGTTTCTCCCGGCACCCGGAGAACCTCGGGGTTCTCGGGCCCCCACCTCCCGGCCTCCCCTCACGGCCCCCCTGCGGCCGGCTCCGCCGGGCGGGGGGTGTCCCGCATCAGGAACCCACACACCGCGGCCAGTACGGCCACCACCGCCCCGACGCCATAGGCCCGGTGGAACGAGCTGAGCGAGCCCACGCCGCCGTTCCCCGACGCCTGCACGGTGACCATGACCTGGATGCCGGCCACCACGCCGATCTGGGTGATCAGCTGCTGGGCGGCACTCATCACCCCCAGCTCCTCGGGTGCCACCTCGTTGGAGGCGGACGCGGCGGTCGAGGGTGTGGCGATGCCGATGCCGATGCCGGACAGCGCCAGGGCGGTCACGATCACCACCAGGGACGGCTGCGCCCCGAGCTGGGTGAACACCACCATGGACACGGTCAGGACCAGGGCTCCCGTGACCACCGATACCCGCTCCCCCACCTTGACGGCTGCGTACCCGGCGACCGGGGCCACGAGGGAGAACATGAGTGGTCGGGCGGTGGAGACCAGTCCCGCCCGTGTCTCGCTGTAGCCGTAGACGCGCTCCATCAGGATGGGGAACAAGAAGAAGCCGCCCATGTAGGAGAAGTTGGTGAAGGCCCTGGCTCCCAGGGGGAAGACGAAGTTGCGCATCCTGAAGTACCGCAGCGGGATGAGCGGGTT
>DATBOO010000062.1:0-10498 GCA_036553725.1 Acidimicrobiales bacterium | reverse complement strand
GATGAGGCCGAGCGCTCCGGACTTGAGGCCCTTGTCGGGTCGCTCGGTAACTGCCAGGCCCACTGCTTCTGTGGCCACGACTTGACCTCCGTCCTTCCCCCGCAACCGTGGTTGCTCCGCTACGCCGAAGTGCTCCTCTTTATGACCCCGCCCTCTGCTGAAACGTAGCGGGGAACAGTGGCCCGCGGGGTGATGACGCGAGGTCGACAGTCCGCACTTCGGTTTCCATTGTTCCGCCGCCGCCGGCTCGTTGCCGGGTGGCGGACACCGCCTGGCCCCCCTTCTGGCCAGGTGTTTTGCGGTCGCAAGGGCAAACGCACACCGGTCTGCCGACGACCCTTCCCGCTCGGTCGGCGGCAATATGGGCGTCGGGACGCGCCAGCGACAACGGTATTCGTGGTGGCTGACCGGACGGGTAGATCCGGGCCCGCCGCCGGCACTCCGGTCGACCGGACGGGGACGACCCTCCAACCTGCACCAACCGGCAATGGAGAGAGCGCGTGGAAGAATCGGTCCGTGTCAGAGTCGAAGGCGGTCCCGCCGGCCGAGGTGCTGGCGGTGACCGAACGGACCAGGCTCCGGCGGATCCCCGAGCAGGGGTCCCACCTGGTGGCCGACCTCCATGCCGTCCTCGATGCCGGGTTCGTGTGCCACCTCGGCCTGGTGGTGGACGGCTGGCCGATGGTCGTGCCCACCAGCTACGGACGGCTCGGCGAGCACCTCTTCCTCCACGGGTCGGCGGCCAGCCGGAGCCTGCGCGCCGCCGCGGCGCCGGTCGAGGCCTGCGTCACCGTCACCCATGTCGACGGGCTCGTGCTGGCCCGGTCGGTGTTCGAGCACGCGGTCAACTACCGGTGCGCCATGGTCTACGGGGTCCCCGAGCTGCTCACCGATGGCGACGAGAAGCTCGTCGGGCTGCGGGCCATCAGCGACCAGGCGGCACCGGGCCAGTGGGGGTACGCACGGGCGCCCTCGGCCAGGGAGATCGCCGCCACCACCGTGCTGCGGATGGCGCTCGACCAGTGCTCGGTGAAGGTCCGGCGGGGTCCCCCCGACGACGGAGACGGGCCCGACGGGGAGCTCGGGGTGTGGGCCGGGGAGATCCCGCTGCGCACGGTGCGGATGGACCCGGTCCCCGATCCGGCCCTGACAGCCGGGACCGCCGTCCCCGACCACCTGCTCACCGGCAGGCCGGCTCCGGGCACGACCACAGTGGGCGACCTCGGTCCCGGCCATGTCGGCCGATCCTGACCGGCCCGCAACGCCGCGCCTCAGCCGAGGGCGACGGCGACGGCGAGCGGGACCGCAGCCATGCTGTGGGCCGAGGCCACCGGTTCGTACACCACCGATCCTTCGACGACGTTGACCCCTTCGGCCAGCGCCTCGTCGTCGCGCACCGCCTGGCGCCAGCCGCGGTTGGCGATCTCGAGCACATAGGGGAGGGTGGCGTTCACCAGGGCGTGGGTCGACGTGTGGGGCACCGCCCCGGGCATGTTGGCCACGCAGTAGAACAGCGAGCCGTTGACCTCGAAGGTCGGGTGCGAATGGGTGGTCGGCCTGGTCGACTCGAAGCACCCCCCCTGGTCGACCGAGATGTCCACCAGCACCGAGCCGGGCCGCATCCGCGCCACCAGCTCGTCGGAGACCAGCTTGGGTGCCTTGGCCCCGACCACCAGGACGGCGCCGATCACGATGTCGGCGTCGACGCAGGTCTCCTCGATGGCATGGGAGCTCGAGGCCACCGTCTCCAGTGCACCGCGGAAGTGGTGGTCGACCTGGCGGAGGCGCTCGAGGTTCCGGTCGAGGATGAAGACCTCGGAGTGCATCCCGACGGCCAGGGTGGCCGCGGCCATCCCGGCCACACCGGCCCCGAGGATGACCACCTTGGCGCACCGCACACCGGGCACGCCGCACACCAGTACCCCCCGGCCCCCGCCCGGGCTCATCAGGTGGTGGGCCCCCATCAGGGGGGCCATGCGGCCGGCCACCTCGCTCATCGGGGTCAGCAGGGGCAGGGATCCGTCGGCCAGGCGCACGGTCTCATAGGCGATGGCCGTGTTGCCCGCCGCCAGCAGCGCCTCGGTGCACGGCAGCGAGGCGGCCAGATGGAGGTAGGTGAACAGGACCTGTCCCTGGCGGAGCCCCAGGCGCCGGTACTCCTCGGCGACGGGCTCCTTCACGCCCAGGATCATGTCGGATTCGGCCCACACGTCGTCCGGGTCTTCCACCATCTTGGCCCCGGTGGCGGCAAAGTCGGCGTCGGGGATCGACGACCCCACCCCGGCTCCCTTTTCGACGAAGACAGTGTGGCCGGCGGAGGTGAGCTCCCGCACCCCGGCCGGAGTCATGGCCACCCGGTACTCGTCGGTCTTCACCTCCTTCGGCACACCGACGATCATGGGACCGTGCTCACTCGCCGATGTAGCTCATGACGTGCTTGATGCGGGTGTAGTCCTCGAAGCCGAAGGACGACAGGTCCTTGCCATAGCCCGACTGCTTGAAGCCGCCGTGGGGCATCTCGGCCACCAAGGGGATGTGGGTGTTGATCCAAACGCAGCCGAAGTCGAGGGCCTTGGACATGCGCATGGCCCGGGCATGGTCGCGGGTCCACACACTCGACGCCAGCCCGTAGCGCACACCGTTGGCCCAGGCGATGGCCTGGTCCTCGTCCGAGAACTGTTGGACGGTGATGGCCGGGCCGAACATCTCCTCTTGGACCACCTCGTCGTCCTGGGCGACGCCGGCCACGATCGACGGGGCGAAACAGAAGCCCCGGGCCCCGACCGGCGTGCCGCCGGTGACCACCTCGGCGTGCCCGGGCAGCCGCTCGAAGAAGCCGGTGAGCCGGGCCAGCTGGGCCGCGCTGTTGAGGGGGCCGTAGTCGGCGTCGGGGACGTCGAGGCCGCCCACCGTCTGGGACCGGGCCTGCTCGGCCAGGGCACTCACCAGGTCGTCATGGACCCTCGGCCCGGCCAGCACGCGGGTGGCGGCGGTGCAGTCCTGTCCGGCGTTGAAGTAGCCGGCGACGGCGATGCCCTCGGCCGCCGATGCGATGTCGGCGTCGTCGAACACCACTACCGGGGCCTTGCCGCCCAATTCGAGATGGACCCGCTTGACCCCGGCCGCGGCGGTGGCGGCCACCTCCATGCCGGCCCGGACGCTGCCGGTGATCGAGACCATGGCCGGAGTGGGATGCTCCACCAGGAGCCGGCCGGTGTCGCGATCCCCGCAGATCACATTGAGCACGCCCGCCGGCAGGTGCTCGGCCATGATCTCGGCCATGAGCAGTGAGGAGGCCGGGGTGGTGTCCGACGGCTTGAGCACCATGGTGTTGCCGGCGGCCAGGGCCGGCGCCCACTTCCAGACGGCCATCATCAGGGGATAATTCCACGGCGTGACCGCGGCGCAGACGCCCACCGGCTCGCGCCGCACGAAGGAGGTGTGGTCCTTCAGGTACTCGCCGGCCGCCTTGCCCTCGAGGTGGCGGGCGGCCCCGGCGAAGAAGCGGATCTGGTCGACCAGCGGGGGCAGTTCCTCGGCCATGGTGACGGCAACCGGCTTGCCGGTGTTCTGGCACTCGACCCGCACCAGGTCCTCCGCCCTGGCCTCGAAGGCGTCGGCGATGCGGAACAGGGCCAGGCTACGTTCCGAGGGGGTGGCGTCCCGCCACTCGGGGAACGCCCCGGCGGCGGCGGACATGGCCCGGTCCACGTCCTTGGCCCCCGACACCGGTGCCTCCAGGTACTCCTCCCCGGTGCTCGGGTCGACCAGCGCGGAGGTTGTCCCGTCGTCGGACTCCACGTAGGTGCCGCCCACGAAGTTCGAGAGGCTCCGCCGCCCTCCGGTGGCCTGCTCCGACTTCGCACTGCTCACGGACCCTCCCCAGGGAAATCGATCCCACCTTCTGTACTGCAGGTACTGCGACCCGTCCTGTGTAGTTCATAGTGGCCGAATATGGGGAATCCGACAAGCTTTTTCTGGAAGGATCTTCCACAGAGCTGCGAATTCGATTGAATTTCCCCAAGGATTCCGCTCAAACTGATATAACAGACCGTGCATGAGCACTGCGAGGGTCGGCCGGTCGAGGCGCACGGTAGGCACCCACAGCTGGGGACCGTGCGGTTGACCACGGGCTCGCCGGTCCCCGGCCCGTCCACCACCGGCCTGCTCGACGACGTCAACAAGGCCATCGTCGAACAGCTCCAGCAGGACGGCCGCCGCACCTACGGGTCCATCGCCGGAGCGGTGGGCCTGTCCGAGGCCGCCGTCCGTCAGCGGGTCCAGAAGCTGCGCGATGCCGGGATCATGCAGATCGTGGCCGTCACCGATCCGCTCCAGGTGGGATTCCGCAGCCAGGCCATGGTGGGGATCCGGGCGGACGGTGACGCCCGCACGGTGGCCGACCAGCTGTCGGCGGTGGCAGACATCGACTACGTCGTGATGTGCACTGGCTCCTTCGACATCCTGGTGGAGTTGGTGTGCGAGGACGAGGACACCCTCCTCGAGCTCCTCAACGGCGTCATCCGCCGGATCCCCGGCGTGCGGGACACCGAGACGTTCATGTACCTGAAGCTGACCAAACAGACCTATGCCTGGGGGACCAGATGACCAACCTTTCCAACGAGGCCAACCCGACCAACGAGGCCATGCTCTCGAGTGAGGCCATGCAGGAGAGTGCCCACCGCCACCTGTGGATGCACTTCACCCGTCTGTCGGAGCAACCCGGCCACCAGATCCCGGTCATCGTCCGGGGCGAGGGCGTGTGGGTCTACGACCAACAGGGCAAGCGCTACCTCGACGGACTGTCGGGTCTCTTCACCACCCAGGTGGGCCACGGCCGCACCGAGCTGGCCGAGGCGGCGGCCCGGCAGGCGAACCAGCTGGCCTACTTCCCCATCTGGAGCTACGCCCACCCGATGGCGGTGGAGCTGGCTGACCGCCTGGCAGGCATGACCCCGGGCGACTGCAACCGCATCTTCTTCACCACCGGCGGCTCCGAGGCGGTGGAATCGGCCTGGAAGCTGGCCCGGCAGTACTTCCGGATCACCGGCCAGCCGGGGCGGCTGAAGGTGATCAGCCGCAACATCGCCTATCACGGGGCCACCATGGGGGCGCTGTCGGTCACCGGTGTCACCGAGATCAAGTCCCCGTTCGAACCGCTCGTGCCCGGTGCGGTGAAAGTGCCCAACACCAACTTCTACCGGGCCAAGTACTACGCCGACGACCTCGACGCCTTCGGTGCCTGGGCCGCCGACGCCATCGAGGAGGCCATCCTGATCGAGGGGCCGGAGAGCGTCGCCGCCGTCTTCCTCGAGCCGGTGCAGAACGCGGGCGGATGCTTCCCCCCTCCCCCGGGCTACTTCCAGCGGGTCCGGGAGATCTGCGACCGCTACGGCGTCCTCATGGTCTCCGACGAGGTGATCTGCGCCTTCGGCCGGCTGGGGCACTGGTTCGGGTCCGAGCGCTACCGGTACGAGCCGGACATGATCACCATGGCCAAGGGACTGACCAGCGGCTACTCCCCCCTCGGGGCGCTGGCGGTCAGCGACCGCCTGATCGAGCCGTTCCTGCACGGCGAGACGTTCCTCCACGGCGTCACCTTCGGCGGCCATCCGGTGAGCGCAGCGGTGGCGCTGGCCAACATCGACGTCTTCGAGAAGGAGGGCCTGCTCGACAACGTCCGCACCAACGAGGCGGCGTTCAAGGCGTCACTGGACACCCTCTTGGACCTCCCCATCGTCGGGGACGTCCGGGGGGCGGGCTACTTCTACGGGATCGAGCTGGTCAAGGACAAGGACACCCGGGAGACCTTCGACGACGACGAGGCCGAGCGCCTGCTGCGGGGCTTCCTCTCCCACGCCCTCTACGACGCCGGGCTGATCTGCCGGGCCGACGACCGCGGGGACCCGGTGGTGCAGCTCGCCCCCCCGCTCACCTGCGGCGAGGAGGAGTTCGAGGTGATGACCACCATTCTGCGGTCCGTGCTGACCGAGGCGTGGAAGCAGCTCTGACCTCGTCATCGGGCGAGCACTACCGGGACCTGTCCCTGTGGTGGGACCGGCTCCCGGGCCCCCTGGCCGTCCGGCCGCCCCTGGCCGGCGACACCGAGGCCGACGTGGCCATCGTCGGAGCCGGGCTCACCGGGCTGTGGACGGCGTACTACCTGGCCGGAGCCGACCCCGGTCTCAGGATTGCGGTCGTCGAGCGCGACGTGGCCGGGTTCGGGGCGTCGGGCAGGAACGGCGGGTGGTGCTCGGCGCTGTTCGCGGCCTCCGAGGACCGCCTGGACCGGGAGGCGGGAGCGGGCGCGGGAGCGGCCATGCGCCGCGCCATGGAGTCGACCGTCGACGAGGTGGGCCGGGTGGTCGGCGCCGAGCACATCGAGTGCGGCTTCGCCGCCGGCGGCACGGTGGTCCTGGCCCGCACCGGCGTCCAGCTCCAACGCACCCGGGACGAGGTGGCTGCGGCCCGGGCCCGGGGCATCGACGAGGACGGCCTCCGCTTCCTGTCCGCCTCCGAGGCCTCCGCCATGGTCGGGGCCACCGACGTGCTGGGGGGGACCTACACGCCCCACTGTGCTGCGGTGGATCCGGCGCGGCTGGTGCGGGGCCTGGCCGAGGTCGTGGAGCGGCGGGGGGCGACCATCTACGAACAGACGGCGGCGCGGGCCGTCCGGACCGGCGCGGTGGACACCGAGCGGGGAACGGTGAGGGCGCCCGTCGTGGTCAGGGCCACCGAGGGGTACACCCGGAGCCTGGACGGAGAGGCGCGGACGTTGGCCCCCGTCTACTCCCTGATGATCGCCACCGAGCCCCTCCCCGACGCCTTCTGGGAGGAGGCCGGCCTGTCCCGGCGGGAGACGTTCGCCGACCATCGCCACCTGATCATCTACGGGCAGCGGACCGAAGACGGGCGGATGGCGTTCGGCGGCCGGGGGGCGCCCTACCACTTCGGATCGGCCATCCGGGCCGAGTTCGACCGCGACCGGGGCGTCCACCAGTCGCTGCGGTCGGCGTTGGTCGAGCTCTTCCCCGCACTGGCCGGGGCCGAGATCACCCACCGGTGGGGCGGCCCGCTGGGGATCGCCCGCGACTGGTTCCCCTCGGTCGGGCTGGACCCGGCCACGGGTGGGGCCTGGGCGGGGGGCTATGTCGGAGACGGGGTGTCCACCACCAACCTGGCCGGGCGGACACTGTGTGACCTGATCCTGGGTCGGGACACCGAGCTCACCACCCTCGCCTGGGTCGGTCACAGATCGAAGCGGTGGGAGCCGGAGCCGCTGCGCTACGTCGGCATCAACACCGGCCTCCGTCTGGCCGGGAGCGCCGACCGGGCCGAGGAGCGAACCGGGAGGGCGACCTGGCGGTCCCGGGCCCTCGGGCGGGTGCTGGGCGCCTGAGGGCTCAGAGCTTCTCGGGCCGGAGGACCTGGGTGTGGATCGAGCCCTGCGCGGCCAGGGAGCCGGATCGGCCCCCGCCGGGCCCCCGAAGCAGATGGGCGGCGACCACCGCCAGCACCGCGCCGGCCAGCGGGCCGACCACATAGACCCAGAAGCTGGAAAAGTCGGCAGAGACCAGATCGGGCCCGAACGTTCTGGCCGGGTTCATCGAGGCACCGGAGATCGGGCTCCCCCACAGGCCGGCGAGGGCGATGTAGGACCCCACGCCGATGGCTCCGAACAGTCCGACCTGCTGGGCGCCCGACGCCGTCCCCAAGATGACGCTGACCAGTCCCAGGGTCAGGACCGCCTCCATCGCCAGGGCGTCGACGGCGGAGTGGCCGGCGGCGGGGTAGGTCGATCCGTGCATGGACGAGACGTTGACCACCGCCTGGAGGAACCACGCGGCCAGGACGGCCCCGGCCAGCTGGACCACGACGTAGCCGGGGACCCGGCGCCACGGGAAGTCGCGGCGCAGGGCGAAGGCCACGCTGACCGCCGGATTGAGATGGGCACCGGACACCCGGCCCATGAACAGGATGATCGCCATCACCATCATCCCGGGGGCGACCACCGCCGCCGCCCGGTCGACGGAACCCGGGATGGCCGTGTCCATCATCGGGCCGCCGGCTGCCACCAGGACCAGGAAGAAGGTGCCCAAGAGCTCCCCGAACAGCCGGCGCCACTCCTGGGACGGGTCGTTGAAGTCCCGGATCATGGCGCCCAGCCGCTGCTGGGCGGTCAGGTACGGGAACCGGCCGTCGCCGGGCCCGGGCATCCGGGTGACACCTTCGGGATCGGGCTGTGCAGGATCGGGCTGTGCAGGATCGGGCTGCGCCCCGACCGGTCGGATCAAGGGGCGGCGGGACCCCGGACTCAGCCGGCCCCGTTGAACGGGGCGCCGAAGGCAAAGACCCCGCCGTCCCAGCTGACCAGCCAGTAGCCGCCCGTGGCCCGATCGACGTTCATCCCGGCGATGGGGGCGTTGAGGTCGAGCATTCCGGTCGACCCCTGGTACACCGCGCCACCGAACGAGGAGATGCTCCCGTCACTGGTGACCTCCCAGTAGCCGCCGGTGATGGGGTCGAGGGCCATGCCGACCACCGGGCTGTTCGACACCTGGCCGCCCATCGAGCCGAAGAAGGGCGCGTCACCGAAGGCGAAGATGCCCCCGTCGGCGCCGACCTCCCAGTAGCCCTTGCCGCTGGCATCGAGGGCCATGCCGACCACCGGGCTGTTCAGTGTCTGGCCGCCCATCGAGCCGAAGAAGTGGGCGTCGCCGAAGGCGAACACTCCCCCGTCGGCGGCCACCTCCCAGTAGCCCTTGCCGTCGGCGGTGGCGGTGAGCCCGACGACGGCGCCGTTGAGCCGCGTGCCGCCCATCGAGCCGTAGAAGTGGGCGTCGCCGAAGGCGAACACTCCCCCGTCGCGGGCCACCTCCCAGTAGCCCCTCCCGTCGGGAGAGGCGACGATGCCCTCGACCGGGGCGTTCAACGGGAGCGATCCCACCGAGCCGTAGTTGCCGGCCGTCCCGTGGGCGGAGACCTGCCCGATCGAATTCACCAGCCAGTAGCCGGTGCCCTGCGGGTTGGATGCCATCCCGACGACTTGTCCGATCAGCGAGCCCACCGACTTGAAGCCGGTGGACGGAGTGGCCGAAGCCTCGTTCGACGCCCCCGACATCCCGCCGGGTCCGACGGCGCGGACCTCGAAGTAGTACGGCATGCCCGGGACGAGGCCGGAGACGACATAGGAAGTGCCGTTGACGAGTGACGATCCATTGGCCGGACTCGTCCCCTCGGCGCCGGGCCTGGTCGCCACGTACACGTTGTAGCCCGCCACGGTGGTGTTCCTGTTGGCGGGGGCGGTCCAGGTCACCCGCGACGAACCCTGGCCGGCGGTTGCGTGCACGGCACCGGGTGTGCCGGGTGTGCCCGCCGGGTTCGAGGCCGGCATCGGCGCCACGTTCGGTGCGACCGCCGGCGCCGCGGCCTTGGGGGCACTGGGTCCGGCCGCCGTGGCCGACGGGGTGACCGAACTCACCGACGCGCCCGCCGGGGGCACCGCCGGGGCCAGCGTGGCCGAGTCCGACTTGGCCGCGCCGGCGCCGCCCGCCTTCGCTCTGTTCGCGTGCCTGCCGTTGCGGGTACGCCCGACCGTGCCCGTGGAGCCGGCCGCAGTCGTCGGCCTGGTCCCGGCGGTGCTCGACGCGGCATTGCTCGAGGAGGTATTGCTGGCGCTGCTGCCAACTTCTGGCGCCGACGCCGGCGCCGGCCCGGTGGCCGAGTCCTGGGCGGTGGTTCGGGTGGACCGGGCGGGGTTCCGGAACACGGCCACGACGCCCGCGGCCACCAGGGCGACCACCACGAGGGATGCGGCCAGCTTCATCCTGGCCCGCTTGGCGGGCAGCGGGGAGTCGCCGACGAGCCACGTCAGCCACTGCTTCAGCTCATGCGCCCAGTCGATTGCCCAGTCCCTCACAGAACCGCCCCCTCATCGATTCGCATTACCAACCCTGAGGATCTCCTCATGGTCTGCCCACGGCGCAGCGCCGATGCCCCGGGCGCATACCCGACAGTTGGCATCTGAGACGCGGCGTTCCGCCCATTATAGGCAGCGGGATCGTCGGATCCGCAACGGCGGCCCTCCCGCCTGGATCGGCGGTCCGCCCAGTCGCTTGGATCCGCCGCGCTCCCATCACCAGGGCAAACGGGTCGTCGGCGGGGTTGCAGGCCCGGCCGTGGGCTCCCTATCGATCGGGCCGCTGGTCGACCGGGTCCATCGGGTCGATCGGGCGGTTGTCGTCGTCGACGACGACGACGCTGGGCTCGTGGGCGGCGAGCTCGTGGTCCTCGACGTCGGCGAAGGTCACGATGATCACCCGGTCGCCGACCTGGGCCAACCGGGCGGCCGCGCCGTTGAGACAGATCTGGCCCTCGGTCCCCTCGATGGCATAGGTCTCGAAACGGGCACCGTTCATCAGGTTGTAGACCGCCACCTGCTCGTTCGGGACGATGTCCGCGGATTTGAGCAGCAGGGGGTCGATGGAGATCGAACCGA
>DATBOO010000168.1:0-2052 GCA_036553725.1 Acidimicrobiales bacterium | reverse complement strand
GGGTGGCCGAGCCCGGCTTGGTGGTGGTGATCCCGGGAAGGGGAGCGATCATCATGGCGCCGGTCTCCGTCTGCCACCAGGTGTCCACCACCGGACAGCGACCCCCACCGATGTGGGTCGAGTACCACATCCACGCCTCCGGGTTGATGGGCTCCCCCACCGAGCCGAGCACCCGCAGCGACGTGAGGTTGTGCCGACCCGGGTACTCGGTGCCCCACTTCATGAAGGTCCGGATGGCGGTGGGCGCGGCATAGAGAATGGTGACGCCGTACCGCTCGATGACCGACCACCAGCGGTCCCGATCGGGGTAGTCGGGTGTCCCCTCGTACATCACCGAGGTGGCCCCGTTGGCCAGCGGCCCGTAGACGATGTAGCTGTGACCGGTCACCCAGCCGATGTCGGCCGCACACCAGTAGACGTCGCGCTCGGGGTGAAGGTCGAAGACCACCCGGTGGGTGTAGGCCACCTGGGTCAGGTACCCGCCGGTGGTGTGCATGATGCCCTTGGGGGCGGCCGTGGTGCCCGAGGTGTAGAGGATGAAGAGAAGGTCCTCGGCGGCCATGTGCTCGGGTTCGCACCGGTCCGAGGGACGTCCGCCGGCGGCCCCGTCGTCGCCGCTCAGCAACTCGTGCCACCAGTGGTCGCGTCCCGGGGTCATGGAGGGCGCTCCAGCGCCGTCCCCCCCGATCCGCTGCGCCACCACGACGTGGTCCACGCACGGCGTTGCCGACACGGCCGTGTCCACGTTGGCCTTCAGGGCCACCGGCGTGCCCCGGCGCCATCCACCGTCGGCGGTCAGCACCACCCGGGCCTGGGCATCGAGGATCCGGTCCCGCAGGGCGTCGGACGAGAAGCCGCCGAAGACGACGGAATGGACGGCCCCGATCCGGGTGCAGGCCAACATGGCCACGGTCAGCTCGGGGATCATGGGCATGTAGACGGCCACCCGGTCGCCGCGCCCCACCCCCAGCCCGCGCAGGACGTTGGCGAACCGGGACACGTCGGCCAGGAGCTGGCTGTAGGTGATGGTGCGGGTGTCGCCCGGCTCCCCCTCCCAATGGAAGGCCACCTTGTCGCCGTGCCCGGCGGCCACATGGCGATCGAGGCAGTTGTAGGAGACGTTGAGGGTGCCCCCGTCGAACCAGCGGGCGAAGGGCAGGTCCCACTCGAGCACCGAGTCCCAGGTTCGGAACCAGTCGAGGGCGCCGGCCTGCTCGGCCCAGAACTCCGGGCCCTCGGCCGCGGCCCGCTCGTAGACGCCGGGGTCGGCCAGCACGGCTTGCCTGGCGAACTCCTCGGAGGGGGGGAACACCCTGCTCTCGGAGTAGTAGTCCTCGATGGTGGCCTCGGAAGCGACCGTGGACCCTCCGACCAGGTGTTCTGTTGCCTCGTCCGGCATGGCTCCCCCTTCTTCACTCCTGGCGGCAGAGAACTCCCTCCGACGCGCCTCAGCCTAATAGCGGCAGGACTCTACGATGGAGGGGCTGTGACCGTGACAACGCAATCGTCGGAGGGGCTCAGGCCTGACGGTCTGACATCAGGCGTCGAGCTCACCGCCTTCTCCCCTGAGCCCGGTGCGACCCGTGTCGAGGTACCGCTGGGCCGTCGGGTCATGGTGGTCAGCGACCTGCTCCTCACCCCCGACGCCACGCCGACGTCGTCGGCCGTCAGCGCCGAGGTGGCCCGCGCCCTCGACACCTGGGACGGTCCCGGGATCCTCATCATCGCCGGCAACCTCTTCGACTTCACCGACACCGGGTCACCGTTGTCCCAGGCCCAGCGGTCCCTGGGCGCCCACCCGGCGCTGGCCGACGCACTGGCCCGCTTCGCCACCATCGATGAGCGGCGGGTCATCCGCCAGACCGGCACCCACGAGCCCGGCTACGACACGGATCCCGAGACCATCGAGGCTATGGCCCACCGGGGCGTCGAGCAGCTCGGGCCGGTGGATCTCCACCTCCACACCGCCACCGGCGTGCGGGTGGTGCGGGTCGAACCGGGCGAGCACGCCTACGCCTCGGGCTGCAGCGGGCCGGAGACGGAATTCGACCC
>DATBOO010000164.1:0-8483 GCA_036553725.1 Acidimicrobiales bacterium | reverse complement strand
GCCGGCCTCGAGCTGCTCATGGACAAGATCCGGACCACCAAGAGCAACGACGAGTTCCTGGCCGAGATCGCCAAGGGACCCGCCACCTGATGGTCCACGGATCGGCAGCCGGTCCCGGATCGGCCGTCAGATCGGTTCCGGTACAATCTGTCCGCTGCGATTCGGTCCTCGTTCGACACCGCATTCGCTCCAACCAGGGAGACCCCTATGAAGGCTGACATCCACCCCCCCTACGTCGAGACATCGGTGCGTTGCTCGTGCGGCAATACCTTCACCACCCATTCGACCAAGTCCGACATTCACCTCGAGCTGTGCAATGAGTGCCATCCGTTCTTTACCGGCAAGCAGAAGCTGGTGGACTCCGGTGGCCGCGTCGAGCGGTTCCAGCGTCGGTATGCGAAGACCGGATCCCGTAAGAAGGCGGCGCCGCCCACGGCCTGACCCGGCCTGTCGCCGCCCGCCCGCCTCGGCGCGGGCCGGAGCGCGGCCCCCGGTGCACCGCAGCGTTGGGGGTACCCTTGCCCTGTGTTCGACGACCGGTTCCATGACCGCCTGACGGAGCTCGAGCGGGAGTACGAGTCGGTCGTGGCCGAGCTGAACGACCCGACCCTCTCGTCTGATCCGCATCGGCTGCGCGACGTATCCCGGCGTCATCGTGACCTCAAGGACGTCGTCGACGGCTGGCATCGTCTGCAGGCCGCCGAGTCCGACCTCGAGGCGGCCCGCGAGATGTTCAACGACTCGGCCGGGGACGAGAGGGACCTGGCCCAAGGCGAGGTGGCCCAGGCCGAGGCGGACATCGCCCGTCTGGAAGAGGAGCTGCGCCTCCTGCTGGTGCCCCGGGATCCCAACGCCGGCCGCAACGTCATCATCGAGATCCGGGGCGCCGAGGGAGGCGAGGAGGCGAACATCTTCGCCAAGGACCTCTTCGAGATGTACTCGAAGTACGCAGCCGTCAGGGGATGGGGGCTCGAAGTGCTCTCTTCCAGCCCCTCCGAGCGCGACGGCCTCAATGAGATCACCTTCGTGGTCAAGGGTGAGGATGCCTGGCAGCGGCTCGAGCACGAAGGCGGCCCCCACCGGGTCCAGCGGGTGCCGGTGACCGAGTCTCAGGGGCGCATCCACACCTCTTCTTCTGCCGTGGCGGTGCTGCCCGAGGCCGAGGAGGTCGACGTGGCCATCGACCCGGGCGACCTGAAGATCGATGTCTACCGGTCCACCGGCCCCGGTGGGCAGTCGGTGAACACCACCGACTCGGCGGTGCGGATCACCCATCTCCCGAGTGGGGTGGTCGTGGCCATGCAGGACGAGAAGAGCCAGATCCAGAACCGGGCCAAGGCCATGGTGATCCTCCGCTCCCGCCTGCTGAAGGCCGAGCAGGACCGCCAGGCGGCCGAGCTCTCGGAGCAGCGGCGCAACCAGGTGGGCGGGGGCGGGAGGTCCGAGAAGATCCGGACCTACAACTACAAGGACAACCGGGTGACCGACCACCGGATCAAGCTCACGCTCCACAAGCTCGACCGCATCCTGATGGGCGATCTCGACGAGTTGACCGACGCCCTGATGGCCGACAAGCGCTACCGGCAACTGAACGGCGACTGAGGTGGCGGCCACTCGGGGACCCATGGTCCCAGGGCGACCGACACCGGCCGCGACGTGGCTACCGGCCCGGGAGCGGTCACTACTGGTGGCGTCGATCGCGGCACAGTTGGGCTCAGTCCGGGAAGCCACCTGGATCGTCGAGCAGGCCGCAACCGAGCTGGGCCGGGGCCCCGACGGTCACCCTGAGGACCGGCCCGCCGGCTGCACACCCGATGGCCGGCTGGACGTGATGGCACGGGGGTTGGCCGACCGGAGAGCGGCCGGCGAGCCCCTCCAGTACGTGCTGGGCCACTGGCAGTTCCGGTCGCTCGAGCTGAAAGTGGATCCCCGAGTGCTCATTCCGCGTCCGGAGACCGAACAGGTGGTCCAGGTGGCGCTGGGCCAGCTGGAGCGGATGTGCGGAGGTCCGCCGGCCGGCGCTGGCGGCGGTGCCCCGGCAGGGGGACCTGACCCGGCCCGGGTGTGCGTCGACCTCGGGACCGGCTCCGGTGCGATCGCCCTCTCGTTGGCCGTCGAAGGCGCCGCCGGTTGTCCGAAGTTGGAGATCTGGGCCACCGACCGGTCCGGCGATGCCCTGGCGGTGGCGGGCGACAATCTCCGTGCGCTGAGCGGCTCCGATGGCGCCGCCGCGGATCGGGTCCGCCTGGTCGAGGGCTCTTGGTTCGACGCCCTTCCCCCCGAACTGGCCGGCCGGGTCGACCTCATCGTCTCCAATCCGCCCTACGTGTCCGAGTCGGAGTATCCCCGCCTCGAGCCCGTCGTCCGCCACTGGGAGCCTGGTGGCGCGCTGGTGGCCTCCGACGGAGCCGGTGGCGTCGGGGGAATGGCCGCCATCGAGACGATCATCGCCGGTGCGCGGCGCTGGCTCCATCGATCCGGAGCCCTGGTCGTCGAGATCGCCCCCTCCCAGGCGGAGGCATCGGTCGAGGCGGCCCGACGGGCCGGCTTCGGCCGGGTCACCACCGAACGGGACCTGGCCGGACGGCAACGGATGCTGGTGGCCGGACACTGACCATGCGCCGGTACTCCCGGGCCTCGGATCCGGAGGCACTGTCACTGGCGGCCGAGGCGCTGCGCGCCGGATCGGTGGTCGCCCTCCCGACCGACACGGTCTACGGGCTGGCGGTCGACCCGTCGAGCCCCGACGCCGTGGAGCAGCTCTTCGCCCTCAAGGAGCGGCCGTCTGACGTCGCCCTTCCCCTGCTGGTCGCTACGCGGGCACAAGTCGGGGCCATCGCCGGGCCGCTGAACGGGGTCGCCCGGGCCCTGGCCGGCCGGTACTGGCCGGGACCGTTGACACTGGTCCTCCCCCGGAGGAAGGGTTTTGACGCCGACCTCGGTGGCCCGCCGTCGGCCCGGCAGACCGTCGGGGTCCGGCTACCGGCCCATCCGTTCGTCGTGAGCCTGTGCACGGAGTTGGGCCCGCTGGCCGTCACCAGCGCCAACCTCCACGGAGCTCCCCCGGCCACCACCGCCGAGGAGGTTGCCGCCGCCTTCGGCGAAGGCGAGCGGAGCGGGAACGGTGGGGTCGCGGCCATCCTCGACGGCGGACGGTGTGACGGGTCACCCTCGACGGTGGTCGAGTGCCTGGGCGGTCCGGTCCGGTGCCTGCGCCAGGGCTCCATCCCGTGGAGCGAGATCCGGGAGCAGGGACCGGGCGGGCCCGCCACCCGGTGACCTCCGAAGGCGGCCGGCCTCGGGTGCGGCGCGGGCCCGGCGGAGAACATCGGCCCGCCATCCACTACCATTTCCTGGTCTGGGGACCAACAGGTCCCCCGAGCATTGGGGGAAGCCCGTGTTCTCTAGCATCGTGGTCGGGACGGACGGATCGGAGACCGCAGGCGCGGCGGTCGAGTTGGCGGTGCAGTTGGCCCGCGAGGGGAAGGCCACGCTCCACCTGGTGGTCGGTGTGCACTCCCCGGCCGCCGTCGCCGTGCCGGGTGGGGGCGCCAACGTGTCCGACCCGTCAGGAGACTCCCTGCTCCGTAACGCGGCGCAGACCATGCTCGAGAAGGTGGCTGGCGGGGTCGTGGGCCTCGACACGAAGGTCCACACCGGTGTCGGGGACCCGGCCGAGGTCATCGTCCGGTATGCCGACGAGGTCGGCGCCGACCTGATCGTGGTGGGCAGCCGGGGAATGCGGGGAACCCGGCGGATCCTGGGCTCGGTCCCCAACAGCGTCGCCCACAAGGCCGGCTGTCACGTCCTCATCGCCAAGACCACCTGATCGGGCTGCCCGGGATTCAGGGCCCGGGGACTGGGCCCGGGGGACCGGGTTGACGTTTCCCCTCCGGACAGGGGACACTGGTTGCCTGATGGAAACCCGATTTGACGCAACCGGCCCCGTATTCATTATCGACTAGGCACGTACCCACCCGGTATGTGCCCCCGACCGTCCACGTGGTGGGCGGTTTTTCAATTGCGGGGCCTCCCGCCCGGGTTGTCTTCCGGGCACCCGGCAGAGAACAACAGCACTCGGAACACCACAGCAGAACAGCAGAGCAGAAGGGCATGAGACAGTGACCTCGTACAAGGTGGGCCTCATCGGCGGCGACGGCATCGGCCCGGAGGTCGTCGCCCAGGCGCTCAAAGTGGTCGACGCGGCCGGCGTGACCCTGTCCACCACCGAGTACGACCTCGGGGCGGACCGGTATGTCCGCACCGGCGAGATCCTTCCCGATCCGGTGCTCGACGAGCTGCGTCGACAGGATGCCATCCTCCTCGGAGCCGTCGGGCCACCGGTGGGCTCCGCGACCGTCCCCCCGGGGGCGCTGGAACGGGGTCTGCTCCTCCGACTGCGCTTCGAGTTGGACCTCTATGTCAACATGCGCCCCTTCACCGGCGTGCCGGGTGCCCTGGCGCCCGACTGCGACTTCGTGGTCATCCGCGAGAACACCGAGGGCACCTACGCAGGCGAGGGCGGATTTCTTCGGAGGGGCACCCCCTTCGAGGTGGCCACCCAGGGATCGGTGAACACCCGCCACGGCGTAGAGCGGTGTGCCCGATTCGCCTTCGAGTTGGCATCGGGGCGGCCCCGGCGCCATCTCACCCTGGTCCACAAGACCAACGTCCTGACCTTCGCCGGCGATCTGTGGCAACGAACCGTCGACGAGGTGTCGGCCGAGTACCCCACGGTCACCCGGGACTACAACCATGTCGACGCCACCTGCATCTACCTGGTCGAACAGCCGGCTCGCTACGACGTTATCGTAACCGACAACCTGTTCGGGGACATCATCACCGACCTCGCCGGTGCCATTGCCGGCGGCATCGGGTACGCCGCATCCGCCAACCTCAATCCGGACCGCAGCGGGCCCTCGCTGTTCGAGCCGGTGCACGGGGCCGCCCACGACATCGCCGGCACCGGCCAGGCCAATCCGGCTGCCGCCATCCGGTCGGCCGCCCTCATGCTCGACCACCTCGGCGAAACCTCCGCTGCCGAAAAGGTGACCCACGCCGTCGCCGAGTTCATCACATCCCGACCCGACCCGACCCTGTCGACGACCGCAATCGGCGACGCCATCGCAGAAAGGCTCTAGCCATGCCCGTTGACCCTTCCGACAAGATCTGGATGGACGGCGAGTTCGTCGACTGGGCCGATGCCACCGTGCACGTGCTGACCCACACCATGCACTACGGGTCCGGCGTCTTCGAAGGCATCCGTGCCTACCCCACCCGACGCGGCGTTGCGGTGTTCCGTCTCCGCGACCACATCCAACGGCTCTTCTTCTCCGCCAAGGTGTTCATGATCGACATCCCCTTTTCGGTCGATGACATCGTGGAGGCCACCCGCTCACTGGTCCGGGTCAACGGGCTCGATGAGGGGTGCTACATCCGGCCGCTGGTCTACCTGGGCTACGGCGAGATGGGGTTGAACCCCATTCCCTGCCCGGTCAACGTGTCGATCGCCGCCTGGCACTGGGGCACCTACCTGGGTGACGAAGGAGTGGCCAACGGGGTGTCCACCAAGATCAGCTCCTGGCAGCGTCACGACCCCAACGCGGTCCCCACCGCGGCGAAGGGCACCGGGATGTATGTCAATTCGTCGCTGGCCAAGGTGGAGGCGTTGAAGGCGGGCTACGACGAGGCCATCCTCCTGGCCCCGGACGGAAGGGTGAGCGAGTGCACCGGGGAGAACATCTTCATCGTCCGCAAGGGCCGGCTGATCACCCCGCCCACATCGGATTCGGGCGCCCTGGAGGGCATCACCCAGCAGTCGGTGGAGACCATGGCCCGGGACCTCGGCTACGGCGTGTCCTACGAGCCGATCATCCGCACCGACCTCTACACCGCCGACGAGGCGTTCCTGACCGGCACCGCCGCCGAGTTGGTGCCCATCCGGTCCGTCGACGATCGGGAGGTGGGCGACGGCAAGCCGGGCCCGATCACCCAGAAGCTCCAGCAGACCTACTTCGCCACCGTCCGCGGCGAGGTCGATCAGTACAAGGACTGGTTGGACTATGTCGAATGACGGTCCCACGCTGAACGACGAGACGGCCCGCGGCGGACAACCGCGGACCGGGCACGCCCATGCCCACGGGAACGGGACGGGCCACCCCCATCCCCTGACCCCGGGACAGCACGCCCACGCCCAGCGGAAGGGAGCCGAGGTGCCGGCCGCCGGAGGCGGGCACGACTTCGACCTGCCGGCCCTGCCCGATGCGGTGGACGTCTTCGACACCACCCTCCGGGACGGCTCCCAGCAGGAGGGCCTCTCGTTGACCGTGGACGACAAGCTGCGGGTGGCTGAGCAGCTCGACCACCTCGGTGTCGCCTTCATCGAAGGCGGATGGCCGGGTGCCAACCCCAAGGACGAGGAGTTCTTCGCCCGGGCCCCGACCGAGCTCTCGCTGTCGAGGGCGACCCTGGTGGCGTTCGGTTCCACCCGCCGTGCCGGCGTGAGGGCCGAGGACGACGAGACGCTCCGGCACCTGGTCAACGCCCGGACCGAGGCGGTCTGCATCGTGGCCAAGTCGTCCGAGGTCCACGTGGTCGATGCCCTGCGCACCACCCTCGACGAGGCCGTGGCCATGGTGGCCGACTCGGTGGCGTTCCTCCGGGCCAACGATCTCCGGGTCTTCCTCGATGCCGAGCACTTCTTCGACGGCTACAAGGCCAATCCGCAATTCGCCAAGCGCATCCTCCGGGCCGCGGAAGAGGCCGGGGCGGAGACCCTCGTGCTCTGTGACACCAATGGGGGGACGCTGCCGTTCGAGGTGGAGCGCATCGTCACCGATGTGCTCAGCGGCTTCGAGACCCAGCTGGGGGTCCACTTCCACAATGACGGCGGGTGCGCGGTGGCCAACTCGCTGGCCGCGGTGGGAATGGGGGCCACCCACGTCCAGGGCTGCGTCAACGGGTACGGCGAACGGGCGGGCAACACCGACCTGTCGGCCGCCATCCCCGACCTCTCCCTCAAGCTGCGGGTGGACACGATCCCCCGCGAGCGGCTGGAGCTGCTCACCCCGGTGTCCCACCACATCGCCGAGTTGGTCAACATCGCGCCCAATCCGCAGCAGCCCTACGTCGGCGCCTCGGTGTTCGCCCACAAGGCCGGGCTCCACACCTCGGCCATCGCCCGGCGGCCGGACGCCTACGAGCACATCTCGCCGGAACTGGTCGGAAACGGCGCCCGGTTCGTCGTGTCCGAGATGGCCGGCCGTTCGACCCTGGCCCTGAAGGCCGGGGAGTTGGGGCTCGAGCTCGATTCGCAGGCCATGTCCTCGGTGCTCGACTCCCTCAAGCGGCTCGAGCACGAGGGCTACCACTTCGAGGTGGCCGACGGATCGCTCGAGCTCCTGCTGCGAAATGCGACGGGATGGCAACAGTCCTTCTTCGAGCTCGAGTCCTATCGGGTCATCGCCGATCACGGCGAGGGGCAGTCAACCGAAGCCACGGTGAAGATCCTGGTGGGGGACGAACGGACGGTGGCCACGGCCGAGGGCAACGGACCGGTCAACGCGCTGGACGGAGCGGTGCGGGGGGCCATCGGGGCCCGCTACCCGGCGCTCGCCGACGTGCACCTGGTGGACTACCGGGTGAGAGTGCTCGACTCGGCCAAGGGCACCGGATCGGTCACCCGGGTGCTCATCGACTCCACCGACGGCAACCACACCTGGACCACGATCGGAGTTTCGGAGAACATCATCGCCGCGTCCTGGCAGGCCCTCTCCGACTCCATCGTCTACGGTCTGCTCCACGCCGGATCGCCCTCCGGCAGCTAGCCCGGCCGTCAGACCCGTCGGAAGACCGACCATCAGGAGCCCCGGAGTGACCCAGCCCAGCTTTGTGCCGATCGTGGAGGCAGACCAGGTCCGCCCCGCCTATCAGCTCAGGGTTCCGGGGGCCTGGACGCAGTCCCGGCCCGCAGAGCTGCGGGGAGCGGAGCAGCCCGCCGGTCCCCGGCTGGGCAGCCCCGGTCCTGACCAGGGATTCGCCCTGAAGCTGGCCCGCCGATTCGAGGAGCGCCTGGAGCTCGGGCCCGGAGAGTCCGCCGAGGACGCCATCGCCGGCTGTACGGCGGTCGGCATGCGCCGCTGTGCGCGGTTCGGGCGGGCCCCGGTCGTCCACGACCTGGCCTTCGGGTTCACCCTGTGGGGGTTCCTCGGAGGCGCCCCTTCCGACCTGGTCGACGGGCGCGGGCCGCTCTTCCGATCAGCCGCCCACCACTACCAGGCACAGCGGGCCATCGCCGACAGCGTCGTCGACTCGGCGCTGCGGCTGACACCGGAGGCCGTGGCCGGTCGGCTCGGCCGATGGCGGGAGCTGATCGTGCTCCCGACACCCGGCGGGCACTGAGAGCCGATCGTCACCGCCCCTTGCGCCACTTCCGCTTGGCCGTCGATCCGGCGGTCGAGCTGGCGCCGGACGAGGAAGACGCG
>DATBOO010000163.1:0-58513 GCA_036553725.1 Acidimicrobiales bacterium | reverse complement strand
CGGTCGACAATTGGGACGGCTTCGTCTATCCTGAGTGGGCGACGAGATCTCCCGCCGGGCAGGGTCCGGCTCACAGCATCGCCACAGGACCGACGACACAGGAGAGAGAAGGAGCATTTCATGGCAATTCGTCTGGGCGACACAGCCCCCGACTTCACTGCGGAGACCACCGCAGGCACGATCAACTTCCACGAGTACCTGGGGGACAGCTGGGGCGTGCTGTTCTCCCACCCCAAGGACTTCACCCCGGTCTGCACCACCGAGCTCGGTGCCTTCTCCAAGGCCAAGGCCGAATTCGACAAGCGGGACACCAAGCTGATCGGCATCTCGGTCGACGACGTCGCCTCGCACGGCAAGTGGGCCAACGACATCGAGGAGACCCAGGGTCAGGCCCTGAACTTCCCCCTCATCGGTGACGAGGACCGCAAGGTCGCCGACCTGTACGACATGATCCACCCGAATGCCAGCGACACCCTGACTGTCCGGTCGGTGTTCATCATCGGCCCGGACAAGAAAGTCAAGCTCACGCTCACCTATCCGGCATCGACAGGGCGGAACGTGGACGAGATCCTCCGGGTCCTCGATTCGCTGCAGCTGACCTCCGACTACAAGGTGGCCACCCCGGTCGACTGGAAGGACGGAGAGGACGTGATCATCGTCCCCGCGGTTTCGGACGAGGAGGCGAAGGAGCGGTTCCCGAAGGGCTTCGACACCATCAAGCCCTACCTCCGGGTCACCCCCCAGCCCAACCGGTAGCGCCACCAGGGCGGAGTCGGCCAGCGGTTGCCGCCGCCGGGCACGCTCACCAGTTGTCCGCGAAGCGACCGGGCCTGCCCCTCCGGGACGGCCCGGTCGTTCCGTCGGGACGGCCGTTTCCTCCGAGCGTGACGGGCGGGATACCCCCGAGCTGCGATGCTGCTAGCATTGGCCCGCCGACGTGCTCGTTCCGTCGGCCGTCGCGAAGTCACCGAGGTCGATTCCCCACATGCCAGACAAGCAGGCCACCATCTCCGAGTACCGTCTGCACGAGACGGACACCGGATCCCCAGAGGTGCAGATCGCCGTATTGAGCGAGCGCATCATCCATCTGACCGAGCACCTGAAGGTGCACAAGGGCGACCACCACACCCGTCGCGGCCTGCTGAAGCTGATAGGCCGCCGGCGGCGCCTGCTGGACTACGTCCGCAACAACGATGTCGAACGCTACCGGGACATCATCGGTCGCCTCGGCCTACGGCGCTAGGCGCCGACAAGACGCTCCGCCCGGCCTCGGCCGGGCGTGCGCAATTTCTCCGCCGGCACGTCGTCGGCGGACTGCAGGCCGGCAGGGTGTCGGCCCGCAACAGGACCGGCCGGCCACCACGGTGGCGAGCCGTGAACACATCAATCAGATTGGGCTCCAACCGAGGTCAGTCACCAGTTGCCGATCACCCCGCACCCGTCCAGCCGCGGAGTGGTCGACAACTGGGAACTGGCTCGGGGAGTCCCCGAGCAACCAAGGAGCGTCATGTCAGACGCCATAATTGTGTCGGCGCCCATCAGTGGCACCGACCGCACACTCACATTCGAGACTGGAAAATTGGCCCAGCTGGCCGACGGAGCCGTCGTCGGCCGGATCGGCGACACGGTACTGCTGGCGACGGCCACAGCGGCCCGGTCGGTCCGGGAGGGAGCTGACTTCTTCCCGCTGACGGTGGACATCGAGGAACGCACCTATGCGGCGGGGAAGATCCCTGGCTCGTTCTTCCGCCGTGAAGGGAAATCGTCGGACCAGGCCATTCTCACCTGCCGACTGATCGACCGGCCCCTGCGCCCCTCCTTCCCCAAGGGCTTCCGCAATGAGGTCCACGTGGTGGGCACCATCTTCGGCGCCGACCAGGTCAACCCGCACGATGTCCTCGCCATCAACGCCGCCTCGGCGGCTCTGATGATCTCGGGCATCCCCTTCGAGGGGCCGATCGGCGCCGTGCGGGTCGCCTACTCGACCGACGGCCAGTGGATCCCGCACCCCAGCTTCCAAGAGGGCGACGAGTCGACTTTCGAGCTGGTGGTCGCCGGGCGCGCCCTGAGCGACGGCGACGATGCCGACATTGCCATCATGATGGTCGAGGCCGGCGGCTCGGAGCGTTCGTTCCAGTACTACGACGAGGGCGCCCCCCAGGTCACCGAGGAGGTCCTGGCCGACGGACTCGAGGCGGCCAAGAGGTGGATCCGCGAGGCGATCGTCCTCCAGCGCCGGATGGTGGACGCCTACGTGGCCGCCCGGGGCCCGATCGAGACCATCGAGTACTCGACCCTCTCCGACTACGGCGACGACGTGTGGGAGCGGGTCCAGGCGGCGGGCACCGATGCCGTCGCCGCGGCCAACGTCATCGTGGCCAAGGCGGATCGCAACGCCGCCATCGGCGAGGCGACCTCGACCATCGTGTCGACCCTGGCTGCTGAGTTCCCCGACCGCGAGGGTGAGATCAAGGCCGCGGTGCGGGGGCTCACCAAGAAGTTGGTGCGCAAGCGCATCGTGGAGGACGGCCTGCGCATCGACGGCCGCACCACCACCGGCATCAGGCCGCTCTCTGCCGAGGTCGACCTGTTCCCCACGGCCCACGGATCGGCCCTGTTCCAGCGGGGCGAGACCCAGGTCCTCAACGTGACCACCCTGGGGATGCCCCGGATGAACCAGCTCCTCGACACCATCACGCCCGATGAGCACAAGCGCTATATGCACCACTACAACTTCCCGCCCTATTCCACCGGCGAGACCGGGTTCATGCGGGGTCCGAAGCGTCGGGAGATCGGCCACGGACTGCTGGCCGAGCGGGCCCTGCTTCCGGTCGTGCCCTACGAGGAGGACTTCCCGTACACCCTCCGCCTGGTGTCCGACGTGCTGGCCTCCAATGGTTCGACGTCCATGGCCTCGGTGTGCGGGTCCACGCTGTCGATGATGGCGGCCGGGGTGCCGCTCAAGGCGCCGGTGGCCGGCATCGCCATGGGGCTCGTCTACGACGGTGGCACCTATGTCACCCTCACCGACATCCTCGGCGCCGAAGATGCCTTCGGCGACATGGACTTCAAGGTGGCGGGGACCAAGGACGTGGTCACCGCCCTCCAGCTCGACACGAAGATCGACGGGTTGCCCCTCGACGTGCTGACCAAGGCCCTCCTCCAGGCCAAGGAGGCCCGTCTGGCCATCCTCGAGGTGATGGCCGACGCCATCGCCGAGCCGCGGAGCGAGGTCGCCGAGTCCGCCCCGAAGATCATCTCGTTCGAGATTCCGATGGACAAGATCGGCGAGGTCATCGGGCCCAAAGGCAAGGTCATCAACGCCCTGCAGCAGGAGACGGGTGCCGACATCGCCGTCGACGACGACGGAATGGTGGGCACGGTCACCATCGGCGCCAAGGACGGCAACGCCGTCGAAGAGGCCCGGCGCAGGATCTCCACCATTCTCGACCCGCCGCTGGCCGAGGTGGGCGCCACCTACCAGGGCAAGGTGGTCAACATCACCAAGTTCGGGGCCTTCGTCAACATCCTCCCGGGGCGTGACGGCCTGCTGCACATCTCGAAGATCGGGCAGGGCAAGCGGGTCGAGCGGGTCGAGGACGTGCTCGAGCTCGGCCAGCCCGTCGAGGTGAAGGTCGACGACATCGATCCGCAGGGCAAGGTGTCCCTCTCCCTGGCCGGCGAGGCGGCCGGCTCGGGTGGCGACGACCGGACCGGTCGCAGCGACAACGGCGGACGCGAGGGCGGGCGAGGCCGCCCCCGGGGTGACCACGCCGACCCCGGCGATCGCGCCGATCGGGGCGATCGGGGCCGCCGGCCCGCCGAGACCGGCCCCGCCTCTCCCCGGGCCGCCTCGTTCGAGGACGCCTTCGAGGTCGAGCTGGTCCAGGAATTCGGCGATCTGGGGCCGGCGGTGGCCGAGTCCTCCGATCGTCCCGGTGGAGGTGGCGGAGGCGGCAGCAGGGGCGGTCGCCGCCGCCGTTGAGCGCTCGCGTCCACCGGGGGACCGGCCTCCGGGCCGGCACCCGGTGGGACCACGCTCCGGCCCGACCGGCACAACCGAGGCATCGGGGCGTGGGTTCGGATCGGGCGGCGTCATCCCCCGGAGACTCCGGGGGTGGGCGCGGGTGATCCGGACCGAGGCGCTGTCGTCCGGGCTCTCGCTGGTCACCGAGCGGATGGACGATGCCCGTTCCGTGTGCATCGGGTTCTGGGTGGGCACCGGTGCACGCGACGAGGAGCCGAGCCAGGCCGGCGCCTCCCACTTCCTCGAGCACCTGCTGTTCAAGGGCACGGCCGAGCGCTCACCGTCCGACATCGCCGAGGTGGTCGACGAAGTCGGCGGTGACTTCAACGCCTTCACCACCAGGGAGTACACGTCGTTCTACATCCGCCTGCTGGCCGAGCACCTTCCGCTGGGCCTGGATGTCCTCTCCGACATCATGTGGCAGCCGGCGCTTCGCGCCGAGGACTTGGAGGCCGAGCGACAGGTCATCCTCGATGAGATCCTGATGCATGCCGACGAGCCCGCCGACGAGGCTGCGGAGCAGAGCTCGGCCCTCCTGTTCCCCGACCACCCGTTGGGCCGGGAGGTCCTCGGCACCCAGGAGTCGGTCTGGTCCATGAGCCCGGAACGGATACGGGACTTCTTCTCGGTGCACTACCGGCCCGGCAACATGGTGGTGGCCGTGGCCGGTGACCTCCGCCATGAGGAGGTGGCCGACGGCCTCGAGGAGCGGTTCTCCGGCCCGGCCGGCGGTGCCACGCCCGAGCGCCGGCCACCCGACGACAAGGTGGAGCCGCTCCGGGTCACCAGGAGGACGACCGAGCAGGCCCACGTGGTGCTCGCCTCCCGGTCGGTGAACCGCTTCGACCGACGGCGCTACGCCCTGGCGGCGCTCAACCACGCCCTGGGTGGGGGCGTGTCGAGCCGCCTCTTCCAGGAGATCCGGGAGCGTCGCGGGCTGGCGTACTCGGTCTGGTCCGAACGCGTGGCGTACCACGATGCCGGATCGGTCAGTGTCGGGATGGGGACCGCACCCGAGCACGTGGCCGAGGTGCTGGACATCGTCTCCTCCCAGCTGGCCGCGCTCGGGGCCGAGGGCATCAGCGAGCGGGAGTTGGCCGTGGCCAAGGGGAACCTCCGCGCCGAGACCCTCCTGGCCTGTGAGGACTCCGGTGCCCGGATGAGCCGCATCGGGGCAGGGCTCCTGCTCCACGGTGAGGTGCTCACGGTCGACGAGGTGCTCGCCCGCGTGGACGCCCTGACCCTCGAGGAGGTCCACGCCACCGCATCGGAATTGGTGGCCGCCCCCCGGACCCTCTCAGTCGTCGGGCCGTTCGAGGAGTCCGACTTCGATCCCCGCCAGCTCGGACTGGGATGACGCCCGCGGCCGGTCATTCGGCGGTCTCCGGCGGCGGCCGGGCCTGACGGCGAGCCGTTAGGGTGGCCGTCATGCGGGTCGGGGTCGTCGGGGCCGGTGGCAGGATGGGGAGGGAGGTGTGCCGCACCGTCCAGGCGCAACCGGATCTCGACCTGGTGGCCGCGGTCGACCCTTTGCACGCCGGATCGGATGTGGGCCAGCTCATCGGGGGCGCACCCAGCGGGCTCGCGGTCTCCGGTGGGCTCGAGGCACTCACCGCCGCCGGGACCGAGGTGGTGGTCGACTTCAGCCGGCTGGACTCGGCCCGGGAGACACTGGCCTTCTGCGCCGACGCCGGGATCCACGCGGTGGTGGGGACCACCGGGTTCACCGAGGTCGACCTTGCCGAGCTGGCCCGGCGCTTCGACGGGCAGACAGCCGGCACTACCAACTGCGTGGTAGCTCCCAATTTCGCCATCGGCGCGGTACTGATGATGAAGTTCGCGGAGATGGCGGCGCCCTGGTTCGAGGGAGCCGAGATCGTCGAGTCCCATCACGACGGGAAGCTGGACGCGCCCTCGGGCACCGCCATGCGCACCGCCGAGGGCATGGCCGCGGGGCGCGCCGCCGCGGGGGCCGGTGACTTCCCGCCCGACCGCACGGTCACCGAGGTGCTGGAGGATGCCCGTGGGTCAGCGGGACCGGCCGGCGTGCGCATCCATTCACTGCGCCTGGCCGGACTGGTGGCCCACCAGGAGGTGGTCTTCGGCGCCGTCGGGCAGAGCCTGACCATCCGTCACGACTCCTATGACCGGTCATCGTTCATGGACGGGGTGGTGCTGGCCGTGCGCTCGGTAGGCGGCCGGCCCGGCCTGACCCTCGGCCTCGAGCCCCTCCTCGGTCTCTGAGGGATCGGGTCCCGGCGGATGGGCGACACCCGTCAGCGGATCCTCGAGGCCACCTACGCCTGTGTGGCCCGCTGGGGGCTGGCCAAGACCTCGGTCGAGGATGCTGCCCGTGAGGCCAAGGTGTCCCGGGCCACCGTGTACCGGACCTTCCCGGGTGGCCGGGACGAGCTGATCAGCGCGGTGGTGGCGTGGGCCACACTCGAGTTCTTCATCGAGCTCTACGAGCAGGTGCAGGGGGCCGAGAGCCTCGAGCAGGTGATGGAGCGGGGGATCATGTTCGCCCACCGGTCGATCGTGGAGCACGAGGTGCTTCAGCGGGTGATGCAGACCGAGCCGGAGAAGCTCCTCCCGACCCTGACCTTCGAGAGCAACCGGATCCGCCAGGGGATCGCCGAGTTCCTGGTGCCGTACCTCGAGCAACGAGGGGTGGCCCCGGGGGTCGACCTGAGGGAGGCGGCGGACTTCCTGGCCCGGATGGTGCTGTCGTACATGTCAGCTCCCGGCCGATGGGACCTCGACGACCCGGCCCAGGTGGCCCAGCTGGTCCGCGCCGAGCTCCTGGCCGGCGTGGTGGCCGGCCCGGGCCCGGGTGACCCACTGCCCCCGGCGCCCGATGGCCCGGGTGGTTGACAATGAGACAAATACCGACCTAACGTTTCAGGTGTGCAAACCCGGGGGAACGCGTTCCAGGTCATCGTGGACGGGGCCGTGGTGGACGGGGTCGTGGACGGAGCGGCCGATGCCGTGGCCCCGGGGACGGTTCCGGAGTCCCCCCGCCGGGTGCGGATCATCGATGCCACCCTGGACTGCCTGGCCCGTCACGGCACCACGAAGACGACGGTCGACGACATCGCCCGCCGGGCCGGAGTGTCCCGGGCCACCGTCTACCGGGTGTTCCCCGGGGGTAGGGACGAGATCCTCGGAGCCGTGGTGGACACCGAGATGGCCCGATTGTTCTCGGCGCTCGGGGTCCGGCTGGGTGAAGCCGGGGACCTCACCGAGGCGCTGGTCGGCGGCATCGTGGAGGCGTCGACGCGCCTCCGGGACCACGCAGCCCTGGCCTATCTGGTCGAGCACGAGCCCGAGATGGTCCTCGGGCACCTGGCCTTTGACGAGTCCGACCGGCTGTTGGTGGCCGCCTCCCACTTCACGGCGCCCTTCCTGGCCCGGTGGATGAGCCCGAAGGAAGCCGAACGGGTGACCGAGTGGGCCACCCGCATCGTGCTCTCCTATGCCATCGCCCCTTCGGACCGCATGGATCTCACCGAGCCCGCCCAGACCGCCCACCTGGTGACCACTTTCGTACTGCCGGGGATCCGCTCCCTCCACGACGCCGGGACCCCGACCGTGATCGACATCACCCCGTTCGGGTCGCAACAGGCACCGCCAGACCCGCCCGCCCTACTCTCCTCGGGGTCGGCCCGCACGAGCCGTCCGTCCCCCGACCAGCACCAGTCCTGCGACCAGCACCCGTCCACCGACCAGCACCCGTACGAGCATTCCACTGCCACCGCGCTTTCGAAGGGAGCCATGCCATGACCACCGAGATGAGCAGCACCGAGGACATCATCGGCCGAGCCGAGATCGACGACTTCGAGACGATCCTGTCGGTGGTCGGCACCGAGGAAGCCGACGGGCGCCATGTCGTCCACTCCGAGTACGACTCCATCTTCACCTGGGACTACGAGAAGGGCTCCCGGCCCAAGCTCAACAAGCTCTATGAGAAGGCCAAGGGCGCTCAATGGAACGGCGAGACCGACCTCCCGTGGGAGATCGATGTCGACCAGGAGAAGCTGGTCAGGGACCAGGCAGAGGCCACCGGCGGATTCGGGGCCGGGTTCGACCTCACCGGTACCCCGGTGGAGAAGTGGGGGGACAAGGAGTGGGTGCAGTTCGGGGTCGAGAGCCAGAACTGGACGCTGTCGCAGTTCCTCCACGGCGAGCAGGGCGCCCTCATCTGTACGGCCAAGATCGTGGAGTCGGTGCCGTGGATCGACGCCAAGTACTACGCCTCGACCCAGGTGATGGACGAAGCCCGTCACGTCGAGGTGTTCGGCAAGTACCTCGACGAGAAGCTCTCGGGCCACTACCCGGTCAACGCCCATCTGCGCATGCTCCTCGACGACATCATCGCCGACTCGCGGTGGGACCTGACCTACCTGGGAATGCAGATCATGGTCGAGGGCCTGGCCCTGGCCGCCTTCGGCTTCATGCACCAGATGACCGCCGATCCGCTGCTCAAGCAGCTGCTCCGCTACGTGATGGCCGACGAGGCCCGTCATGTCGCCTTCGGCGTCCTGAGCCTGCAGGAGTACTACGAGGGACTGAGCTCGGCGGAGTTGCGCGAGCGCCAGGAGTTCGCCTTCGAGGCCGCCGTGCGGATGCGGGACCGGTTCCTCCAGCAAGAGGTCTGGGACCGGATGGGCGTCGACCCCAAGGCCATCGTCCCCGTGGTGCAACAGGCACCGGAGCGGGGCGAGTTCCAGGCGCTCCTGTTCTCCAAGATCGTTCCCAATTGCAAGAAGCTGGGCCTGCTGGACGCCGCCGACGGCTGGCTCCGGACCAAGTTCACCGAGCTGGGCGTGATCGAGTTCGAGTCCTGGGTCGACACCACCGAGGAGTACGACGCCATGGCCTCGGTGCCCCCGAAGGACCGGATCGCCTCCTGAAGGCCCCGTAGCGAGGGCCGCGCCCGCTCGTACCCGAGACGGGACGGGCCGACGGCTGCTGGTAGCCTGCCCATTCATGACCCCTTCCATGACCCCATCGCCCCGTTCGGGGGGCTGAGGGCAGATGCCGCGCTTCGGATCGGTGATCACGGCCATGGTCACGCCGTTCGACGGCGACGGCGCCTTGGACCTCGACGGGGCCGCCACGCTGGCCGGTCACCTGGCTGCCTCCGGCAGTGACGGGCTGGTCGTGGCCGGCACCACCGGGGAGGGCCCCGTGCTCACCGACGACGAGCGGATGGATCTGTTCCGGGCCGTCGTCGCCGTGGTCGACATTCCCGTCATCGCGTCGACCGGCACCAATGACACGGCCCACTCCGTCCGGCTGACCGAGCAGGCCACGGCGTGTGGGGTCCACGGCGTGCTGGCGGTAACTCCGTACTACAACCGGCCGTCGCCGGCCGGGCTCTCGGCCCACTTCCGGGCGATTGCCGCCGCTTCCGACCTCCCGGTGCTCCTCTATGACATCCCGGTGCGGACCGGGCGGCGGATCGGTACCCGGCTGACCCTCGAGCTGGCCCGTGACGTTCCCACCATCGTGGGAGTGAAGGACTCCACGGGCGACGTGGCCGGGGCGGCGGTGGTGGTCGCCGAGAGCCCTGAGGGGTTCGACGTCTACAGCGGTGATGATCCGCTGGCCCTGCCTTTTGCTTCGATCGGTGGGGCCGGGGTGGTCAGCGTCGCCGCGCACTGGGCGGGAAGGCTGTTGGCCGAGATGCTCAGTTGCCACCGTTCCGGCGACGTCGATCGCGCCATGACCATCAATCAGCACCTGGCCGAGTCGTACCGGTTCGAGTCCAGCGACGAGTTTCCCAACCCGGTCCCGGCCAAGGCGGCCTGCCGGGCCCTCGGGCTGCCTGTCGGGCAGTGCCGCCTCCCCAACGTTCCGGCGCCCGAGGCGCTCGACGACCAGGCACGGGCGGTCATCTCAGGACTGAGCCGGCTGAGCCCGGCCCACCAGTCGGTTGGCTGAGCCCGGAGGACCCCGTCGTCCGACCGGTCGCCCGGGCCAGGCGGCGGGAGAGGGGAATGCCACCGGCAAGAGCCGCCAGGGCGCGGGCAAGCCCACGAAGGCCCGAAAGGCCGGAAACGCCGGCACGACGGTCGGCGCGGCCAAGACGCAGCCGGTGAAAACGGCGAAGACGGCGAAGGTGGCCAAGGCCGGAAAGCGACCGGTGCGGCCGTCGGGCGGGGGTGCCGGAGCGGTCAGGGTGGTGTTCTTGGGCGGACTGGGCGAGATCGGGCGGAACTGCGCGTGCATCGAGGTCGAAGGCCGGATCATCGTGCTCGACGTGGGGATCATGTTCCCCGACCCCGACATGCCGGGGGTCGACCTCGTGCTTCCCGACTTCACCTACCTGCGTGAGAATGCCGATCGGGTCGACGCCGTCATCCTCACCCACGGGCACGAGGACCATACCGGTGGGTTGGCCTACCTCCTCCGCGACTTCCCGGTGGCGGTCTACGGGTCCGAGCTGACCCTGGCGATGGCCCGCAACCGGGTGGACGAGGCCGGCATGGCCGAGCGTGCCCAATTCATCCCGGTCCGGGACGGCGAGAGGCGGCGCATCGGGCCCTGCGACGTGGAGTTCATCCCGGTGACCCACTCGGTGCCACATGCCTTCGCCACCGCCTTCCACACCCCCCAGGGGATCATCCTCCACTCCGGCGACTTCAAGATCGATCTGCACCCGGTCGACGGCCGGCGCACCGACCTGGCCCGGATGGGCGCCCTGGCCTCCGACCAGGGGATACGCCTGCTCCTGGCCGATTCGACCAACGCCGAGGAGCCAGGGTTCACGCCTTCGGAGTCCACGGTGGGGGAGACGCTGCGCAAGGTCTTCCTGGCCCGACCCGAACGGCGGTTCATCGTCACCTGCTTTGCCAGCCACATCCACCGTGTCCAGCAGGTCGCCGACGCGGCCATCGCCGGCGGGCGGTCGGTGGCCACGCTGGGCCGGTCGATGCAGAAGAACGTGGCCCTGGCCCGTCGGCTCGGCCTTCTGCACATCCCCGACCGGTCCCTGGTGGACATCGAGGAGGTGGACCGGTTCGAGCCGGGCCAGGTGTGCGTCATCTCCACCGGGTCGCAGGGGGAGCCCATGTCGGCGCTGTCACGACTGGCCGCCGGCGAGAACCGCTTCTTCCGGGTCCGCGAGGGCGACGTGGTGGTGATCAGCGCCCATCCCATCCCTGGCAACGAGTGGTCCGTGGGCCGGGTCATCGACAGCCTCCACCGGCGCGGCGTCGAGGTCATCCACTCCGGGGTGGACTCCGTGCACGTGAGCGGCCACGCCCGCCAGGGCGAGCTGGCCATGCTGATGTCGGTGACCAGGCCGGAGTTCTTCATCCCCGTGCACGGCGAGTACCGCCACATGGCCAATCACGTTCGATTGGCGGCCTCCATGGGCATCACCGACGATCGCGTCGTCCTGTGCGAGGACGGTGACGCCGTGCGCCTGGACGGGTCCGGACTCCACCGCGACGGCTCTGTCCCGGGGGGATACCTCTTCGTGGACGGCAGCTCGGTCGGCGACATCGGACACGGCGTGCTGCGGGACCGGATGGTCCTGGCCGAGGAGGGGGTCGTGATGGCCGTGGCCACCGTCGACCTCAAGCGGGCGGAAGTCGTGGGGACCCCGCAGATCGTGACCCGGGGGTGGGCATACGACGAGGACACCGACGTGCTGCTCGACGAGGCGAGAATCGCGGTGACCAAGGCGCTCGAGCAGGCGCTGGGCAACGGGAGCCACGACCACGAGACGCTCAACCGGGTGGCCCGCAAGGCCCTGGGTCGCCTGGTGGGTGACCGGACCCGGCAGCGCCCGATGATCGTGCCGGTGATCGTCACCGTCTGAGGGGCGATTCCGGCCCTGGTGTCCCCATGATGGCGACAGGGCGGGAGTACCCTGTTGTCCACTGTGACGACCGCCACCAAGCGCCGGGCAGGTCGATCCGGGGGTGCGCGGTCGGGGCGTAGGCCGACGCCCCTGTCTCGATCGCGCCCCAAGTCCTCGGCATCCGCCAGGCGGGCCGCCGCCCGCCGGGGCAAGGGCGCGAGGTCGTCTCGCCACGCGGGGAGGCGGCACGAGCCGGGCCTCCTGGCCTCGATGTGGGCGGTGATTGCCGGACACGCCACCGACCTGTGGGGCGTGGTCCTGGTCACCCTGGGCCTCCTGGCGGCCGTGGCCTTCTACGCCGGTTCGCTGGGCCCGGCGGGACACGGCGGCCGGGTCGCCGTCGGTGACCTCCTCGGCTGGGGCAGGTTTCTGGTGCCGCCGGTGGCCGCGGCCGTGGGGATCCTCCTCCTGGTGGGGCGCGACGGCGCTGACGAAGAGGAACGGGCTACCCCCGAGCCAGCCCGAGCGGTGATCGGGGCCTCCCTCACGCTGCTGTCCGTGGCCGGCATGGCCGCGCTGGCCGGGGGCTCACCTGGGTTGCGGGCATCGACGGCGTCCCTGTCCTCGGCCGGAGGGTGGGTGGGAGCCCTGGTCAGCAACCCGCTCCGATCCGCCCTCGGGGGATTCGGGGCTGCGACCGTGCTGGCTGCGCTCCTGGTGGTGGCCATGGTGGTGTTCACCGGCGTTCCGGTCAGCTCGGCGGCGGGTGCCGTGGCCCGGGCGGCACGGTGGTCGGCGTCCGTGGCCCGGGGGGGAGTCGACGACGACGAGGGCGAGGCGGAGGAGGACGACCCGACCGATCCCTTCGGGCGGGCGCTCGCCACCGACGAGGAAGCCGACGAGGAAGAGGAGGAGGCGGAGGAGTACGAGGAGCCGGCCGTGGTGCCGCAGGCGGCCGACGAGCCCGTCGACTCCGGTCCGGGCCCGTCCGGGGTCGTCGCCGGGAAGGCCGCCCGGGCGGTCAATGGATCGCAGCTGGAGATGAGGCTGGGCCCGACGGTGGGCGACTGGCGCTTGCCTCCTGCCAATCTGCTGAAGCGGGCCAAGCCCCAGGCCGTCGATGCGCGGGAGGTCGACGCCGCCGGCGCCGCCCTGGTCACCGCCCTGGCTGCGCACGGGGTGGACACCCGCCTGGTGGGCCGCACCGTCGGCCCTTCGGTGACCCGGTACGAGTTGGAGCTGGGCGCCGGCGTCAAGGTGGCCCGGGTGACCTCGTTGTCCAAGGACATCGCCTACGCCATGGCGTCACCCGACGTCCGTATCCTGGCCCCGATCCCGGGCAAGTCGGCCATCGGCGTGGAGGTGCCCAACCGCCACCGGCAGCTGGTCGCCCTCGGCGACATCCTGGCCTCCACCGAGGCCGCCGGCGCCGAACATCCCCTCGAGGTGGCCCTGGGCCGGGACATCGCCGGTCGTGCGGTGATGGTCAACCTGGCCGAGATGCCCCACGTGCTGGTCTCGGGGGCCACCGGATCGGGCAAGTCCTCGTGCATCAACTCGGTGCTCACGTCGATTCTGAGCCGTGCCACACCCGACCAGGTCCGCCTCATCCTGGTTGACCCCAAGCGGGTGGAGTTGGGCCAGTACAACGACCTTCCCCACCTGCTGACCCAGGTGGTCGTCGACCCCAAGAAGGCGGCCAATGCGCTCAGCTGGGCAGTCACCGAGATGGAGCGGCGTTACGACCTGCTGGCCGAGGTCGGGATGCGGGACATCACCGGGTACAACGCCGGCTTCGACGACGGCCACCTGGCCCAGTTCGAAGAGGACTACCAGTTCCGGATGCGCGGCACGGGACCGGAGACCGACGGCGACGAGGACGGGCACGACCAAGAGGTCGAGCCCCGATTCCACCGACTGCCCTTCATCCTCATCGTGGTGGACGAGTTGAACGACCTGATGATGGTGGCGGCCAGGGGCGTCGAGGAGTCCGTGTGCCGGATCGCCCAGATGGCCCGGGCGGTCGGGATCCACCTGGTGCTGGCCACCCAGCGGCCCTCGGTCGACGTGATCACCGGGGTCATCAAGGCCAACATCCCCTCCCGGATGGCCTTCTCGGTCTCGTCGTTGGCAGACAGCCGGGTGATCCTCGACCAGCCCGGGGCCGAACGGCTGATCGGGATGGGCGACATGCTGCTCCTGACCGCGTCCTCGTCGAACCCGCAGCGCCTGCAGGGCCCGTGGGTCAGCGAGGAGGAGGTGCGCGCCGTCGTCGCCCACTGGAAGCGGCAACGACCCATGGAGGTCGTGGCCGGCATCGAGGAGGTGGTCGGCAGGGAGGGGCAGGCCCCGGGCGGCGAGGACGGTGACGACGACCTCCTCGACCAGGCCATGGACCTGGTGGTCCGGTCCCAGCTGGGTTCCACCTCGATGCTCCAGCGCAAGTTGCGGGTCGGCTTCGCCCGTGCCGGGCGGTTGATGGACCTCATGGAGCGTAGGGGTGTCGTCGGCCCCTCGGAGGGATCCAAAGCCCGTGCCGTCCTGATGACACCCGAGGAATTGGACGCCCGCTGAACGACCGGACCTCGGAGGAACCCGATGCCGGACCGCACGCGCCGCGAGACGCCGACCTCGTGTCCGTGCCGTCGGGAGAATCCCCGGTCGTCGTCACCGCGTCGGCGGCCGGTGGCGAAGCCCTGCCCCTGACCCCGCCGGCCCCCATAGACATCACCGCGCCGCCGGTCGACCGGGTCGAGCCGGAACCTGCGACCATCGAAGGCGCGGCCCCGGACGGGCCGGACGAGGCGGCCCGCCGACCACGTACCGGACGCCGGGCCGAGCGGAGGGCCGAGAGGCGTCGGGCCAATCGACGGCTGGAATTGGCCCTGGCCCTGGTTCTGGCGGTCATCCTGGCCGCGGCCGGATGGTTCGGCGCCCAACGCATCACCCGGCCGCTGGCCCGACCGGCCCTGCTCACGGACCTTCCCTCTTCCCTCTCGGTGGGCGGGGCCCAACCGGCCCTTCCCTGGCCGGCCAAGGGGCAGGGGGCGGTGTCGGTTCCATCCCTCGGCTACTCCCAGCAGTCCGGGCCCGAGACGCCGGTGCCAATTGCGTCCCTGACCAAGATGGCCAACGCCGTGGTCGTCCTCCGCGATCATCCGATCGCCGCCGGTGGCAACGGACCCATGGTCACCATCACGGCCGACGATGTGTCCGAGTACAACACCGAGTTGCACAATGACCAGTCCACCGTGGCCGTCCGCACCGGCGAAGTACTGACCGAGCGCCAGATGCTCGAGGCGCTCCTCACCCAGTCGGCCAACAACATCGCCTATGCGCTGGCCGCCTGGGACGCCGGGAGCCAGGCTCCGTTCGTGGCCAAGATGAACGCGCTGGCCCAGTCGCTCGGGGCCACTTCGACCCACTACGTCGACGCCAGCGGTTACGACCCACGCTCGGTGTCGACGGCGGCCGACTGCCTGCGGATGGCGGCGGCCGGGATGAGCGACCCCACCTTCGCCGAGGTGGTGGCCATGAAGTCGGTCACCCTGCCCTTGGTCGGGACACTCCCCAATGTCGTGTCGGAGATCGGGTCCAACGGTGTCGTCGGCGTCAAGTCGGGCTACACCACCAAGGCCGGTGGTTGCATGGTGCTGGCTGGCAACCGGGTGGTCCAGGGACGGACGGTCACCGTGCTGGTGGCGGTCCTGGGGCAGCCGGTACCGCCACCGACCCTCCCCAAGCCCCCGCCCACTACTGCGCCCCCGCCTCCGCCCACCACCACCACCCCCGCCCCACCCCCGACCACCGCGCCTCCCGCGCCCGGGGCGGCACCCCCTCCGCCGACCACCACGCCGCCCCCTCCCACGACCACCACCATTCCGCCTCCGCCCACCACCACGACCACCACCATCCCGGTGGACGACCTGCCGGTGGTCGACCCGCTCAAGTTCACCCGACCCGCGTCCGACGGGTTGCTCACGGCCACCGGGGCGGCGATCGTTCCGGTGTCCGTGGCCTCGGCGGGACAGGCGGTGGGAACGGTTACGGCCACGTGGGGCGGGCAGCGGCACCGGGTGGAGGTCATCACGTCCAAGGGGGCATTCCTCGTCGCGTGGCCCGGCCAACGGGTGGCGGCCGCGAGCAAGCTCTCCTCGGTGCCCGCAGGGGGATCTGGGGGCCGCCGGGTGGGAACCGCCTCGTTCGCGCTGGGGAGCCAGGTGCAGATGGTGCCCCTGGCGCTGGCCACCACGGTGCCGGAGCCATCGTGGTGGTGGCGTCTCATCCACGGTTGAGGCGTTGGGGCTGCGCACGCACAGGGAGTATGACGCCCTGACGCGGTCCTGCCGGGCACCGGGCACGACGAGTACCGTGTCGGTGTGCGCGCACGGGCTCCAGCATCATCGGCCAATCTCGGCCCGGGTTTCGACACCCTGGCCATTGCGCTCGACCGCTACGTCGAGGTCGAGGTGGAGCCGGCCTCGAGGCTGATCGTGCGCTCGGAGGGCGAGGGCGCGGGCCTGTCCGACGACCCTTCACACCTGGCCGCCCGGGTGGCCATCGACGTGGCCGGTACCGACCACCTGGCCATCACCGTGCGTTCCCAGATCCCCATCGCCCGTGGTCTGGGCTCGTCGGCCGCCCTAGCCGTGGCCGCTGCCGCCGCCGCCGGGGCGGAGGACCCGTTGGCCGTGGCGGCCCACACCGACGGCCATCCCGACAACGCGGCAGCTTCCATGGTTGGCGGACTGGTGGCTGCCGCCCGGGTGAGGGGCGGGGTGCGGGCGGTGCGGCTGGCCCTCGACGTGAGCCTGGCCTTCGTGGTCATCGTGCCCGACCTCACACTGCCCACCTCCAGGTCCCGGCAGGCCCTTCCCACCACGGTCAGCCGGGACAGTGCCGCCTTCAACCTGTCGCGGACCGCACTGCTGATCGCCGGACTGGCCGATAGCCGGGTCCTCATCAGCGAGGCCACCGAGGATCGGCTGCACCAGGACTACCGGAGCCCGATGTTCCCGGAGGCGCCGAAGTTGTTGGCCGCCATGGCGGCCGGCGGGGCGCTGGCGGTGTGCTGGTCGGGAGCCGGCCCGTCCCTCCTCGGGATCTCCCGCGGGGCCGAGGCGACGGGCGTGCAGGTGGCGGCCGTAGCCGCGCTGGCCGAGGCCGACGTCCCCGGGCAGGTCCTCGTTCTCCATGCGGACATGCACGGCCTGATCGTCGACCGGAACGGGTCGAGCGACTTCTACGACTTCAACGCCGAGAGGTAGGGCGGTCGCCGGACCCGGTGAGCCGGGCCGCCCGCCTCCTCGACGGGCGCAGCGGGCACCGGCCGGTCGGCGTCGGCCGTATCCTGGGCCGGCACCATCCGATACCCGAAGTCAGCGTAAACATGTCCAAAAGACCGTCGGTAAGCCGTGTGCGGGAAAACCGCACACACGGATTGAAAGGGGGATGGGGAACCGGGCCTTCACTGGCACCGCGCCCCTGACTACCAATGGATGCCCCCGCCCCATCGTCCCCTCCCGAACCTCCGGCCAACGGGCCGTCGGGCGCGCCCGCCCCGGCGCGGACCTTCCACATCAGGACCTTCGGGTGCCAGATGAACGATCACGACTCGGAACGGCTGGCCGGGGCGCTGGAAGCCGACGGCCTGGTGGCCAGCCCGGACCTCGAATCGGCCGACGTGGTGGTGTTCAACACGTGCTGCATCCGGGAGAACGCCGACAACAAGTTCTACGGCCACCTCGGCAACCTGAAGGCCCTGCACCAGCGTCGGCCCGACATGCAGATCGCGGTGGGGGGGTGCCTGGCCCAGATGGACGGGCAGCGGATCCGCGACCGCGCCCCCCACGTGGATGTGGTCTTCGGCACCCACAACCTCGGCCGGGCCCCCGAGCTCTTGCGCCGGGCGGCGGCGTCCGGCCCGGTGGTGGAGATCCTCGACGAGCCGAGGCCCTCCGACGGCTCCGCCGCCGGGGACCACCAGGCCGCGGCCCTCGGCGCCGTGCGGGACCTGCCCTATGCGGCGTGGGTGACCATCCAGACCGGTTGTGACAATTCCTGTGCCTTCTGCATCGTCCCCTCGGTGCGGGGGGGAGAGACATCCCGTCCGGTCGACGGCCTCCTGGCCGAGGTACGGGCCCTGGCCGGGCGCGGTGTGACCGAGGTCACCCTCCTCGGACAGAACGTCAACTCCTACGGGCGGGACCTGACCCGGCGCCGGCCCCTGTTCGCCCAGCTCCTCCGGGAGGTGGGCGCCGTCGACGGGATCCGGCGGGTCCGGTTCACCAGCCCCCATCCGAAGGACCTGCGGCCGGAGACGATCGCGGCCATGGCCGAGACCGCCGAGGTGTGCAACCACCTCCACCTCCCCCTGCAATCGGGGAGTGACGCAGTCCTGGTGGCCATGCGCCGGGGCTACACCGCCGAGCGCTACCTGGCCCGACTGGCCGACGCCCGGGCCGCCATCCCCGACCTGGCGGTGACCACCGATCTCATCGTGGGGTTCCCCGGTGAGACCGATTCCGACTTCGTGCGCACCCTCGAGGTCGCGGCCGAGGCCGGCTACGACAGCGCCTACACGTTCGTCTTCTCCCCCCGGCCCGGCACCCGGGCTGCGGCCATGGAGGACCGGTTCGTGCCCGAGGAGGTGATGGCCGAGCGGATGGAACGGCTCCGGACGGTGGTGGAACGATCGGCGCTGGCCCGCCACCGCGCCCGTCTGGGTCGGGTGGAGGAGGTGGTGGTGGAGGGGCCGTCCAAGCGGGAACCGTCGGTGATGACCGGGCGCACCCGACAGAACAAGCTGGTCCACTTCGAACCGACGGACAACCGGTCGATCCCCGCGGGGTCGTACGCCGATGTGGCGGTCACCGCCGCCGCCCGCCATCACCTGACCGGGGCCCTGCGCATAGTGACCGCCCGGCCCGCCCACCGCGTCCTCATCCCCGTGTCCGCCGGCTGAGCGTCACGGTCGGTGCGAGCCCCGGAACACGCGCTGGGCACGGTCATCCCCGCTGATCAGCCCGGTGCGGATCACCCGCCGCCCCCTCCGGCCCCGGCCGCGGTGGCGTTGGTCGGCGCCACGGCCTCGGGGAAGTCGCATACCGCCATGCAGGTTGCTTCGACCAGGCCGGGGATCGAACTGGTCTCCGTTGACTCCATGGCCGTCTATCGCGGCATGGACGTCGGGACGGCCAAGCCGGATCGGGCCGCCCGAGCTCGGGTGCCCTACCACCTGGTCGACCTGGTCGACCCGTCCGAGGAGTTCACCGTCCAGCAGTTCCAGGCCGAAGCCCGGCGGGTGCTGGCCGCCATCGCCGCCCGGGGTCACCAGGCGCTGCTGGTGGGCGGCACCGGGCTCTATCTGCGATCGGTGGTCGACGACCTCTCGTTCCCCGGGACCTACCCCGAGGTCGCCGCCGCGCTCGCCCGCTCGCTGGATGCCTCGGGCCCCGAGGGCAGTGCGGCCCGGCGCTCCGCGCTCGAGGACCTCCACCGCCGTCTGGCCGACCTCGACCCGGCGGCGGCCGGACGGGTGGAGCCCGCCAACCGGCGCCGCCTCCTGCGGGCCCTAGAGGTGACCATCGGGTCCGGTCGTCCGTTCTCGTCGTTCGGTCCCGGGCTCGACCGCTACCCGCCGACGGACGTGATCCAGGTCGGCCTCCGACACGATCCCACCGACCTCGACGGGCGCATCGCCGCCCGTTTCGACCGGCTGATGGAGCTCGGGTTCCTGGCGGAGGTGCGCATGCTGGCCGCCAGGCCCGGGGGGCTGTCGAGGACGGCCCGCCAGGCCCTCGGCTACCGCGAGCTCCTGAGCCACATCGAAGAAGGCGTACCCCTGGGGACCGCCATCGATCTCGCCGTCCAGCGGACCCGCGTCTTCGCCCGGCGCCAGTCGTCGTGGTTCCGGCGGGACCCTCGTATCGTATGGATAGGACCGGACGGCGACCCGGCCGGCTCGATTGCCGCGCTCCTGGCTGGATTCCCCCTGGCTGCGACCGGGGTGGGAGACTCACAGGCAACCCGATGAACCCGTCCACGCCGATCAACCGACGACTGAACCTGACCAAGCACCACGGTGCCGGCAACGACTTCCTGGTCCTGGTCGACGTGGCGGACGCCTCACCCGTCGACCCAGTGGTGGTCCGCGCCCTGTGCGACCGGAGGTTCGGCATCGGCGCCGACGGAGTGATCCGGATCATCCACGGGGGAAGCGAGGCCGACCTCAGGATGGATCTCCACAACGCCGATGGCGGCGTGGCGGAGATGAGCGGGAACGGGATCCGTTGCCTGGCCCAGGCCGCGGTGGCGGCCGGCCTGGTCGAGCCGCCCCGCTTTACCGTGGGGACGCTCTGCGGCGTGCGGGTGGTGGAGTACCGGCCCGGCGCAACCGCTGACGCCGCCGATGCTTCGGTGGAGATGGGGGCGGCCACGCTGGGCCCCGATCAGCCCCAGCAGTTCGCGGAGCGGAGGGCAAGGCAGGTCGACATGGGCAACCCCCATCTGGTGCTGCTCGGCCCGGACCCGGCCCTGGTGGACGTGGCCGAGTTGGGGAATCGTCTCCAGGGTGTGCACCCCGGAGGCATCAACGTGGAGTTCATCGCCGCCGGACCCGGATCCAACGCCCTCACCCTCCGGGTGTGGGAGCGGGGGGTGGGGGAGACCCAGGCCTGCGGCACGGGGAGCGCCGCCGCCGCCGCCGCCGCTCGGAGCTGGGGCCTGGTCGGCGAGACGGTCGAGGTCCACAATCCGGGAGGGACCCTCCGGGTCGAGTTGGCCGGTGGCGGGATCCGTCTGAGCGGACCGGTCCGACGGGTTGCCGCCATCGAGGTGGATGTCCGGGGCCTCCTGGGCGCGGCCCGACCGTGACGCCCTCCGACTCGGCCTTCACCGACACCCTGATCTCCCGCACGGTCCGGGAGCGGATCGTGCTGGTCGGCGTGACCTTCCCCCATGCCGTGGTGGCCGACACCGAGGCCGCCCTCGACGAGCTGTCCCTCCTGGTGGACACGGCCGGCGCCGACGTGATGGCACGGGTCCTGCAGCGGAGGAGCGCGCCCGATCCGGCGACGTACCTGGGGCGGGGGAAAGCCGAAGAGCTCCTGGCTGTCTGCCTGGCCGTGGACGCCGACACCGTGGTCTTCGATGACGACCTCTCGCCGGCCCAGCAGCGGAACCTGGAACGCCTCCTGGGTCGGACCGCCATCGACCGCACTGCGGTCATCCTCGACATCTTCGCCCAGAACGCCCGGACACCCGAGGGCCGCGCCCAGGTCGAGTTGGCCCTCCTCCGCTACCGGCTGCCGCGACTCGCCGGACGGGGGAAGTCCTTCAGCCAGCAGGCCGGGGGCATCGGCACCCGGGGCCCCGGCGAGACCAGGCTCGAGGTCGACCGGCGTCGCTTGGTGCGACGCATGAGCCGACTGGAATCCGATCTCCGCCACCTCGAGCGGACCCGGAGGACCCAGCGTCGGGGTCGGGCCCGGTCCCGACAGCGTGCGGTGTCACTGGCCGGCTACACCAATGCCGGGAAGTCGACGCTGCTCAACCGGCTGTGCGGCGCCGACGTCCTGGTGGAGGACCGGCTCTTCTCCACCCTCGACCCCCGGACCCGGCAACTGAGCCTTCCCGGTGGCGAGGTCGTGCTGCTCACCGACACGGTTGGATTCGTCCGCAAGCTTCCGCATCAGGTGGTGGAGGCGTTCCGCTCCACGCTGGAGGTGGTGCGCGAAGCCGATTTGATCCTTCACGTGGTGGACGGATCGGCTCCGGACTTCGAGGGCCAGGTCGACGCCGTCCGCACCGTCCTGGCCGAGATCGGTGCCGACGGGGTGCCGGAGCTCCTGGTGGTGAACAAGTCCGATGCCGTGGCCGCACTGGGCCCGGAGTCCGAGCAGGAGGCCCGGCTGCTGATGGCGGCCCATGCGGGCTCGGTGATGGTGTCCGCCCGCACCGGGGAGGGAATCGCCGAGCTCCTGGTGGCGATGGGGGACCGCCTGAGGGTCGGCGACCGGGTCGTGGAGCTGGAGGTTCCCTGGGCCCGCGGGGACGTCCTGGCGGCCGTGCACCGGGAGGGCGAGATCGTCGGCGAGGTCGCCGGGGAGGGGTCGACCCGCATCCAGGTGGTCCTCGACGAGGTGGGCCGGTCCCGGTTCCGGGAGTTCCTGGCCTCTTGAGCCCGGCCCCCCGAGCCCGGACCGCGGTCGGCTTCACCCCTCCGCCCTATCCCTACGACCGGCTCGGGGTGGTGAGGGCGCGGGCCGAGGAGGCCTTCGGCCGCCGGGCGGGGTCAGCGGACCGGGAGGGGGTGGTCGACTGCTCGATCGGAACGCCCTGCGACCCACCCCCGCCTGCCGTCCTCGAGGCCATGGCCGCCTCCGATGCAGAGCGGGGCTATCCCGCATCGGCCGGATCCGCTCCCTTGCGGGCGGCGGCGGCCGGTTGGCTGGAGCGACGGTTCGGGGTCACCGTCGACCCCGAGAGCCAGCTGGCCGCCTGCGTCGGGACCAAGGAGTTCGTGGCGTCGGCCGCCGGCCACCTGCGACTCCGGGAACCGGACCGGGACACCGTCCTCTACCCGGCGGTGTCCTACCCGACGTATGCCATGAGCGCGCTGCTCGGGGGTTGTCGCCCGGTGCCGGTGCCCGAGCTACCCCGGGGCGGGCTCGATCTGTCCGCGGTCGACGGATCCGACATCGAACGGGCCCTGTGCGTGTGGGCCAACTCGCCGTCCAACCCGACCGGCTCCCTGACCGACCTCGACGACGTGGCCCGGTGGGGAAGGGCCAACGGGGTACCGGTGCTCTCTGACGAGTGCTACGCCGAGTTCACCTGGGACGGCCCGCCGCGGACGGTGCTCGAGTCGGGGACCGACGGGGTGGTGGCGGTCCACTCCCTGTCCAAGCGCTCAAATCTGGCCGGGGCGCGAGTCGGCTTCTATGCCGGGGACCCCGGCCTGGTCGGGTTCCTCCTCGACGTCCGCCGCCACGCCGGCCTCATGGTTGCCGGCCCGGTGCAGGCCGGTGCGGTGGTGGCCTTCGAGGACGACCGGCACGTCGACGAACAGCGCCACCGCTACCGGGAACGCCTGGCCTTCGTCCGAGAGGTCCTCGCCGACACCGGGCTCCCCGCTCCCATGCCCGCCGGGGGCTTCTACCTGTGGGTGCCGGTGCCTTCCTCGCTTCCGGGCGGCGGATGGGGGCTGGCCGAGGCGCTGGCCGTCCGAGGGGGGACGCTGGTCAGCCCCGGCGACCTCTACGGCCCCGACGGTGCGGACTTCGTGCGGGTAGCGGTGGTCCAGCCGATGGACCGCCTCCGCCTCGTGGCGGAGCGCCTGTCCCGCGGCGGTCCGATCGTCCCCGCCTGACAGGGGCCGCCCGGCCGTCCCGGGCCGGACATCGGGGCCGCAGGGCTAACGTCTGCTGCCATGGCAGACCTCCGGTCCCAGATCGAAGAGCTGTGGCAGCGGGCGTCGGAGCTGGGACCGGCCGACACCGACGCCCTGGCCGTGGTGTCCGAGGCCATCAACCTGCTCGATCAGGGCGCGGTCCGGGTGGCCGAGGTGGATCCGGTCACCGACCGGGTGGTCGTGCACCAGTGGCTGAAGCAGGCCATCCTGTTGCTGTTCCGGCTCCGATCGATGGAGACCGTCGAGGTGGGCCCCTTCGAATTCGCGGACAAGCTCCCGTTGAAGCGGGACTATGCCGCCGCGGGCGTGCGGGTGGTTCCCGGCGCCTCGGCCCGGTGGGGTTCCTACCTCGGGAACGGGGTCATCTGCATGCCCAGCTTCGTCAACATCGGTGCCCGGGTCGGGGACGGGACGATGGTCGACACGTGGGCGACCGTCGGGTCGTGTGCCCAGATCGGCGAGCAGGTCCACCTCTCCGGCGGCGTGGGGATCGGGGGTGTGCTCGAGCCGGCCCAGGCCGCCCCCGTGATCATCGAGGATGAGGTGATGATCGGGAGCCGGTGCATGATCACCCAGGGGGCGCGGGTCGGTCGGGGCGCGGTGGTGGCCGAGGGAACCATCTTGAACCCGTCGATCCCGGTCATCGACGCCGAGACCGGTGAGGAGTTGAGCCGGGGCCACGTTCCGCCGTGGTCGGTGGCCGTCCAGGCCTCGCGTGGCCGTGAGTTCCCGGGCGGGGAGTACTTCCTGCCGTGCGTCCTGGTGATCAAGCGGCTCACCGAGGGGGAGCGCCACGACAAGGCCCGACTCAACGACATCCTCCGCCAGCACGGCGTCTCGGCGTGACCCCGGGGATTCCGGGCGGCCTGTTCGGGCTGGCCACCGCGTTGGTGGCCATCCCTTCGGTCAGCCGTCACGAGGGCCTGATGGCCGACGCCGTCGAGTCGGCGCTCGACCGGTGCCCGTGGCTGACCGTCGAACGGGTGGGAGACAACGTCGTGGCCCGCACCCACCTCGGACGGCGCCGCCGGTTGCTGATGGCCGGCCACCTCGACACCGTCCCTCCCGTCGGTGGCAACGAGGAGCCCCGCGTGGTCGGGGACGTGCTCTACGGAGTCGGGGCCGCCGACATGAAGGGAGGCCTGGCCGTCATGCTCCACCTGGCCGGCTCGCTGCCCGAGCCGGCGGTGGACGTCACCTGGTGCTTCTACGTGTGCGAGGAGGTGGAGCAGCGCCTCAACGGGTTGCAGCGACTGTGGGAGCTGCGGCCGGACCTGCTCGAGGCCGATGCCGCCATCCTCGGAGAGCCGACCGGCGGCATGGTGGAGGCCGGGTGCCAGGGCACCCTGCGGGTACGGATCGGCATGGAGGGCCGGCGGGCGCACCCCGCCCGGCCGTGGACCGGCCGCAACGCCATTCACCGGTTGGCCCCCGTGCTGGCTGCCGTGGCCGGGTACGAGAGCCGACGAACCGTGCTCGACGGTTGCGAGTACGCCGAACAACTCCAGGCCGTCGAGGTCAGTGGCGGGGTGGCCGGCAACGTGGTGCCGGACGAGGCGTCGGTGACCGTCAACCATCGATTCGCCCCTGACCGCACGGTCGAGGGGGCCGAGCAGTCGGTGCGGGAGCTCCTGGGCGGCCCCCTCGAGCCCGGCGACAAGTGGGAGTTGGTCGAATTCGCCCCAGGTGCACCACCCTCCCTCGATCACCCGATGCTCGCCGGTTTGGTGGCGGCCACCGGCTCTCCGCCCCGGGCCAAGGTCGGATGGACCGACGTGGCGTCGCTGTGGGCCCACGGAGTGCCGGCCGCCAACTTCGGTCCCGGCGACCCGTCGTTGGCCCACACCCCGGGTGAGCACGTGAGCGCCGGCGACCTCGATCAGGTGGCGGCGGTGCTCGAGCGGCTGCTCCGGACCGGCCAGTAGGGGCACGAGGCGGGCGCGGTCCGGCCATATGACGGCCCGGCCGGTTCAGAGCCGGCGCAGTACCGTCACCACCTTGCCGTAGACGGTCACCTCGGCCGGATCGAACTCCATGGGCGAGAGGCGCTCATTGGCCGGTGTGAGGACCACCAGGCCGTCCCGGGTGGAGAACCGCTTGACGGTGGCCTCCCCGTCGGGGATCCCCGCCACCACGATGTCTCCCTGGTCGGCGTCCGGCTGCTGGCGGACTACGACATGGTCGCCGTCCATGATCCCCGCGCCGATCATCGAGTCGCCGCGGACCGTGACCATGAAGAGGGTGCCGGTCCCGGTGAAGTCCTCCGGCAGCGGATACAGCTCCTCGATGTTCTCCTGTGCCAGCACGCCGGTACCCGCAGCCACGTCGCCGACCAGCGGAACGTGGCGGATCGGGCGGGCGTCCACGATCACCTTCGATGACGGGTCGTAGCAGACCTCGATGGCCCGCGGCTTGGTCGGGTCCCGGCGCAGGTAGCCCTCCCGCTGCAATACCGCCAGGTGGGCATGGACCGTGGACGACGAGGTCAGCCCTACCGATTCTCCGATCTCGCGGACCGAGGGCGGATACCCGCGTTCGCGGACCGCCTCGGAGATGCAGTCCAGAATCTGCTTGCGCTTGATGCTCAGAACCTGGGCCATGTCTCCCCTTGCTGTCGGTACGTCTTGCCGACGGTCACTGTCACCAGATGGCACTCGCCAGATGGCGAACGCCTGTTTGCCATAAGCTACTGTGCCGTCGGGGAAAAGGCAAACACCCGTTCGGAAAAGTGCTTGACACCGAACAGGTGTTCGTGGTCAGATGCATCCATGACGAACACAGGTTCGCAATGACCGCCCTCTGGTTGGCGCCTACCCCGGCGCCGGCGCGCCCGACGGGCCTGCGAACGGTGGCTGCCGGAGAGGTGCTGCCCGTTGGGTGCGACGGGTGGGACACGGGCGATCGTCCGGCCCCGCCGCTCCGCCTGGTGCCGGACCGGCGGCCGGGGCTGCGTCGGAGGAGCCGGACCTCTCCGGCGGTCCGGCGCCGGCGGGCCTTGCTGGCCGTGATGGCCCTCCTCCTCGTCGGACTTGCTCTTCCGCTGGGCGGAACCGGTGGCCGCTCCCACCCCACCGGTTCTGTCCCGGCGGGGACCGGCGGCCCACTGGAGTACACCGTGCAACCCGGTGACTCCCTGTGGTCGATCGCCCAGCGGGTGGACCCTGCGGCCGACCCGCGCCCGTTGGTGGCCGAGCTGGCCCACCGGACCGGCTCCGAGGTGGTCGTGCCAGGCCAGCGGATCTCGGTCCCCTGAGGGGCGTGGCCCCGGCGCGCGGGCCTGCTCCGATGACGGGCGCGACCGGAATGGGCCGTTGGGTTGGGCGCTAGCCTCCCTGGTGTGCGGTGTCCGTGGTGCCTGGCCGATGACGACCGGGTGGTCGATTCCCGGGTGGCCGAGGACGGTGGCGCCATCAGGCGTCGCCGCGAGTGCGGTGCTTGCGGCCAGCGCTTCACCACCTTCGAGCGGATCGACGAAATCCCGCTGGTTGTGGTCAAGCGTTCGGGTGCCCGCCAGCCCTTCGACCGCGGGAAGCTGATCGACGGACTGCGGTCGGCCACCAAGAACCGTCCGGTGACGGAGGAGCAGCTCGAGGTGGTGGCCCACCAGGTGGAGGACGAACTTCGTGAGGGCGGATCCGAGCCCACGTCCGAGCAGGTGGGGATCGCGGTGCTCGAGCGCCTCCGCCTGGTGGACGAGGTGGCGTACCTGCGCTTCGCCAGCGTCTACAAGGGATTCGAGGGGGTGGACGACTTCCGCCGGGAAGTCGGACTCCTCACCAAGACGACGGCTCCGAAGCGACCGGAGGGCTAGCTCGTGGCCGAGCTGTTGGACAGTGTCCCGGCGACGGCCCTGGCCATCTACGCCCATCCCGACGACCCCGACGTGTCATGCGGGGGAACCCTGGCCGCGTGGGCCAAGAGTGGCTGTGAGGTGCACGTCCTGCTGTGCACCGATGGGGGCAAGGGCTCGGCCGACCCCGCCATCGACGACCAGGCCCTGGCCGTCCAACGGGCCGCCGAGGCTGCTGAGGCCGGCGCCCTGATCGGCGTGGCCGGCCAAGAGTGGCTCAACCATCCCGACGGCGAGTTGACCGACGATGCCGAATTCCGCCAGGCGTTGGTCGCCGCCATTCGCCGCCACCGTCCCGAGGTCGTCCTCTGTCCCGATCCCACCGCGGTCTTCTTCGGCCAGGACTACTTCAATCACCGCGACCACCGGGTCGTCGGCATGGCTGCGCTCGATGCGGTCTCCCCGGCAGCGGCGCTCCCTCGCTACTACCCTCGGGCCGGGCCGGCTCACCAGGTGGCCACCGTGCTGATGTCGGGCACCCTCGAACCCGACGTGTGGGTCGACATCTCGGCGACCGTGGACATCAAGGGTGAGGCGGTCGGCTGTCACCGGAGCCAGTTTCCCGACGGCGTCGAATGGGCGTTGACCGCGGTGAGACTCGGCGCCGAGGACGCCGGCCGTCAGGTTGGGGTTGCCTGTGCCGAGGGATTCCGGAGGCTCCGCCTCGGTGGCTGAGGGTCACGGTCGGGTCACGGGCCGTCGGGGAGCGAGGCACGGGCCGGGGGACCGCGCTCTGGCCGAGCGGGTGATTCTCCACGTCGACATGGATTCGTTCTTCGCCTCGGTCGAAGTCCTGGACGACCCCACCCTCGCCGGGCTCCCCGTGATCGTCGGCGGCGCCGGCGGTCGGGGCGTGGTGGCGGCGTGCACGTACGAGGCCCGGATGTTCGGGGTGCATTCGGCCATGCCTTCCTCGGTGGCCCGCCGCCTCTGTCCATCGGCGGTCTTCGTCGATGGCCGGTACCACCGGTACGTCCAGGAGAGCGAGAAGCTGCACGCCATCCTGGAGGCGGTGACCCCGCTGGTGGAGGGCATCTCGATCGACGAGGCCTTCCTCGACGTGACCGGCTCGGAGCCGCTGCTCGGGGACGGGCCGTCGATCGCGGCCGACATTCGCCGCCGGGTGGCCGAGGAGCTCCACCTGGCCTGCTCGGTGGGGGTCGGTCGGAGCAAGCTGATGGCCAAGCTGGCGTCCAAAGCAGCCAAGCCGACCGCCACCCGGACCGGGATCACCCCGGGTCCCGGCGTGGTGGTGGTGGAACCGGATCACGAGCTCGAGTTCCTCCACCCGCTGCCGGTCCGGGCGCTGTGGGGGGTCGGCCCGGTGACCGCCCGGCGCCTGGACGCCCTCGGGGTGGTATGCGTCGGGGACATTGCCGCCCTTCCGACCGGCTCCCTCGAGCGGTATCTGGGGTCGTCGCTCGGCGCCCACCTGGCCGCCCTGTCGCGGGGTGAGGACCCGCGCCCGGTCGTTCCCGAACAGCTGGCGAAGTCGATCGGGCACGAGGAGACGTTCGCTTCGGACCTGTGGGACCGGGGTGACCTGCACCGGCATCTGTCCCGGATGGTGGACGCCTCGGCCACCGGTCTCCGCCAGTCGGGGCTGGCCGCCCGGACGGTGACCGTCAAGGTCAAGTACGGCGACTTCACCATGATCACCCGCTCGCATTCCATGGATGCCCCGATCGACGCATCGCCGGCCATCGGGGCGGTGGCGGCGGCACTCCTGGACTCGGTCGAGCTCCACCGGGGGGTTCGACTGCTGGGTGTCAGCCTGGCCGGCTTCGGGGATCCCGAAGGCGGTGTTCAGCTGAGCCTCGACCTGGGCCCGGCCACCGCCGATCCCGGGAACGAGGGGCTCGACCGGCGGCGTGCGACCGGTGGGAGGGAGCCGGAGGGTGCCGATTCCCGTGGCTCGGAGGCCGGTGATCGACTGGCCCGGGCCCACCAGGAGGCGGAGCGGATCCAGCAGTCCTGGGGGTCGGTGACCGCCGCCATCGATGCCATCCGGGCCCGGTACGGGGGATCGTCGGTCGGGCCGGCCTCCCTGGTGGGCGCAGACGGGCTGCGAGTTCGACGCCGGGGGGATGCCCAGTGGGGGCCCGGGGGCATATCGGGGCCGGGATCGGACGATGGAGGACCTGCCACCTCGTAATCTGCCACCTTGTAATATGGTGTCCGTGTTCGGTCAACGGTGCAGTAGCCCGGTATAGGTCGTCTGTCCGGGTGCGCGATGCTTTCGAGTGGGGGTTGCGCGAGGATGAGGTGGGTGTCACCGCGGGGGATATGGACGGTTGGAGGGGACGAGTAGTTGCCACTCTCTGAGCACGAACAGCGGATCCTGCACGAACTGGAGCAGTCCCTCTACCACGAGGACCCCGAATTCGCGGAGCGGGTGCGTTCCGAGACCGTCTATCGACATGCTGGTAGGTACTGCATCTGGTCGGCGCTGGTATTCATTGCCGCTCTGGTCTTCATGCTCTTCACCTTCTCCCGATCGGTGGTGCTCGGGTTTTTGGGCGTCGTGGTCATGTTCCTGTCCGGGGTGGTCTTCGCCAACAATGCCCGGCGCATGGGAAAGGCGGGGATCGACGACATCTCGCGTTCGCTGCACAGCCGAAATCTGAGCAACACGGCCCATGATCCTCGCGACTGGATCCGCGGCCGTTTCCACCGCGGCGACTGACCGACCGTGACCCCAGCCCTTCCGGGGGCCCGGGCCCCAGAGGGGGAGGACCGGTCATCCCGCGGGCCATCCGGACCGGTGGTGCTGGCGCTGGACGTCGGTGGCACCAAGATGGCGGCGGCGGTGGTGGATGCGGGCGGCAACATCGTCGCCAACGCGTGCCTCCCGACACCCGACTCCGCTGATCCGGAGGTGGTATTCGAGGCGCTGGCCACCGCCATCGAGGCGATCGGGTCGACCACATCGACGCCGGCGGTGTGCGGGGTCGGATGCGGTGGGCCCATGGAGGCAGGGGGCGAGTTCGTGTCGCCGCTGAACATCCATGGCTGGAGGCGCTTCCCCCTGCGCCGACGATTGGCGGAGCTGGTGGGACTGCCCGTCGTCGTCGACAACGACGCCAAGGCGCTCGCCCTCGGCGAAGGATGGCTCGGCGCGGCCCGGGGCGTCGACAACTATGTGGCGATGGTGGTGTCGACCGGGGTGGGCGGAGGAATCGTGCTCGACGGCCGGCTGCTCGACGGTGCACACGGGAACGCGGGACACATCGGGCATGTGGTCGTCGAACCGGAGGGCCGGCCCTGCACCTGTGGCGGGCGCGGTTGCCTGGAGGCGGAGGCCTCGGGGCTGTCGATCGAAGCCACCACCGGTCGCCCGGCCCCCGAGGCGTCCGATGCCGTCCGTCACCGCACGGGCACCCTCGTCGGCCGGGCGGTGGCGAGCGTCGCCAATCTCCTCGACGTCGAACTGGCCGTGGTGGCCGGGTCTGTGGCCCTCGGGTTCGGCGCCGTCTTCTTCGACGCTGCGCAACAGGAGATCGAGCTCCGCTCGCGTCTCGAGTTCTCGCGGGCCACCCGGATCGTTCCTGCCGGACTGGGTGCTGACGGTCCGCTGGTGGGAGCGGCGGCCGTGGGTCGCCGCTCCCTGCTGGCCTCCGGCGGGGGGCGGAACCCGGGGTGAGGCCGCCCGAACCGGGCCCGGACCCCGGGCGGGCGATGGCCGGGGTGGCGCGGTCGGTGGTCGCCCGGCCCGGTCTGTGGTGGGCCGCACTCGGTGCGCTGCGGCGAATGGCCGCTCCCGGTTGGTGGCGGCGACGGCCGCATCTGCCGCTGCCCGACGACCGACTCTGGGGTTTCCGGATGGTCACCGCCTACGGGAGACCGGATGCCGCTCCCCGCCCGGTTGACGTGGTCTCTTATCTCCGCTGGTGCCGATCGACCGGGGCGCGGCGCCGGAAGGACCGGACGCGACGAGCGCTCCGATCGCCCCCGGACCGCCTCGACCCGACCGGGTCAGGCTAAATTCCCAGCTTGATGGATCGACGGTCGAAGCGCGCCAGGAGGACGGCCCCCGCCGGGGGGCCGGTCCGTGACGCCTCCGAACCGGTTCGATCGCCGATGTCGCCGTCGCGGCGGGCGCTGGTTCTCAACGCGACATTCGAACCGTTGGGAATCGTGTCCTCGCGGCGGGCGGTGCTCTTGGTGCTCGACACCAAGGCCGAGTTGGTCCATACCACCGAACGGGTGTTCCGGGCCGAGCGGGTCACCGTGCCCGAGCCGTCGGTGGTGCGATTGGTCCGCTACGTGCAGACGCCGCGTCACTACCGGGTGGCGGTCAACCGGCGGACGGTCTTCGCCCGTGACGGCTCGCGCTGCCAATACTGCGGCTCGGCGGCCGAGAACCTCGACCACGTCATCCCTCGGAGCAAGGGCGGACCCCACACCTGGGAGAACGTGGTGGCGGCCTGCCGCCGGTGCAACACCCGGAAGGAGGATCGACTGCCCCACGAGGTGGGGATGGTCCTCCGCTCGACTCCCGCCGCCCCTCGCCACCGGGTGCAGCTCCTGGCCCTGTGCGGGGGAGCCAGCGAGGACTGGACCACCTACCTGGTCGCCGGCGCCGGTCATCGGGAGCAGTTGACTGCCTGATCGTGGCGGCTGCGCCCCGAGTGAACCGTCCGGGCCCCCGCCGCCCCGCCGCCCGACAGGTGATCCGGATCGGGGCCCGCGGGCCTTCACCGGTCACGGAGGGCATGGCGAGGTGCCGCACGGCTGGGAGGTCGAGCAGCGGAGCGGCGACGCCGCCACGCTGCACGCCACCTGGCCGGCGGTGGCGGCCCGACCGGCGGAGCGGGCGCTCGCCATCTGCCGGGTGACCGCCCCTGCGCTGGTGCTCGGATCCACCCAACCCGAATCCATCGTGGACCTCGGCCGCGCCGAGGCCGGTGGCATCGCCGTGGCCAGGAGGAGATCGGGCGGCGGGGCGGTCCTGGTGACGCCGGAGGACCCGGTGTGGATCGACGTGTGGATACCGGCCGGCGACCCGCTGTGGCGCGATGACGTCGGACGGGCGTTCGACTGGCTGGGGGATGCCTGGGTCGAGGCCCTTCACCGTTCGGGCATCGAGGGTGTGGCTGCCCACCGACAAGGGCGTGTCTCCTGCACCCGCTGGTCCCCACTGGTGTGTTTCGGCGGCGTCGCCACCGGCGAAGTGGTGACCGGTGACGGTCGCAAGGTGGTCGGTCTGGCTCAGCGCCGCGACCGGCGGGGATCGTGGTTCCACGGGGCTTGCGTGCTGCGGTGGGATCCAGGACCCCTGGTGGAGGTGTTGGCCCTGGCTCCCGACGAGCGCCAGGCGGCGGCGTCCGACCTGCGGTCCGCGGTCGCCGGGGCGGCGGAGCTGGCTGAAGCGCGAGGTGGTCACATCGACCACTCGCTGATCGTCGCCTCGTTGGTCGCCTCCCTGCCTGCCGTCCCCGCCCGCTAGCCGCGGCCGGGGAAGTCGGAGGACAGGCGGCGCCCCGGTGGGGCGCGGCCCGTCGCCTCCTTCGGGAGCGCCCGCCGTCAAGGCCGCCCCGGGCGAGCGCCCGCCGCCCGGCCGCGGTCCGGGGACCACCCCCTCCGTCGTCTGACCACCTGCGGTCGGGGGACCACCCGCTCCGCCGGGGGACCGACCCCCCGATCGGCCGGAGACGGCCCGCCGGCCCCGAGCTCGTCGAGCTTTGTGTGTGTTGTGGCACCTTTTTGGGCCGAAGTGGTTGATTAGTGGGGTAGGGGGGCGTAGAGTGGCGCAAAGTGGTGGAAAAGGGAGGGACCTGAACAGTTCGGGTTCTGGGCACTACGGGGAGCATTGTGGGAGCAATCACCAGTGGCACGGTTCTTCGGCAGGTACGAGCACTCGCTCGACGACAAGGGAAGAGTGATTCTCCCGTCGAAGTTCCGAGTGCACTTCGACCATGGCGGCTATCTGAGCGAATACCAGGACGGATGCCTGTCCCTGTGGACGCCCGACCAGTTCGAACAGCAGATGGAGACCATGCTGGAGCGGGCCACCACCGGGAGGAGCGATCGGAACCTGGTGCGGTTGTGGGCCTCGACCTCGCACGAGATGGAGATCGACAAGCAGGGGAGGATGGCCATCCCATTGCGTCTCCGGGAGTACGCCGGCCTGGTGGGGGACGTTTTGGTGCTCGGGGCGATCGATCGGGTCGAGCTGTGGAACCGGGAGGCGTGGGACGAGAAGGTGCTGCCCGAGGAGGAGCGACTGACCCAGGGCGACGACGGCTGAGTGGGGGGGTGGTCCTCCATGTGGTGCGCCAAGGGTTCGCGGAAGGTTCCGGGACCGGCGACCAGAGCCACCTCGACCATCCGTGTTTCGACAGGCTCCCCGGGGCCACCATCCGGGCGGTGCCAGCCCCTGAGAACTCGATCGGACACCGGCGGGCGACCCCCTACGAGTCAGCCCGGGCCGCGGTGGCCCGCCATGAAGTGCACATCGAACGCGTCTGGCCCATGCGCAGTCCCCCGACCGGACGGCTGGAAGAATCCTCCTCCTCCTACTTCCAGCGCGAACGTCTCGGCACTCCACCCGCAGACATCCTGCCGGTCGGGGGACTGCGCATGAGCCAGTCCTTTCCCCACGAGCCAGTCATGGCCGACGAGGTCGTCGAATTGTTCCGGCCGGTGGCACCTGGCCTGATCGTCGACACCACGGTGGGAGGAGGTGGCCACGCAGCCGCCCTCCTCCGTGCCCATCCCGGGATCACCCTCCTCGGGATCGACCGGGACCCGGCGGCAGTGGCTGCCGCCACCGAGGCACTGGCACCCTTCGGGCCGCGGGCGGTCGTCCGGCGATCACGCTTCGATGCCCTGGCCGAGGTGGTCCGCAGCGAGCGGATCAGAGCCGGGGACACCTCCGAGGAGGGCCTCAGCGGAGTGCTCTTCGATCTCGGCGTGAGCTCGCCCCAGCTGGACACGGCCGAGCGCGGCTTCTCGTACCGGCGTGACGCCGCCCTCGACATGCGGATGGACCCCAGCTCGGGGCTGACCGCCGCCGACGTGGTCAACGAGTACGACGAAGATGCCCTGGTCGGGCTCTTCGCAGACAACGGGGAGGGGCGCTTCGCCCGTCGGATCGCCCGGGCCATCATCGCGGCCCGGCCGCTGACCGCCACCGGCCAGTTGGCCGACGTGGTGAGGGCGGCGATCCCGGCCGCCACCCGGCGCTCGGGCGGGCATCCGGCCCGCCGCGTGTTCCAGGCCGTCCGGATCGCCGTGAACGAGGAGCTCGACCAGTTGGAGAACGCCCTCGACGCCGCCCTCGGCCTGTTGCGGCCCGGAGGTCGGTGCGTGGTCATCGCCTACCACTCGGGTGAGGACCGACTGGTGAAGTCGACATTCACCCGCGCCGCCACCGGCGACTGCAACTGCCCGCCCGGGCTGCCCTGCGTGTGCGGCGCCGATCCCCAGTTCCGCCTGGTGCGACGCGGCGCCCGGCGTCCCACCGACGTCGAGATCCAGGGGAATCGCCGGGCCGAGGCGGCCCGGCTGCGGGCCATCGAGCGGCTCTCCCTGGCCGCCGACCCGACCTCGAAGACCGGCGAGGTGGCCTGATGGCCCCCCCGGTCGCCGCCACACGCCGCAACCCGGTGCGATCGGCCCCGTCCCTCCCGGCCGGTCCCAGGCGCCCGCCACTGCGGGTCTTCGAGCCGGCCCCCCGCCGCCGGTCGTCGCCCCGGGTCGGGCGCCGCGCCATCATGTGGGCGTCCGGGCTCCTCGTCGTGGGTAGTCTCCTCGCCGTCGTGGTCGGCGATGCCCTGGTCACCGAGGGTCAGATCCGGCTTTCGACGACGCAACGCCAGATCGCGGCGGCGGTCGCCGCCCAGAAGTCGCTCCAGGTGGCCGTGGCCGAGAAGGCCGCCCCGCCGGTTGTGGTCAAGCAGGCCAAGAGCGGGGGCCTGGTGGCGCCGGGACAGGTCGTCTACCTGCCCCGGGTGAGTCTCAGCATCCCGCTCCCGGCTCCCCTCACCACTCCCGGCCCAGGCGCCGCGGCGACCGGCGCCACCACCGTCCCGGCCCGGCGGTGAGCCCCTCGGTCCTGCTGGGCCGGCGCTCACGCGCCATGCGGCTGGTGCTGGTCATCGTCTTCCTCGCCCTGGTCGTCCAGCTGGTCAACGTGCAGGAGGTCTCCCACCGGCGCTACGCGTCGCTCTCGGCCTCCCAGCTGACCCAGACCCTGTCGGTGCCCGCTGTCCGGGGCGGCATCTACGACCGCAATGGCGAAGTGCTGGCGGAATCGGTGACCATGCAGACCGTGGTGGCCGATCCTTTCCTGATCACCCGTCCGGCGTCCACGGCCGACGCCCTGGCGCCGGTCCTCGGTGTCCCGGCGGACCGACTCCGGGCCCAGCTGACCGAACACTCGGGCTACGTCCCGCTGGCCCACCGGGTGCCGGACGCGGTGGCGACCAAAGTGACCTCCCTCAACCTGGCCGGCATCAATCTGGTGCCGGAGCCGCAGCGGGTGGTGCCGGATGGACAGTTGGCCTCGCCGGTCGTCGGCGCCGTCAAGTGGGATGGGAGCGGAGCGTCCGGTCTCGAGTACCAGTACGAGTCGCTTCTGGCCGGGAGGGCGGGATCCAAGAGCCTGATGCAGACCCCGGACGGCATCGCCCTTCCCGGCAACAGCCCTTCGGTGGCCGCCCGGCCAGGCACGGGGATCGAGCTCACGGTGGACGAGTCCGTCCAGTACGTGGCCGAGCAGGCCCTCGCCGCCGAGATCGCCGCCTCCCATGCGTTCAGCGGCACGGCCGTGGTCATGGACGTGAAGACGGGGGACATCCTGGCGATGGCCGACCTGCAGGCCACCACAGGCTCGGCCACCACCGGCGCCGCGGCCGCGGGGGCGGCGGCAACCACCGTGGCTGCGACCTCCGGGCCCGCAGCCACCAGCGGAAGGGCGGCGGCAACCACCGGGCGGCTTTCGGTATCGACGTCCGGTCCGACACGCGTCTCCCCGGTCGTGTCCCTCCCGAGCGGTGTCGAGGAGGCTTCCTCCAACACGGCCGTGACTCAGGTCTACGAACCGGGATCGGTGTTCAAGCTGGTCACCTTCTCGGCGGCCCTCGCCGCAGGGGTGATCACGCCCAGCCAGCAACTGCAGGTACCGGCGGCCCTGCCCATGGGCACCTATACCTTCCACGACGCCGAGCAGCACCCCTCCGAGCGCCTCACGGCCGCCACCGTGCTGGCCCAGTCGTCCAACATCGGGACGATCGAGGTGGCGCAGGCCCTCGGCAAGGACCGGCTCCTCTCCCAGATCGGCAATCTCGGGTTCGGCAAAGCGACCGGCCTGGCCTTTCCGGGAGAGTCCCGGGGTCTGGTGCCGGGAGCCGCCGCCTGGACCGGCACGTCGATCGGATCGACGCCGATCGGCCAGGATGACGCGGTGACCGCTCAGCAGATCCTCGACGCCTACAACTCGGTGGCCAACGGTGGAGTCCTGGTCCAGCCCCGCCTGGTCCGGGCCACGGTCAGTTCGGCGGGGGCGGTCACCGCGGCGGCGGCGTCCCCCTCCCGCCGGGTGATCAACCCCGCCACCAACGCCCAGCTGGTATCCATGCTGGAGGGCGTCGTCTCCTCGGGCACGGGGACCAGCGCAGCCATCGACGGGTACACCGTGGCCGGCAAGACCGGGACCGCCCAGATCCCCGACCCCAATCACCTGGGGTACATCTCGGGGGCCTACGTGGGCACATTCGCCGGGTTTGCCCCGGCCGAGCACCCCGTCCTCTCGGCGATCGTGGTCCTCGACCATCCCACGCCCATCTACGGTGGAGCGGTGGCTGCCCCGGTGTTCTCGACGATCATGGCCTACGCCCTGCACCACTACGGCATTCCCACCACCGCGGCGGCGACCGCCGCCGCCTCGAGTTCCGCCATCGGCGCATCCGGTACCGTCTCGGTGCCGTCCGGAGCAACCACGGAAGGGCCGTAGATGGGTCCGGACCCGCGTCGCACGGCCCCTTCCCCCACTCGGAGCCCCTGGAACACCCAGCTGTGCAGATGAGCACGCTGATCCACGGCATCGGCGTGGCCGGTGTGCGCGGCGATCCGACGTCGACCGACGTGGCGTCCGTGGAGTTCGACAGCCGCCGAGTGGGCCCGGGGTCATTGTTCTGTTGCGTGCCCGGCGAGGTCACCGACGGCCATCTGCACGCGGCCGAGGCGGTCGACCGGGGATCCACCTCCCTGCTCTGCGACCACCTCCTGGATCTCGACGTGACCCAGGTCCAGGTGGCCCCGGGGCAGATCCGGCCGGCCATGGCCGAGGTGTCCGCGGCGTTCTTCGGCCATCCGTCCCGGGCCCTGACCATGGTGGGCGTCACCGGGACCAACGGCAAGACCACCGTGACCCAGTTGCTCAAGTCGATCCTGGAGGGCTCGGGGCGGTCCACGGGCGCGATCGGGACCTTGGACGGGGTGAGGACCACGCCCGAGGCGCCGCTCCTCCAGGGCCTGTTGGCGGGATTCCGGGACGACGGCCGTCAGGCCGTCGCCATGGAGGTCTCCTCCCACGCGCTGACCCAGCACCGGGTGGACGGCATCGTCTTCGACGTGGCCGCGTTCACCAATCTCAGCCGCGACCATCTCGACCACCACCGGACCATGGACGAGTACTTCGCGGCCAAGTCCCGGCTGTTCGAAGGGCCGAGATCGCATCTGGCCGTCATCAACGTGGACGACCCGTGGGGGCGGCGGCTGGCCGACGGATTGGCCCCCGACAGGGTGGTGCCGGTGCGGCGCTCCGACGCCGCCGATGTCAGGCTCTCGATCGGCTCGTCGACCTTCTCGTGGCGGGGGCGAGCCGTGACTCTTCCCCTCTCGGGGCAGTTCAACGTCGACAACGCCCTGCTGGCGGCGGCGGTAGCCGCTGCGCTCGGCGTCGACGAGGACCGGATCGCCGGGGGTCTCGCCTCCGTCCCGCCGGTGCCCGGGCGGATGGAGTTGGTGTCGGCCGGCCTGCCGTTCGCAGTGATGGTCGACTATGCCCACACGCCGGCCGGCCTCGACGGGGCGCTGGCAGCGGCCCGGGGACTGGCCGGCCCGGCCCGGGTCATCTGCGTGTTCGGGTGCGGCGGCGACCGAGATCGGGGGAAGCGACCGGAGATGGGGGCGGCCGCCGCCCGGTGGGCCGACATCATCGTCCTGACCTCGGACAATCCGAGATCGGAGGACCCGATGGCTATCATCGGCGAGATCCGTTCCGGAATTGGTGACACCGTGGACCCGGTGGTCGAACCGGATCGGGCCGAGGCCATCCGGGCCGCGGTGGGCCAGGCCCACCCCGGTGACGTGGTCCTCGTGGCCGGCAAGGGGCACGAGACCACCCAGGTGACGGGGGACCGGGTGGTGCCGTTCGACGACCGCCTCGAGGCCGGGCGTGCCCTGGCCGAACGGCTCGGGGGCTCCGGGAGCGGGGAGGTCGGCCCGTGATCTCGCTGATGACCTCCGGTGGGGTGGCCCTGTGGGTGGCGGTGCTCTCGACCCCGGTACTGATCCGGTGGCTGGTGAAGAACAACATCGGCCAGCAGATCCGAGAGGATGGGCCCCAGGTGCACATCGCCAAGGCGGGGACGCCGACGGTGGGTGGCATCGGGATCGTGGGAGCGGTGGTCATCGGCTATCTCACCGCCCACGCCAACCCCAAGGTCACCTTTTCGCGCTCGGGAGCCCTGATCATGCTGGCCATCGTGGGGGCGGCCCTGATCGGGTTCGCCGACGACTGGATCAAGGTCCGCCACCGCCGGAGCCTCGGTCTGAACAAGCGGGCCAAACTGGGGGCGCAGATCGGGCTCGGGGTGGCGTTCTCCCTCCTCGCCGTGTACTGGGCCCACGTGGCGACCACCCTGTCGTTCACCCGCTACGACTCCATCGGCTTCCACATGGGCACGGGGCTGTGGGTGGTGTGGTCCACCCTGATCATCGCCGCCGCGGCCAACGCCGTGAACCTCACCGACGGCCTGGACGGCCTGGCCGCGGGGTCCGCGACGTTCTGCTTCGCCTGTCTCGCCATCATCGGGTACTGGCAGTACCGCCACTTCGCCATCTACCGGGTGGGGGACGCCCTCGACCTGGCCCTGGCCGCCGTATCCCTGGCCGGCGCCTGCCTCGGGTTCCTGTGGTGGAACGCGGCCCCGGCCAGGATCTTCATGGGGGACACCGGTTCGCTGTCCATCGGCTCGGGGCTGGCCGCCCTGTGCCTGCTCATGAACTTGGACCTGCTGCTGGTCGTCATCGGGGGCCTGTTCGTCATCGTCACCCTGTCGGTGGTCATCCAGGTGGTGAGCTTCCGGGTCTTCCACCGGCGCGTCCTCCTCATGGCTCCCATCCACCACCACTTCGAGCTGCTGGGCTGGCCCGAGACCACGGTGATCGTGCGCTTCTGGATCCTGGCCGGGCTCTTCGCCGCCCTGGGCCTGGGCATCTTCTACGGCGACTTCCTCTCGGTGAGCCGGCTCGGATGACGGCTCCGGGGTCACCCGTACCCTCCGGGCGGTCGGGCCGGCCGAGGCTCCACCACCCACCGGCCCTGGTGGGCGAGGCTGGACGGGTGCGTGCGGCCGTCGGAGTGTCGGGAGGGGCAGTGTCGGGAGAGCCAGTGGCCGCCGGGGCCAGGCGGCAAGGAGGGGGGCGTGGCTGACCGGACATCCGCCCGGACGGTGACCCGGGGACGCCATCCGTCCAATAGCGCCGCATCGGCGAGGTCCCGTCCAGCCACTGGTCCCGGTCCGGGTGCCCGCACCCGTCCGGCGGTCGCTCCGGAGCCGAGGCGGACGGGCCGGCTGGGCCGGCTGGGGACCGCTGGCGCCATCGCCGCCCTGGTCGGGGTCTTGTGCGTCTTCGGCCTGGTCATGGTGGGGTCGGCGTCGCCGGTCGTCTCGCTGAGGCTCTACGGGTCGCCGTGGGCGATCTTCATCCGCCAGCTGATGTGGACGGGGGTGGGCATCGGTGCGCTGCTCATCGCGTCGAGGGTGGACTACCGGAGGTGGCGGGCCGTCCGGGGCCCGCTGGTCGTGGTGACCCTGGCCCTGCTGGTCCTGGTGCTCATGCCTCACTTCGGGGTCACTGCCGGAGGCTCGTCCCGGTGGATCGGGATCGGCATGCTGCAGCTCCAGCCGTCCGAGCTGATGAAGCTGGCCCTGGCCGTGTTCGCTGCTGACCTGTTGACCCGGCGGGCCGACCGGTCGGCTGACCCGAAGATGGTAATCGTGCCGGTCCTGGCCGTCCTGGGCATCTCCGGCCTCCTGATCCTGAAGCAGCCGGACATGGGTACCGCCCTCGTGCTCAGCTGCATCGCCTTCGGCATCCTGTTCATGGGCGGAGTGGGCATGGGCCCGATCATGAAGATCCTGGGCGGGTTCTCGGTGCTGGCCGTCGTGGTCGGCCTGGCCGACCCGTACCGCCGGGACCGCATCCTCTCCTTCCTCAACCCGGGGGCCCATCAGTCGGGCTCGGGCTACCAGGTCTGGCAGTCGCTGATCGGACTGGGGTCGGGGCACGTGTTCGGCCTCGGCCTGGGGGGTGGCCGCGAGAAGTGGGGCACCCTTCCCAACGCCTACACGGACTTCATCTTCTCGGTGGTGGGGGAGGAGCTCGGCCTCATCGGCGCCTTCGCCCTGCTGGCCCTGTTCTTCGGCCTGGCCTGGTTCGGGCTCCGGGCCGCCACCCGGGCCCCCGACCGCTTCGGCAGCCTGTTGGCGGTGGGCATCACCACCTGGATCAGCAGCCAGGTCATCATCAACATCGGGGCGGTGATCGGGGTGCTTCCGGTCACCGGCATCCCGCTGCCCTTCATCTCGTTCGGAGGCTCCTCCCTGATCGTGACCATGGCCGCCGTCGGCATCCTGTTGAACATCGCCGCCCAGGAGCGCGCCGCGCCGCCCGCCCCGCACCGGCGACGCCCTTCCCCAAACCGGTGACCCGGGTGCGGTTCGCCCTGATGGCCGGCGGAGGCACCGCCGGACATCTCCAGCCGGCGCTGGCCATCGCCGAGGCGCTGGTCGACGCCGGGCACGAACGGGCCAGCATCGAGTTCGTCGGCTCCGGGCGCGGCCAGGACCAGGCCACCTTGGAGGGGCGGGGCTTCCCCTTCACCCTGCTCCCGGGCCGGGGCATCGTCCGCAGCCTGCGCCCCCGGGCACTCGGGGAGAACGCTGTCGCCCTGTGCGGGCTGGCGGTGGCCGCCGTCCGGGGGTTGGGGGTGGTGGCCCGCGCCCGGCCCCGCGTCGTGGTCTCGGTGGGGGGCTACGCATCCCTGGCGGCATCCCTGGCGGCCGTGGTGCTCCGCGTCCCCCTGGTGCTGGTGAACGTCGACGCGGTGCCGGGGGCGGCCAACCGGTTCCTCGGAAGGTTCGCCCGGGCCAGCGCGGTGGGATGGGAGGGAACCCCGCTCCCCCGGGCGGTGGTGACCGGCACCCCGGTGAGACGGGAGATCGCCTCGGTCCGTCGCGACCCGGAGGACCGGCGGGTGGCCCGGGCGCTGCTCGGGCTGCCGGAGGACCGCCACACGGTGGCCGTGTTCGGCGGATCCCTCGGGGCGCGGCGGCTCAACCGGTCGGCCGTGGGGCTGATCGACCGCTGGAAGGACCGGGGCGACCGGTCGATCCTCCACATCGTCGGCCGTCGGGACTGGCCTGAGTATGCGCCCACGTCGCCACCGGACGAGGCCCCCGCGGAGGGACGGTCGCCCCAGGCAGAGTTGTTCGTATCGAGGGTGCCGTGGGAGGACCGGATGGGCGCGGTGTACACGGCGGCCGACATGGTGGTGTGCCGGGCCGGGGCGATGACGGTGGCCGAGTTGGCCGCCGCCGGGGTGCCGTCGATCCTGGTCCCGCTGCCCGGTGCCCCCGACGACCATCAGACGGCCAACGCCCGGGTGCTCGAGCGGGCGGGGGCGGCGATCCTCCTGCCGGATGCCGACTGCGATGCCGCGGGGCTTGACGTTACGCTCGACGGGATGCTCGTCGACCCCTCCGGGCTCGACGCCATGGGGCGGGCCGCCTCCGCGTTGGGCCGGCCCGACGCCGCCGCGGCCGGGGCCCGGGTCGTCGAGGCCAGCGCCAGGCCGCCGGGGCGGAGGCCCCGGCGATGACCGGGGCGCCCGGCACCTCCGGGCTGATCGACCCTGCCCGGCCGGTCACCGTGCATGTCGTGGGGATCGGCGGGGCCGGGATGAGCGCCATCGCCACCGCCCTGGCCGCCATGGGCCACCGGGTCACCGGCAGCGACCTCAAGGCCTCGGGGGTGACCGACCGCCTGCGTCGGAACGGGATCGAGGTGGCCATCGGCCACTCGGGGGCGAATGTGGGATCCGCCGACGTGGTGGCCATCTCGTCGGCGGTCGGCGCCGGCAACCCCGAGGTGGCCGAGGCCCGACGTCGCGGCATCGCCGTGCTGGCCCGGTCCGAGGCCCTGGCCGCCATCGCCTCGCTCCGGCGCTGCATCGCCGTAGCCGGCACCCACGGGAAGACCACCACTGCCTCGATGCTGGCCCTGCTCCTGGTCGAAGCCGGGATCCGCCCGTCCTTCCTCATCGGGGGCGACGTGAACGAGATCGGCACCAACGCCGTATGGGACGAAGGCGAGTGGCTGGTGGTCGAGGCCGACGAGAGCGACGGCACCTTCCTGGCCCTCGTGCCGGACATCGCCGTCATCACCAATGTCGAGCCGGACCATCTCGACCATTACGGCTCCTTCGCCGCCGTCAGATCGGCGTTCGCGGAGTTCGCCGGGAGTGCACGCCACCGACGGGTGGTCGGTGGCGACGACCCGGAGGCGGCACGCATCGGCCGGGCGGCCGGGTCCGACCTGGTCGGGATGACACCGGAGTGCACCTACCGCCTGGTCGACCTGGACCTGGCCCGCAGCTCGGTCTCGTTCGGACTGACCGGCCCGGCCGGTGACCAGCTGGGCCGGCTGGCGGTCCCCGTCCCCGGCCTCCACAACGCCAAGAACGCCGCCCTGGCCACGGTGGCCGCCCTGGTCGCCGGCGTCCCCTTCGCGGCCGCGGCCAGGGCGCTGGCCCGGTTCGCCGGGGTCGCCCGGCGATTCGAATTCCGCGGCACCGCCAACGGGGTCACCTTCGTCGACGACTACGCCCACCTTCCGTCCGAGGTCCGGGCCGCCCTGGCGGCGGCGCGCAACGGCGACTGGCGCCGGGTGGTGGCCGTCTTCCAGCCCCACCGCTACAGTCGCACGGCGGCGCTGTGGTCCGAATTCGGCCAGGCCTTCGCCGACGCCGACCTGGCCGTGGTCACCGACGTCTACGGGGCGGGCGAGCCCCCGGTGCCCGGTGTGTCCGGCCAACTGGTGGCCGATGCCATCCGCCGGTCGTTCCCCGAGATCCCCGTCGCCTACGTGTCCGGCCGGGCCGCCCTCCGCCGCACGGTGGGCGACCTCCTCGAGGCCGGCGACCTCTGCTGCACCCTCGGAGCCGGCGACCTCACCTCGCTCCCGGACGAGCTGATGTCCGACCCGGGTTGGTGAGGCGGTCGGTGCCCGTGCCTCGCGCCCATCTGGCCACGCTCCGGGGCGCGCTCGGGGCCCGGGCCCGCGCCGACCATCCCATCGGGCCCCTCACCACTTACCGGGTGGGCGGGGCGGCGGCGCTGTTCGCCGAGCCGGGCGACGAAGCCCAGCTGGTGGCCCTGGCCCACGGGCTCGATGGCCTGGAGGTTCCCGTGCTGCCACTCGGCCGGGGCTCGAACCTGCTGGTGGCCGACCGGGGGTTCGAGGGCCTGGTGGTCGCCCTCGGGACCGGGTTCGACCGGCTGTCGATCGACGGCGACCGGGTGGAGGCGGGAGCGGCCGTCAGCCTCCCGGTGCTGGCCCGGCGGACGGCGGCGGCCGGGCTGCATGGCCTCGAGTGGGCGGTGGGGGTGCCGGGCTCGGTCGGCGGCGCCATCCGGATGAACGCGGGCGGCCACGGATCCGACACGGCGGCCACCCTGGTCGCCTACCGCTGGGTCGACCTGGCCTCGGGCCTGGTGCACGAGGCTCCGGCCGAGCGGTTGGGCTTCGGCTACCGGCACGCCGACCTGGCTCCCACCGACGTCGTCGTGGCCGGCGTCTACCACCTCGAGCCCGGCCGCCCCGAGGAGTCCAGGGCCACCATCGACGAGATCGTGCGGTGGCGGCGGGCCAACCAGCCGGGGGGTTCCAATGCCGGGTCGGTGTTCACCAATCCCCCCGGCGACTCGGCCGGACGGCTGATCGAGGAGTGCGGGCTGAAGGGGTTCCGGATCGGGACGGCCGAGGTCTCGGCCAAGCACGCCAATTTCATCCAGGCCGACCCGGGCGGCTCGGCCGACGACGTGGAGCGGCTCATCGCCCACCTGCAGGCAGCGGTGGCCGCCGCCACCGGGGTGGACCTTCGCACCGAGGTGCGCCTGGTCGGATTCTCCGGCTCCCGGACCGGTGCCGGGTGAGCCCATCCACAACTCCGATTCCGCCGCCGGCCGATGAGCTGTCGTCCATCGACCCCCGGATCCGGCAGCGTCGGGCCGACATCCAACGCAGCCAGGGCCGCCGCCGGCTGCGGTGGATCATCGCCGTTGTGGCGGCATTGTCCCTGGTGGCCGCCATCGTGGGCCTGCTGCACACCCCGATGTTCAGTGCCAGGGTGGTCACGGTCACCGGTGCCCACCCCCACACCAGCTCGGCCGCCATCGTGGCCGCAGCCGGCCTCGACCACCACCCGCCGCTGATCAGCACCGACCCAGGTGCCACCGCCAGGCGGGTGGAGGCGCTTCCGTTCATCGCCGGGGCGGAGGTGCACCGCCACTGGCCCGACGGCGTCCAGATCGCGGTGACCGAGCGGGTGCCGGTGGTCCAGATGGCCGGCCCGGGAGCGTCGTGGTCCACGCTCGACGGCCACGGACGGACCCTTCAGGTGGGGCCGGTCCCTGTGCCGGGCCTCACCGTGCTCGTCGTGCACACCGCCCGAGGGGTGGTGGCGCCAGCTCCGGTGGGGGGCTCGACCCCCCCGGAGGCGGGGCCGGCGCTGGCCGTGAGCCGCACCTTGCCACCGGCCTTCGCCTCCCAGGTGCGCTCGGTGTCGATGGCGCCGGATGGCAGCATCGGCCTGGCTCTCGATTCGGGGATCACCGTCCTGCTCGGGACCGGAACCGATCTGCCCACCAAGTACGAGGATGTGGCCGCCATCCTGGCCCACGCCTCGCTGCACCCCACGTCCACCATCGACGTCACGGTGCCCCAGTCCCCGACGGTGAGCGGTTGAGGGCGCCGGACCGGTGCTGACAAGGGGCCGGCACCGTGTCCTCCAGGCGTCGACTGTGCTTGACCAGGTACTCCGCTGACCGTATCGTGGGCAGCAACTCGCCGGTTGGAACGGTTTCAACCTTTGGTCGAGGGTAAGGGATTACATGACCGTTCCGGCGCAGAACAACTATTTCGCCGTCATCAAAGTGCTCGGGGTCGGCGGGGGCGGGGTCAACGCCGTCAACCGCATGATCGAGGCGGGCCTGCGCGGCGTCGAGTTCATCGCCACCAACACCGACGCCCAGGCACTGCTCATGAGCGACGCCGACCTCAAGCTGGACATCGGCCGCCAACTGACCAGGGGTCTGGGCGCGGGGAGTGATCCCGAGGTCGGGCGACTGGCCGCCGAGGAGCACCGCTCGGAGATCGAGGAGGCGCTCAAGGGCGCGGACATGGTCTTCATCACCGCCGGAAAGGGCGGTGGCACGGGCACCGGCGCCGCCCCGGTGGTGGCGGAGATCGCCAAGGGCCTCGGGGCGCTCACCATCGGGGTGGTGACCCGTCCCTTCACCTTCGAGGGCCGGAGGCGGTCCGTCCAGGCCGAGCAGGGCATCCAGAGCCTGAAGGAGGAGGTGGACACGCTGATCATCATCCCCAATGACCGGCTGCTGACCGTCTCCAACGAGAAGACGTCGATGGTCAACGCCTTCAAGATGGCCGATGAGGTGCTGATGCAGGGCGTCCTGGGGATCACCAGCCTGATCACCGTGCCCGGCTTGATCAACACCGACTTCGCCGACGTGAAGATGATCATGAGCAACGCCGGGACCGCCATCATGGGGATCGGGTCGGCCACCGGCGAGGGGCGATCGGTCAATGCGGCCAGGGCCGCCATCACCAGTCCGCTGCTCGAGGCCTCGATCGAAGGGGCGAGGGGCATCCTGCTCAACATCGCCGGTGGGCCCGACCTCGGGCTGTTCGAGGTGAACGAGGCCGCCGAGATCATCCATGGTGTGGCCCACCCGGACGCAAACATCATCTTCGGCAGCGTCATCGACGAGAGCATGGGCGAAGAGGTCAGGGTCACGGTGATCGCCGCGGGATTCGAGCGGTGGGAAGCCCAGACCCCGGGGCGGACCGGCCACGTGGAGTCCACCGGTCGGGACGAGGCCCGCAGCCGCGTCCTCGGGGCGGAGGGTGTCCACGAGGACATCTTCGCTGCGCCGGCAGACGACGAACTCGATCTGGGCGACGACGACTTCGACGTGCCCTCGTTCCTGCGCTGAGCCGGGACACCGCCCCTGTCCTGATCATCGGGTCCGTGCATGCCGCCTGGAGTGACGCCTCCTGCGGCGACCTTCGTCCCACCGGGGGGCCCGACCACCGCGGCGCCGGCCTCGAAGCATGGGCGCGCCTCGCCACCGACCGGGCGGATGGGCGCAGCCCGGTGCGCGAGGTCCAGTGGGTGGACCAGGTCCACGGATCGACCGTGGTGGTCGCCGCCACCGCCACGGGCGCCCGGCGGTCGCCGACGGATCCCCACCGCGTCGGTTCGCGCGGCGCGGGATCGGGCGACGTCCTGGTGTCGTCGGCACCGGAGGTGGCGGTGGTCGTGTTCACCGCTGACTGTGCCGCCATCGCCCTGGGCAGCCGGGAAGGGGTGTTCGCGGCAGTGCACGCCGGCTGGCGAGGCCTGGTGGGCGGAGTGGTGGAGGCCGCGGTCGGCGCCATGCGGGGACTGGGTGCCACCGATGTGGTGGGGGCACTCGGTCCTTGTATCCACCCCGGCTGCTACGAGTTCTCCGAGGACGACCTCGGCACCGTGGCCGGCGTCTACGGCGAGCGGGTGCGCGGCCGCACCGGAGGCGGCCGGCCGGCGCTCGACCTCCCGGCCACCGTGTCGGGGGCGCTGGCCGCCGGCGGGGCGGCCGAGGCACCGGGGATCAACGCCTGCACGGCCTGCGCCGGCGGGTACTTCTCCCACCGGGCGCGAGCGGAGCGCGGGAGGCAGGCCCTGATCGTGTGGTCAGAGGGTGGGAGCGTCCCGGAGTGACGCCGCCCTTCGACCAGCGCGGCTTCGGCCGACGCCTCGAGGAGGTCCACCGTCGGATCGCCGCGTCTTCCGCCGATCCTGGCGCTGTCCGGATCGTGGCGGTGACGAAGGGCTTCGGCGCGGACGCGGTACGGGCCGCTCTCGGTGCGGGCCTGACCGAGATCGGGGAGAACTATGCCGACGAGCTTCTGGCCAAGGCCCGGGAGGTCACCGCCGGGCCGCCGGTCGCTGGCCCAGGCGCCGTGTGGCACTTCCTCGGAGCCGTGCAGCGGAACAAGGTGCCCCGCCTGGTGCCGTTGGTGACCTGGTGGCAGGCCGTGAGCCGGATCGAGGAGGGGCGGGCCATCGCCGGGCGGCTCCCGGGGGCGAAGGTGCTGGTCCAGGTGGACGTGGTCGGGCGCCCCGGGCGGAGGGGCTGTCCTCCTGACCGGGTGCGGGAGCTGGTGGGGGGTCTGCGCGACGAGGCCTTGGACGTGGCTGGCCTGATGGCCGTGGGCCGGCCCGGACCGCCGGAGGAGGCCCGCCCGGGATTTGCGCAGGTGTCCTCCCTGGCCGACGCCCTGGCCCTGCCCGTGCGCTCCCTGGGCATGTCCGACGACCTGGAGGTGGCACTGTCCGAGGGCTCGACCATGGTGCGCCTGGGTCGGGCCTTGTTCGGGGACCGAGCCCCCGGTCCGGCCATCCACCCGCCTGGGAAGTCAGGCACTACGCTGTGAAAAGGAGGAGATGATGCCCGCTTCGTTCATGAAGAAGACGATGGCCTACCTGGGCCTCGTCGACGACGACTACGACGACTACGAGGACTACGAGGCGCGGTCGCCGGCCCCGGTGGGCCGGGTGGGCCAGCGGCCGGCGGGCGCCGTGGACGAGGTCGATGAGCCACCGGCGGCGGTCTCCAACCCCCGGATCCGCACCCTGACCCGAGAGGAGACCGCCGGGACGGCGGTGGCGGCCGCCCCGGCACCGCTCGCAGGCCGGTCCCCGGTCGTCTCGTCTTCGGTCCGGCCGATCTCACCGGAGACGGCGGGGGCCAGGGTGCACATCGTGGCGCCCGGCCGGTTCGCCGACGCCCAGGAGATCGCCAACCGGCTCATGAACAGTCAGCCCGTCATCGTCAACATGCAGAGCGCTGATCGGGACCTGCAACGCAGGATGATCGACTTCTGCAGCGGGGTGACGTATGCGCTGTCGGGTGGAATGGAGCGGGTCGCCGACGAGGTTTTCCTGCTGACACCCTCGAACGTGAAGGTGTCCGACGAAGAGCGGCAGCGCCTGGCCGACCGCGGATTGGTCAATCCCTGAGCGGGTACCGGCTCGCCCGTACCCGGCCGGGAGGGGAGTGAGCCGACATGCTCGGGACCATCGGACCTATCGGCACGCTCATCCTCGTACTCCTGTACCTGTTCCTGATCGTCCTGTTCGCATACTCGATTCTGAGCTGGTTCACGGCGTCCGGCCGGCTCGCCTACGACTCCCCGGTCCGCAGGGTGCAGAACGTCCTCTCCGCCATCTGCGAGCCGATCCTCCGGCCCGTCCGGAGGATCATCCCCCCGGTGCAGGTGGGCGGGGTCGGACTGGACCTCTCGGTCCTCATCGTGTTCCTGATCATCTCGGCCGTCCTCATTCCCCTCTTCCAATCCTGAGCGCCGGCCGACCCTGATCCGGCCCGGGCCATGCGGATTCCGGACCGGGGGGAGCGGGAAGCGGAATCCTCGAAATTACCGGGCGCAATCCCTGGAATCCGGGAGATCCGCCGCTAGCATGGGCGCATGGACGCTTCGCAATCTGCCCTCGATTCGCTTCGTACCGTCGAGTTCCGTGAGACCCTCAAGGGCTATCACCGGGACGACGTGGACGAATATCTCGAAAAGGCGGCCATCGAGGCCGAAGGCCTCCAGGAGCAGCTGCGACAGAGTGGGGAGCGTCTACGCCAGGCGGCCGAGCGCATCTCCCACCTCGAGTCGGCGGCCGAGCAGGCCCCGGCCGCTCCTCAGCCGGCGGAAACAGCGGTGGCTGACGACACCCTGCAGCGGACCCTGGTGCTGGCCCAGAAGTTCGTCGACGAGACCAAGGCCGACGCCGAATCACGGGCGGCCAGTCTGATCGCCGACGCCGACGCCAAGGCCCGCATGGTCACCGATCAGGCCACGGCCCAGGCCACCCACATCGCCGCCGAGTCGGAGCAGCGGCTGAAAGAGGAGATCAGCCGCCTCGAGGACTCACGAGGCCGGCTGTCCCACGAGGTCGAGGCGATGTCCCGCCATCTCGAGAGCGAGCGGAACCGGCTCCGGGCCGCGCTGGGCGACATCCTGCGGTGGGTCGATCAGAACGTGCAGCCGGCTCCCAGCCACGACAAGACCCCCACCGCCCCCGCCGCCGCTCCGGCCGAGGGCCCGCCCCCGAGCAGTCCCGGCCCGGCGACCGGATCGCCCCAGGCCACCGTCATCCACGGAGGGAACCGCTCGGCGGCGGGGACGCCGGCGGGCTCGCCGGCGCCGAGCAACAGCGGTACCGGGCCCAACGGCGAGGTCACCCAGGTGCGGCCCGCCGGGGCCCCCGCCCCGGCCAACCCGAACGCCCCCCTTCCCCTGTAGCCGCTGAGCGGCGGTCGACCGCCAGGTCGCCATCGCAGGGCCCACCGAGGTGCAAGGCGCCCGCGCCCGACCGTTCGTGAGTTGCCCGCCGCTGCGCATCGCCTGATCGACGGATGACCTCTCGACGGTATGGTCCCTGGGACCGGTCCCTCTGTCGGATTGCCGCAACCGGCCTCGCACGGTATCGTCACCCGCCCGTCTGATGTCGGGGGACGGGCCTGAACTGCCGTGCCCCAGCGGTCGCGATCGAGCGGAGGGCGAACCTTGAGGAGGTCGAAGTGACGGCAGCGAAGAAGGCGGCCCCACCCTCGCGGAAGAAGGCCGCCCCGGCCGGACGGAATCCCCGGACCGCCAAGGTCCAAGCCCGTACGCCGAAGAAGCCCGGGCCGAAGAAGGCCGCCCCGGCCGCCAAGAAGTCGGTGCCGAGCACCAAGAGAGCGGTGTCGAAGAGGGCTGCGCCTCCGGTGAGGAAGGCCGCCGCCACGCCCAAGAAGAAGTCAGGCCCGGCAACCCGGAAGGCGGCGCCGGCCCCGAAGAAGCCCGGGCTGAAGAAGGCCGCCCCGGCCCCGAGCCGGCCGGCAGCCGCCAGCGTCAAGGCAACTCCACCAAGAGCCAAGGCGTCGGCCCCCCAGAAGGTCGCCGCCGCACCGAAGCGGCCGACGGTGGGGCCCTACGCCAAGGAGCCCAAGTTCCTCGAGGAGCAACGGGCCCTGCTGCTGGAGGAGCGGTCCATCTACCGGGGCCAGGCGCTCGACCTGCGGGCCGAGGCCGACTCGTTGGCTCTCGAGCGGGAGCCCGGTGACGTCCAATTCGACGAGGAGTCGGGTGAGGGCGGCACGGTAACGGTCGACCGCGAGCGGAACCTGGCACTCTCGGCCCAGGCCGCGGCCGCCGTGGAGGAGATCGACGACGCACTGCGGAAGATCGATCGGAAGACCTACGGCGGTTGCGAGCGGTGCTACCAGTCGATCCCGAAGGCCCGTCTGCGCGCCCTTCCCTTCGCCCGGCTGTGCGTCGCATGCAAGAGCGGGGGACTGTCACGGCGCTGAGCGACGAGCCGGTGGTGGTGGCGAACCGCAGTGGGCATGCACCGGGGACCCGGTTGCTGGTCGCCTTTGCGGTCACCGCCGCCGTGGTCGCCGCCGACCAGCTCACCAAGTGGTGGGCCACCGTCCACCTGGCGCACGGTCCGATCCACCTGGTCGGCACCCTCGACCTGGAGCTGGCCCACAACACCGGCGCCTCCTTCAGCCTCTTCGAGGGCCAGGCGGCCTTCCTGGTCCCGTTGGCCGTCCTGTTGGTGGCCGTCCTCACGGTGATGGTGTGGCGGGCCTCCTCGATGGCCCGGGCCGCCACATTCGGACTCATCCTGGGAGGGGCGCTCGGCAATCTCTGCGACCGTCTCTTCCGCGGCGACCACGGCGCGGTGGTCGACTTCGTGGCCCTCCATTTCTGGCCGACGTTCAACGTCGCCGACGCCTCGATCGTCGTCGGCTGCGTCCTTCTGCTGATCTCGCTGGTCCGGGGACCCCGCCTGCCGTGAACGTCCTGACCGTGGTGGTCCCGGCCTCACTCGAGGGCGTCCGTGTCGACAAGGCGGTGGCGCTGGTGGCCGGACTCTCCCGCTCATCGGTCGACTCCCTCGTGGAGGACGGCCGGGTGCAGGTCGACGGGACCGCCGTCCGGAGCCGCCACACCGTGCTGCGGACCGGCCAGGAGCTGCGGGTCGACCGCCGCCAGGACCCGCCCCGCCCCGGCCTCGAGGGAGACCCGACAGTGGCGTTCGGATTGGTCCATGTGGATCCGGAGGTGATCGTGGTGGACAAGCCCGCCGGGCTGGTGGTCCACCCGGGTGCGGGCCACCCCAGCGGGACGTTGGCCCACGGCCTCGTGGCCCGGTTCCCCGAGCTCCGCCGGGTGGCGGACGAGGTGGGCGCGGACCCCGACCGGCCGGGCATCGTCCACCGGCTCGACCGGGGCACCTCCGGCCTCATGGTGGTGGCCAGGACGCCTCCCGCCTACCGGGCCCTGGTGGCCCAGCTCGGGGAGCGGAGGATGGCCAGGAGCTACCGGGTACTGGTCCTCGGCACCGTGGAGGGTGAATCAGGGGTAGTTGATGCACCCGTCGGCCGTTCGGCGAGCGCACCGACCCGGATGGCCGTGTCGCGAAGGGGCAAGGAGGCGCGAACCCGTTACCTGGTCGAGCGCCGATTCAGCCGGCCCGCCCCGAGCACCCTGATGACCGCCGCCCTCGAGACCGGCAGGACCCACCAGATCCGGGTCCACCTCTCGGCCATCGGCCATCCGGTGGTGGGCGATGACGCCTACAGCCGGGGAAGGTCACTCCCCGGGGCGGTCATCTCCCGCCCGTTCCTCCACGCCTATTCGCTGGCCTTCGAACACCCGGGGACAGGGGAGCGCGTGGCGTGGACCTCAGCGCTCCCCGACGACCTCCGCGGCCAGCTGGACGCGCTCTCCGAGTGACCCCGTGCCTCCGAGTGACACCGTGCCTCTGCGTGACACCGTGGCTGCGCGTGAAACCGAGCCTGCGCGTGAAACCGCGCGACCGGGCCCGCTTCAGGCAGCTTCGTGGGCCGCCTCGAGCATCTCGCTGTCCCCGAGCAGCTCAAGGGCCTCGGCCTCGGCCTGGCGCACCTTGCGCACACCGATCCCGAGCCGTTCCGCCGTCGTCTGCAACGAAGCCGGGTCGGCGCCGTCAAAGCCGAACCGGTGGCGGATGACCTGGCGCTGCAGATCGGTGAGCCGGTCCACGGCCTGACGCACCAGGTCGAGCGTGAGCTCCGACGCGACCTCGTCCTCGAAATCGCTGAGGTCGGTGGACACGAGATCGCCCAGTGTGGCCGTCGAATCCGACGTCGCGGGTTGGTCGAGGCTCGCCACCACGCGGGCCACCCGGGAGAGGTCCTCTCTCACCTGAGCGGTGGTATTGGTGGCGTTGTCCAACTCGTCGTCGGTCGGGGGACGCTGGAGTTGATGGGTGAGCTCCCAGTGGGCGGCATCGACCTGTTGATTCCGTTCGGCCACCTCCATCGGGAGCCTGATGGTCCGGCCGTGCTGTTGGACCGCCCGCTGGAGGGCCTGGCGGATCCACCACGTGGCATACGTGGAGAACCGGAAGCCGCGCTCCCAGTCGAACTTGTCGACCGCCCGCATCAGGCCGAACGTGCCCTCCTGGATGAGATCCGGGAGGTCCACGCCGCGGTCCTGGTAGCGGCGGGCCCAGTGGACCACCAGGCGGAGGTTGGCGGCGACCATTTCACGGCGGGCCTCGTCATCACCACCGGCCACCCGTTTGGCCAACTCGGTCTGGGCCTCGTGATCCGGCAGCGGGTGATGGTCGAGGTCACGGAGGAAGAGCCCCAGGCTGTCTGCATCGGACCCCCGGTTGCGAGACGGCGCGGCGCCGCCGGCCGGCCGGCCGGCTCCCGCGCTGGCCCCCCCGGCCGGTCCCCCGGACTTCCGGGCCGACCCGTTGCGGGCCTTTTGGTCCTTTTCCCTACTCATCGTCGGAGCCGTCATCCCTCTCCTCATCCATCTCAGCGGTCATTCGTCTTCTACAGGACGACAGAACGGTCAACGCCGGATTGGCCCCGGTCATTCCATGATCGCCGTCCCGGGGCCGGTGGCCCGATGGCCGGCCGGGTTTGCGTACAGCCTGTTCGGAGTGGTGCGCTGTCGGGATGAGTGCCAATACCGGTCGGTGCCTGCTGATACGCCACGGCCAGACACAATGGAGCCTTGACGGGCGCCACACCGGACGCACCGACGTGCAGCTGACGCCCGAAGGGGAGGCCCAGTCGAGAGCCCTGGGTCCGGAGCTCGTCCACCACCAGTTTACCGCGGTTCTGTGCAGCCCCCTGCTCCGGGCCCGGAGGACGTGCGAGCTGGCCGGTCTGGGCGGTCAGGCGGTCATCGATCCCGATCTCAGCGAATGGGACTACGGCGCCTACGAGGGCCTGACCACCGTGGAGATCAGGTCCGAACGGCCCGGATGGGACCTCTTCGACGACGGTGCCCCGGGGGGAGAGACCGCCGCTGATGTGGGCGGGAGGGCCGACCGGGTGATAGGGCGGATCCAGGGGACCCCCGGGGCGGTGGCCTGTGTGGCCCACGCCCACGTCCTGCGGGTGCTGGCCGCCCGGTGGATCGGCCTCGACCCCGCCGGCGGCCGCTCACTGGTGTTGGCGCCGGCGTCGGTCAGCGAGCTGGGCTGGGAGCGGGAGCGGCCGGTGATCTCCGGGTGGAACCGCACCTGAGGGGCGCCCGTCCGAGCCCGGGGCTCAGCCGGCGCTCTGGCGCAGGGCCGGCATCCGGCCCTGCGCCCTGGCCACCATGTCGGCCAAGTTGAAGGAGTCGAGGTGGATGCGCATGTGCTCCCCCACGTCGGCCCACACCGTGAGCAGCACGCACTGTCCCTCGTGGTCACAGGCCCCGTTCTCGTGGGGGAGGCCGAAGTCGCCCGCGGCAATGGGCCCGTCCACGGCCGAGACGATCTGGGACAGGGTGATCTCCTCGGGCGACCGGGCCAGGACGTAGCCCCCGCCGACCCCCCGCTTGGAGCGGACCAGTCCGGCGCCTTTCAGGGCCAGCAGGATCTGCTCGAGGTACGGCTGGGGCAGCCCGGTGCGCTCGGCGATGTCCCGGACCGAAGTCGGAACGCCGTCCGTGTGCAGGGCCAGGGACAGGAGCGCCCGGCTGGCGTAGTCACCGCGGGTCGAAACCTTCACGTACCCATGCTATTGCCTGCTGGTCCGCCAGGGTCGGTCTTCAGGGCGCGGCCTGGGCCGCGGCGCCCGGGGAGAACCCGGGTGAACGCTCAGCGTCCGCCCAGTTTGCCACCGGCCAGGTCCTCGGCCAGGGCCCAGCCGAACGCCACCAGCCGGCCCCCGGCGGCGGCGTCGACGCCCTCGAAGAAGGCGCATACGTCCATCCCGGCCGCGGCCTTGGCGCTGACGAAGTCGAAGCCACCGGCCTCGCACCCGTCCCCGGACACCACGAAGGTCCGGTCGTCGATGCGCCCGTCGGCGCCGAAGCGCTTGGCCAGGCGACGGCCCCAGGCCCGTTCCTCACCGGTGGCCTTGTGGTCCAGGCCGGGAACCACATCGGTGAGCCCGGCGAAGGCCCGGAAGCCCTCGGCCCCCAGCAGACGGGTCCCGACCAGGACATCCTCGTCCGGGAAGGCCAGCAGGGCGCGACGGTATTTGTCGCCCATCATCGACCGGAGGGCCGTATCCGCTCGGGAGGTCCGGTCCACCGAGGCCAGTCCGATCAGCAGCGACGGGGTGCCGCCGATGCGCTCGAGGGTCGAGAACGAGTAGCCGCGGAGCTTCGACCCCTCGCGGGCCCGGGTGACCAGGACCCACTCCTCCCGCTGTTTGGAGAGGAATCCGACGTCGAATCGGGGTTCCCGCTCGGCGCACAGGTCGGCCATCTCGGCCAACTCCGCATCGCTGATCGATGTGCAGTCCTTGGTCTCCACCTGGATGGACATATGCCGTTCCGTACTCCTCGGTCTCCCTGCGGCATCAGCCGCCGGCCCGGGTCTGCCGTGAATCCCCCGTGTACCGTCGAGCCGGCGCCTTGCCGGAGCCTTGACGGAGCTGCGGGCATCCACGCCAGGAGCCGTACCCCTGATTTTACGGGATTTGGAGCCGTCTGTCGTATCCGGGGCCGCAGCGGGGCCCACCGAGCCCCGATCCGGGCGGGAAAACCGCCGCTCACCCCTGGATGGCGTTCGGCCCGAGGAGCACCCGGAGCTCGCCGACCAGCCCCCGGCGGCTGTCCACATTGAACTCGGAGGGGAGGCGGAGCACCTTGTCGCCCACGTGGAGGAAGACCGAGGAGTCACCGGGGTGCTCCTTCAGCAGGCGCTTCAATCCGTCCACCAGCCCGTCGGTGAGGCAGCCGAGGGGCAGCGACACCCGTAGGTCGGTGCATCCGTCCACCGCCAGCGCCGGCCGCTGGACCTCCATGCACACCAGTTTGAGGCGGTCGTCGCGGAGGTCGACCCTGCCCTTCAGCACCACCACGGCGTCGTCGTCGAGCAGGGCACCGTAGTCGGCCATCGATTTGGGGAACACGAACACCTCGACGGAGGCGTTCAGGTCCTCGAGCACGAAGGTGGCCATGAGGTCGCCCTTCTTGGTGTACCGGCGGACCAGCTCGGTGACCACGCCGCCGACCAGCCGGATCTGGCCCTCTCCGCCGGGGCCGCCGGCCGCCGCGCCGCCGGGGGCGTCGGGATCGATGTCCAAGAGCTCGGCCAGCGTGCAGTCGGTGAGCCTGGACAGCGAGCCCTCGAGGCCCATCAGGGGATGGTCGCTGATGTAGAGGCCGAGCATCTCCTTCTCGAAGGCCAGCCGCTGGGACTTGTCGAATTCGGTGTCGGGGATGGGCACGCGGGTGTCGGCGAACCCGGTGGCCTGGCCGGCCGCCTCGGGCTCGAGCGCGGCGAACAGGGACATCACCCCCGCGTCGTGCTCGCGCCGGCGCTCGAGGGTCCGGTCGACGATCTCCTCGAACACCAGGAGCAGGCCCCGGCGCGGGTGGCCGAGCGAGTCGAAGCCGCCGGCCTTGACGAGCGACTCGATGGTCCGCTTGTTGAGGACCTGTGGGTCGACCCGCTGGCAGAAGTCGTAGAAGTCCGCGAAGGGCCCGGCCCGTTCGCGCTCGGCCACGATGTGGGCGACCAGGCCCTCACCGACGTTCCTCACCGCGGCCAACCCGAAGGTGATCGCTCCCGGGCTGTCGCCGCGCGGCTCGGGAGACCCGGCGGCGCCGGCGCGCTCCGCCGCGAACTCGGCCAGCGAGAGGTTGACATCGGGCACCAGTACCTCGATGCCGAGCGAGCGGCACTCGCCCAGGTACACCGCGGTCTTGTCCTTGTTGTCCTTGACCGAGGTCAGGAGGCTGGCGAAGTACTCCACCGGGTAGTGGGCCTTGAGCCAGGCGGTCTGGTAGGCGATGAACCCGTACCCATAGGAATGGGATTTGTTGAAGGCGTAGTCGGCGAACGGCTCGATGATGTCGAAGAGCTGAGTGCCCAGCCGTTCCCCGTAGCCGCTGGCCACGCAGCCGGCCACGAACTTCTCGCGCTCGGCCTGGATGAGGGCGCGGATCTTCTTGCCGCACGCCTTACGGAGGTTGTCGGCCTCGGCCAGGGTGTAGCCGGCGAACTTCTGCGCCACCCGCATGACCGACTCCTGGTAGATCATCAAGCCGTAGGTGTCGGAAAGGATCTCCTCGAGGTCGGCGTGGAGATAGACCACCGGCTGGCGGCCGTTCTTCCGGTCGGCATAGTCGCGGTGCATGTTGGCGGCCATCGGACCCGGCCGGTAGAGCGCCACCAGGGCGGCGACATCGTCGAAGGAGGTGGGGGCCAGCGAGCGCATGAGCGATCGCATGGGCCCACCCTCGAGCTGGAACACCCCCATGGAGTCGCCCCGGCAGAGCATGGCGAACGTGGCCGGGTCGTCGAGGGCCACCCCGTCGATGTCCGGACGCTGGCCGGTCGAGGCCTCGATCAGGTCGAGGGACCGCTCGATCACCGACAGGTTGCGGAGCCCGAGGAAGTCCATCTTGAGCAAGCCGAGGTCTTCGACCCCGTGCATCTCGTACTGGGTGACGATGGGCGCCTCGTCGGGATTGCTCCCGTCCGGCTTGCGTTGCACGGGGACGTACTCGGTCACCGGCTCGTCGGTGATCACCACCGCGGCGGCGTGGATCCCGTCCTGGCGCCTCAGTCCCTCGAGGCCCTTGGCCACGTCGATGACCCGTTTGGCCTCGGGGTCGGTGTCGTACATGGCCCGCAGCTCGCCGGCGGCGGCGAAGCCGTCATCGTGGCCTTCGGTCCGGGACAGGCAGGCGGTCAGCGGCGTGTCGCGTCCCATGAGGAGGGGAGGCATGGCCTTGGCGATCTTGTCGCCCACGATGTAGGGGTAGCCCAGCACACGGGCTGCGTCGCGCACCGCCGCCCGGGCCTTGATGGTCGAGAAGGTGACGATCTGCGCCACATGGTCCGACCCGTACCGGTCGGCGGCGTACTTGATCATGTCGCCGCGGTAGCGCTCGTCGAAGTCCATGTCGATGTCGGGCATCTGGACGCGGCCCGGATTGAGGAACCGTTCGAAGAGCAGGTCGTAGCGGATGGGGTCGAGGTCGACGATCCGGAGGCAGTAGGCCACGCAGCAGCCGGCGGCCGACCCCCGCCCCGGCCCGACCCGGATCCGGCGGGAGCGGGCGAACCGGATCAGGTCCCACACGACCAGGAAGTAGGCGGAGAAGCCCATCTCCGAGATGACGCCGAGTTCGTAGTCGAGCCGCTCCCTCACTGCGGCGGGGACCGGGGCCCCGTAGCGCTCCTCGGCCCCCTCGAGGCTCAGGTGGCGGAGGTAGTCGGCGGCGCGGCGCTCGTAAGTCTCGCCGGGGAACTCGTCGGGCACAGGGAATCGGGGGAGGCTGGGCCGCCCGAAGTCGATCTCGACCGAGGCGCGCTCGGCG
>DATBOO010000198.1:0-2864 GCA_036553725.1 Acidimicrobiales bacterium | reverse complement strand
GACGTTGAACCGCCCAACCGCCTGGTAGGCGCGCTCCATCTGGTCGGCAGCCGGGGGTTCGGCATCCCAATCGGTGTTGACTGAAAGCAGGTACTGCGTCATGGACCTTCTCCTCTCGTGCGGGAGGGCAGCTTGTCCTGTCCCTCGTCCTTTCTACGAACGGGGTGGCCGAAATCGACAGCCGCACGCACGGTTCTCGGAGCCGTCGGCGCCGCGCCGGTACACGGTCATGTACCGGCCAGCTTCGCGACCAGCGGTCCCAGTGCCTCCCAGTCGCCGGCCTCGATCGACCAGTAGGAGATGCCGTACACCTGGCGACGCCACTGGAGCTCCTCCTCCATCTCGTCGAGCGTTCCCAAAAGGGCCAGGGGGACGTGGAGGGCATCGTCGGGGCTGATCCCGAAATGAGGGGCCATGGCGGTGGCGATCCCGGCGGCATCGTCAGTGATGGCCACGAAGCCGATGAGGGCGTTGAGCTCGAGGTCGTCAAAACGCTCGCCGGCCGCCTCCCTCACCCAGGCCACCTTCTGGCGGGTGCGTTCGGGCGACGCATCCGGGGCGGTCTCCGGCCCCGCGGTCCCTCCCCGCAGATTGACGTTGATGCTGACGATGTCGGCGTGGAGGGCGGCGAAGGAGAGCACCCGCCTGCCGCCGCCGCCGATGATCAGCGGCGGGCCGGGCTGCTGGACCGGACGGGGGGCCAGGGAGTGGCCGTGCACCTGGTAGTAACGGCCGTCGAACGAGAACGCCCCATCGGTGCGCAGGAGGCCCTGGAGAACCATGACCGCCTCCTCGAACCGTTCCACCCGGACCTTGGGCGGGTCGTAGGCGAGCCCGGCCTCCTCGTAGTCAGTGCGCATCCAACCGGCCCCGAGGCTCAGCTCGAACCGGCCCTCGCTGAGCACGTCGAGCGTGGCCGCCTCCTTGGCCAGGACGAACGGGTGCCGGTAGTCGTTCCCGAAGACGAGGGAGCCCATGCGGAGCGTGGTGGTGGCTCCGGCCGCGGCGGCCAGAGCCGGTACCGGGGCCAACTGGTCACCGAAGTGGTCGGGCATCAGGAGGGTGGAGTACCCGAGCTCCTCGACCCGGCGCGCCTGATCGGCCCATGATCGGGCTGTACCTCCGGGCGCGGTGCCCAGCTGGGCCGCGAAACGGAACTTGTGGTCGTGTGCCATGGCCTTCATGGTGCACCATCCCGTCGGGGCACGGTGCCCCCGGGTGCCGGATATCGTGAGACCGTGGCTGCCACGGACGTCCGGGTCATCGAGGCTGCGGGCCGATCCATCGAGATCTCGAGCCCGGAGAAGGTCTACTTCCCCGAATTGGGTGCCACCAAGTTCGATCTGGCCAATTACTACGTCGAGATCGCCGACGAGCTCTCCAACACGGCGGCCGGCCGGCCGGCCCTGCTCGAGCGGTTCCCGGGAGGCGCGGGGGGGAAGTCGTTCTTCCAGAAACGGGTGCCCCCGGGCGCTCCGGACTGGCTCCGGACCACCGTCGTGAGCACGCCGAACGGCACGACGTCGAATGCGCTGGTCATCGCCGATGTGGCCCACGTCCTGTGGGCGGTCAACCTCGGGTGCCTGGGCCTCCACCTATGGCCCTACCGGGCCGACGACCCCTCGCACGCAGACGAGCTCCGTATCGATCTCGACCCCCAGCCCGGCACCTCGTTCGACGAGGTCCGGGTGGCCGCGACGAAGGTGCGATCGCTGCTGGGCGAGCTCGGGATCGTCGGGTACCCCAAGACAAGTGGGAACCGGGGCATCCACGTCTACGTCCGGCTCGAGCCCCGATGGGACAGCTACCAGGTCCGTGCCGGCGCCATTGCCCTGGCCCGCGAGCTCGAGCGCCGGCACCCCGACCTGATCACAGCCAACTGGTGGAAGGAGGAACGAGGGGAGCGGGTCTTCGTCGACTTCAATCAGAACGCGCCCCACAAGACGGTCTTCGGCGCGTGGTTCGCACGACCCCGGGTCGGCGGCCAGGTCTCGACACCCCTGAGTTGGGACGAGATCGAGACCGTCGACCCCGAAGGTCTGACCATCCGGACGGTTCCCGGCCTCGTTCGACGACGAGGTGATCCGTGGGCCGGTATCGCCGACCGACCCCAGTCGCTGCAGCCGCTGTTGGACATGGCGGAGCAGGACCGGCTCGACGGCCTGCACGACGCCCCCTGGCCACCCGAGTACCCCAAGCAACCCGACGAGCCCACCCGGGTGGCCCCGAGCCGGGCCAAGCGGGATTGAGGTGATGGAGCCGGCCGCCGCCCTTCGCCGCATCGCCTACCTCCTCGAGCGGGACGGGGCCGAGTCCTACAAGGTCCGGGCGTTCCGCGGCGCCGCCGCCGCCATCGCCGACCTCCCGGTCGAGGAGCTGGGGGCGATGGCGACCGCCCGCCTGAAGGAGATCCCCCAGGTGGGCAAGACCAGTGCCCAGGTGATCACCGAGGCTCTGCGCGGCGCCACCCCGGCCTATCTCGAGAAGCTCGAATCGGTGCAACCTCCGGCGATGAGCGAGGGAGCCGCCGAATTGTTCGATCAGCTGCTCGGCGACTGCCACAGCCACTCGGACTGGTCGGACGGGGGAAGCCCCATCCGGGAGATGGCCGAGGCGGCCATGGAGATCGGTCACCGATACTGGGCCCTCACCGACCACAGCCCCCGGTTGACCATCGCCCATGGCCTCGACGCCGAGCGCCTGCGCCGTCAACTCGACATCGTCGCCGAATTGAATTCCGAGCTTGCTCCGTTTCGGATCCTCACCGGGATCGAAGTCGACATCCTCGAAGAAGGATCGCTCGACCAGGCGGACGACTTGCTCGCCCGGCTCGACGTCGTGGTGGCCAGCGTCCATTCCAAGCT
>DATBOO010000158.1:0-4621 GCA_036553725.1 Acidimicrobiales bacterium | reverse complement strand
AGCTCGACAACCTCGCGCTCCTGTGCGGCCATCATCATTTCCTAAAGACCTACGAGGGCTGGACCCTCTCCCGAGCGGGCACGAAGGCCGACGGCACCCCCGAGTGGAGCTTCGAGGCCCAACCTCCCTTCGGACAGGAGCCCGGCCTCGGCATCGACACCCCGGAGGCCCGGGAGGAGTGGAAGCACCCCCACGACGGGGCCGGCCCGGGGTAGCGGGGCAGGATCCCGACCAGCGGGGTTCCGCTTCGTCCATACGACCATCCGATCGATCGACTCCGATGCGATGCGGGTCGAGACCGACTCGGGTGTCTTCGACGCCGACATCATGGTCATCGCGCTGGGGGCCGACTTGGATCCCTCTGCCACCCCGGGCGCCTGGATGAGTCCGGCCACGACTACTCGATCCCGGGAGCGTTCGCTCTGCGCGAGGTGCTGTCGGACTTCGCTGGTGGTCACGTGATCGTCGGGGTGACTTCGACCCCCGTTCAAGTGCCCTCCCGCACGCCGACCAGCCGCGGGTGGTCGTCGATCCGAACGACAGCGAGACCGCGCTCTTGATGCACGACTACTTCACGCAACGGGGCATCCGCGAAAACTCCTCCATCTCGTTGGTGATGCCCTTGGGTTCTCCCATCCCGCCATCGCCGGCGGCCTCGGAAGCCCTACTCGTCGCCTTCGCCGACCGTGACATCGCCTGGCACCCCGACCGGCTGGTGAAGAGCCTCGACCCCCAGCGGAAGGACGTGGTGTTCGGCAACGGGAGCGAGATGCCCTATGACCTTTTCCTCGGGGTCCCGCGGCACCTGGTGCCCACTGTGGGTCGAGCATGTCCCGAACGTCTACGCGGTGGGCGACGTGACCAGCGTTGGCACCCCGAAGGCGGGGATCTTCGCCGAGGGGCCAGGCCTCGGTCGTCGCCGAGCAGATCGTCTGGCGGGTGCGAGGCGGTTCTGCACCGGCAACCTATAACGGGCACGGGATCTGCTACCTCGAGTTCGGCCACGATCTGGTCGCACGCGTCGATGTGACCTTCATGAGCGGACAAGCCCCCGTCGGAGTCCACGACGGTCCCTCGCAGGCCATCGCCGCCGACAAGATCGATTGCGACACGAGCCGGATCCGGCGCTGGTTCGATCGAACCTGGGTCGGCGGCTGACCATCGTCCGACTCGCCCCATAGCGCCTCTTCCGGCCAGATTGCGTCTCTTCCGGCCAGATCGCGTCTCTTCCGGCCAGATAGTCCTCTTCGGCCAGCAGGGAGCTACTTCTTCGACCACCAACCGGCACCCGACACCAGTAGGCCGCCCTCGACCAACTTCTGGCAAGCCTCCGCGGCGGCGGGGATGGAGAGGTCGGTGCGGATCAAGATCGTCTCGAAGGCGGTCGGCGTGTCGTCCACTGCCGCCCAGACGGCGCGTTGGGGGTCAGTCATCGTCAGGTGCTCCAAATGCGCCATGTGCGCCCGGTGCGCCCGATTCGCGCTTGCCCGGTGAGCGACGCCCGACCCGACCGCGCCTTGCCGCGGCTCGCCTTTCAGAGGAGGCGAACCCGGCGTCGACCCCAATCGGTGCGTCGACACCGACCGCTCGGACGGGGCCCCACGATCGGAAGTGGTAGAACCGGCCTCTTCCAGGTCCCGTCCGGCCCTGGCCAGCGAGATCGCCACCAGCACGTCGGTGGCATCCCGCACCGGAATGCACCCATCCACCAGCAGCGCATTCGAACCCTCCGACGCCCGGCTGTGGACCGAGCCGGGAACCGCACATACCGGAATCGATCTTCGGGCAGCAGCCTCGGCCGTGTAGAGCGAGCCTCCGCCATAGTGGCTTTCGACTACCACGACCACGTCGGAGAGGGCGGCAATGATCCGATTGCGGGCGGGGAAGACGCCCGGATGGGGACGGGTGCCCAGCGGGGATTCGGAGAAGACCACGCCGCGGGCGGCGACCTCCGACCACAACTCCGTGTTCGAGGACGGATAGACAACATCGAGCCCGGTGCCCACCACAGCCACAGGCGGCGCCGCACTCTCGGTTGCCCCCCTGACCACTCCGGCATGTGCGGCTCCATCGATCCCGCGGGCCAGTCCCGACACCACGACCACCCCGCCGGAGGCCAGCTCACTAGCGAGGTCGGAGGCCACCTGGCGGCCATAGTGGGTGGCCGAGCGGGTGCCGACGATGGCCACCCGGGGCCACCCTTCACGCAACTCAGGCTTACCCGCGGCGAAGAGCACCGCCGGAGCTCCGGGATCGCCGATCAGCCTCGACGGGTACCCGGACCGGCTGGGCAGGAGGACCTGAACCCCGGCCCGGGAGTACCGCTCCTCCACTTCCCGCACGTCGGTCTTCCGCGCCGCCGCACCGAATTTCCGGGCCGGGTCGGCGGGGTGCGCTCCCGCTCGCAGGGCCTTCAGGGCGGTTACTGGATGGAACCCGTCCAGCACTTTGGAGAGGCGCACCGGAGTCATCCCCGGCAGACCGGCAATGGCGGCTGCGTGGGTCTGGTCATCGCTCAGGGCCGCAATCAGTGCGGTCCTCGATCCAGTCCTCGGGGCCGTCATCGGGCCTCTGTCCCGAGCAGCAGCTCCCGCCGGCACCGGAGGAGGAGGGCCTCCCTGACATGCGACTCCTCCACCGATCCGTCGACACCCCCGAGGTCGGCCACGGTGCGGGCCAGTCGGTGCACCCGGTGCAATCCCCGGGCACTGAGCGCGCCGGAACGGACCTCCTTCTCGACTAGGCGGGCTGCATCTCTGCACATCGGCGCCCTCTCGTCGAGTGCCGATCCCTCGAGGGCAGCGTTTACCGCCACTCCGCGCTCGACGGCGCGACGGCGGGCTCGGGCCACCCGTTGAGCCACCGCTGAGGTCGGCTCGGCGCCACCGCCCCCCATCAACTCGTCGACCTGGGGTCGGTCGACCCGGATGGCGACGTCGAATCGATCGAGCAGGGGAGCCGACAGACGGCGCGCATAGCGCTCGCGGGCCGCGCTGCTGCACCGGCAGGCCCCCGGTGCACCTCCCTCGCCGCAAGGACAAGGGTTCATGGCCCCCACCAGGATGAACCGGGCCGGATAGGTGGTCGAGCCCCGGGCTCGGCTCACATGCACCTGGCCCTCTTCGAGGGGCTGACGGAGCGCGTCGAGGACGACCGCTGAGAACTCCCCCATCTCATCGAGGAATAGGACGCCGCCGTGGGCCAAGCTGATCTCTCCCGGCCGCATCCAGCTGCTGCCGCCACCGATCATTGCCACCGGGGACGTGCCGTGGTGCGGTGCGCGGAACGGCGGGCGCTCGATGAGCCCGGAGGGTGCTGGTGGGAGCCCCGCCACGGAATGGACTCTCGTCACCTCCAGCGCCGTCGGCCGCGAGAGGTCCGGCAGCAGGTCGGGGAAACGGTTGGCCAGCATGGTCTTCCCCGATCCGGGCGGCCCCACCAGCAACAGATGATGGCCACCGGCGGCCGCCACCTCCAGCGCCCGTCGAGCCAGTCGCTGCCCCCGGATGTCAGCAAGGTCCTGCCCCGAGCGGGTCGAAACCGATGACCGCAGCGCGCTGTCCGGTTTCCGGTTCGAGGGATCGGGCTCGGAATCATCGGATTCGTGATCACCGGGCTCGGGCCAGGGGCGATTCCCCGACAACCGATCGACCAGGGCGCCGAGAGTGGCCGACGTGCGGATGGCTCCGTCTCCGGCCAGGCGCGCCTCACGCCCGCTCGCCGCCGCCACGACCAGCCGGTACCGGCCGAGCGCCTCGGCCAACACCACGGTCCCCGGCACTCCTCGCAGCGATCCGTCGAGGCCCAGCTCACCGACGAAGGCGGTGTTGTCGACTGCGCCCGGGTCCAGCTCACCGGCTGCTACCAGCACGCCGATGGCAATCGGCAAGTCAAGCCCGGCACCGCCCTTGCGCATGCCCGACGGAGCGAGGTTCACGGTGATCCGGCGCAGTGGCCACGACAGTCCGCTCGACAGGAAGGCGGCCCGGACCCGGTCGCGGGACTCCCGCACCGCGGTGTCGGGGAGGCCGACGACGGTGAACCCCGGGAGGCCGTTGGACACGTGGACTTCGACGAAGACCTGTTTCCCGTCGACCCCGATGAGGACGGCAGAAGGAATGGCGGCGATCACGGCTGCCCTCCGATCAGATCAGTCCGATGCCGCTGCCATGCCTGTTGCCATGGTCAGGTCGATGGCTCGGATGCTGGAGGATGGAGGGCCGCCGGAACGGGTGCATGCGGCCACTCGATGGCACCGGGGTCACCCTACGGCTGCGCTGTCACACTCCCCCGACCGGACCTCCCGCCCCAGCCCCGACCGTCGGGGCGCCACCTACCTCAGCGCCTCTGGGCTCAGCACCTCTGGGCTCAGCGCCTCTGGGCTCAGCGCCTCTGGGCTCAGCGCCTCTGGGCTCAGCGCCCCTTGAACTTGGGATCGCGCTTCTGGGTGAAGGCCGCGATCGCCTCCATGGTGTCGGCGGTGCCGAAGTTGACCGCCTGCGAGCGGGACTCCTCCTCGATGGCCTGGTCCATGGACAGGCCGAGGGAATTGTTGAGCATCGTCTTGGTCATGGACAGGGCCAGCGGGGGCCCGGCGGCGAGACGAGTGGCCCACTCGCTG
>DATBOO010000151.1:0-1531 GCA_036553725.1 Acidimicrobiales bacterium | reverse complement strand
CATCGCCAAGTTGGCGGGGGAGGAGGGCCTGGAGGTCCTCGGCTGGCGGGACGTGCCCTTCAACCAGGCATCACTCGGGTCGATCTCCGAAGGGGCCATGCCGTCGATGCATCAGGTCTTCGTGGCCCCCGCCCCCGGAAGCCCGTTGACGGGGGACGATCCGGCCCTCGCCATCGACCGGCTGGCCTTCGTCCTGCGCAAACGGGCCGAACACGAGATCGGCGATTGTTACCTGGCATCGCTCTCCGCCCGCACCATTGTCTACAAGGGGATGCTCACGTCCCACCAGCTGGCCGAGTTCTTCCCCGACCTCTCCGACGACCGGGTCATCAGCGGCCTGGCCCTGGTGCACTCGCGCTTTTCCACCAACACCTTCCCCTCGTGGCCACTGGCCCACCCCTACCGCTACCTGGCCCACAACGGGGAGATCAACACCCTGGCCGGCAATCGCAACTGGATGCGGGCCCGGGAGGCCCTGTGCCAGTCGGACCTCAGTCCCGGCCTCGAGCGGGCCTTCCCGATCGTGACCCCGGGGGCCAGTGACTCCGCCTCCTTCGACGAAGTGCTCGAGCTCCTCCACCTCGGGGGCCGGTCCCTGCACCACGCCGTGCTGATGATGATCCCCGAGGCGTGGGAGAACCACCGGACCATGGATCCTGCCCGGCGGGCCTTCTACCGCTACCACGCCTCGTTGATGGAGCCCTGGGACGGCCCCGCCGCGGTGGCGTTCACCGACGGGACCATCATCGGCGCCGTCCTCGACCGCAACGGGCTCCGCCCCGCCCGCTACTGGGTCACCGATGAGGGCCTGGTGGTGCTGGCCAGCGAGGTCGGCGTCATCGATGTCCCCCCCGGCACGGTGGTGCGCAAGGGCCGCCTCCAGCCCGGCCGCATGTTCTTGGTGGACACGGCTGCCGGTCGAATCGTCGATGACGACGAGATCAAGGATGCGCTCGCCGCCGAGCAGCCCTACGCCGAGTGGCTCGACGCCGGCCAGGTCGACCTCGAGGACCTGCCCCCCCGCAACATGCTCACGCCGCAGCACGCTTCCGTCGTGGGCCGCCAGCGCCTCTTCGGCTACACCAACGAGGAGCTGCGGCTGATCATCGGGCCACTGGCCAAAGCCGGGATCGATCCGGTCGGATCCATGGGGACCGACACGGCGATCGCCGTGCTCTCCGACCGGCCCCGACTGCTCTACGACTACTTCACCCAGCTGTTCGCCCAGGTCACCAACCCTCCGCTGGATGCGATTCGCGAAGAGTTGGTCACGTCCCTGGCCTCGACCCTGGGCCCGGAGGCCAACCTGCTCGAACCGACGGCGGCCTCCTGTCGTCAGATCGTCCTCCCCATGCCCGTCATCGACAACGACGACCTGGCCAAGCTGCTCTACGTCAACGAGGACGGGAGCACTCCCGGATTCAGCGCCTTCGCCGTCGACGGCCTGTTCCGAGCCTCCGGCGGCGGAGACGCCCTGCGAGCGGCCATCGAGGACGTGCGGGCACGGGTCAGCCAGGCCATCGCCGAAGGG
>DATBOO010000107.1:0-4589 GCA_036553725.1 Acidimicrobiales bacterium | reverse complement strand
GGCCAGGACCCGGCCGGCGACGGCCAACACCTCGGCCGGGGTGCGGTAGCTCACGGTCAGCTCGACGGTCCGGACCGGTCGCCGGTTGGGCAGATGATCGGTGATGTCCGCCCAGGACCGGGGGGACCAGGGGGCGGTGGCCTGGGCGATGTCCCCCACCACGGTCATCGACCCGGACAGGGAGCGCCGGGTCAGCATCCGCAGCTGCATCGGGGAGAGGTCCTGGACCTCGTCCACCACCACGTGCCCGTACTTGCGCACGCCGTCATCGCCGTTGCCGTTGCCGTTGCGGGGGCCGAGGATATGGCGCGCCTCGTCGACCAGGGCCGCGTCGGCCGGCGTCCAGGGCACCTCCTCGAACGAGGCCGAGCGCGGCCGGCGCAGGAGGGCCTGCTCCTCGGGTGCGAGTACCCCGCGACAGGCGGCGGCGATCAGCGGTGGCGCGCCGAACAGGTCGTGGAGCAGCTCGTGGGGGGACAGCCGGGGCCACATCCGGTCGAGGGCCTCGGCCAGTTCGGGGACCCGACGCACCTTCCGCGAGAAATCCTCGAAGTCGAATTCCTCCTCGGACAGCTCGGAGGGGTCGTCATATCCCGGGAAGGCGGTGACCGAGGTCGAGGTCCCCGCCCCCAGCGTCTGCTGGGTCTGCCGGGCACGGTCCGCCAGCAGCTGGGCCACGGCCGTTTCCACCAGCCTCCGCCTGGCGTTGTGGGAGCCGGGCCGGCGGCGGGCCATCTCGACGATCCTCCGGCTGTCCTCGGCGCTCAGCCGGAGGAACAGCGCGCCATAGGGGACGGCGACGTCGTCGGCCAGCGCCCGCTGCCGGCTGCGCACCGCCCGGCCGACCACCTTGGCCATACGGGGATCGCCCTTCAGCCGGGCCACGTCCTCCGGGCCGGTCTCCCGGATCGTGATCTCGGGCACCAGGCCGGAGACGGTGGAGAGGGTCACCCCGGTCTCGCCCAGGGAAGGCAGCACCTGGTCGATGTAGCGGAGGAAGAGCGGATTGGGCCCGACGACCAGCACGCCCTGGCGCTCGAGCGGGAACCGATGGGTATAGAGGAGGTACGCGGCCCGGTGGAGGGCCACGGCCGTCTTCCCTGTTCCTGGCCCGCCCTGCACGACCAGGACCCCGGCGAGCGGGGCCCGGATGATCTCGTCCTGCTCGCGCTGGATGGTGGCCACGATGTCGGTCATCCGGCCCGAGCGGGCCCGGTCGAGGGCGGCCAGCAGGGCGGCCGGGCCGCCGATGGGGAGGTCACCCACGATCAGCTCGCCGCCGCTCTCCCCGTCCCTTGCCCCCGGCGGAGCCTCATCATCGACGGTTTCGGCGACCCCGGCGGCGCTGAAGCGCTCGTCTTCGAGGCCGACCACCCGGCGTCCCTCGAGCGCCAGGTGACGGCGCAGCACCAGCCCCTGGGGGTCCCTGCCGGTGGCCCGGTAGAAAGGCTCGGCGATCGGTGCCCGCCAGTCGACCACCAGCGGGTCGTGGTCGGCGCTGTGGACGGCCAGGCGCCCGATGTGGAAGGTCTCGGTCTCCGGTGCGCCGCCGGGCCCGGTGCCCGGTGCGCTGACCGGTCTCTCGCCGTTGGAGTGGTCGTCCGCGCCCTCGTGCAGCCGATCGATCCGGCCGAAGGTCAGGGCCTGGTCCCCGATGTCGAGCTGTTCGAGCCGGGCCAGGCTGGTGCGCACCACCACATCCCGTTCGGTCCGGGACTGGAAGGTGCCGCCCCGGCCCAGGTCGAGGACCCCTTCGAGCATGGAGTTGGCGTCGTCCCGCATGGCGTCGAGGCGTGCGTAGGCCATGTCCACGAACTCCTGCTCGGCCTGCTGCTCCGGGTCCACTCCACCTCCGTTCTCCCCGCCCGTCCCCTCCCCGTCCGACTCCAGGCCGGCTCCGGGGAACCCTCGATTGTATGCCCCCCGGTCGGCCGGGCGCGACCGGGATCGGGGCCGCAGGTGACCGAGCCCGCTCTCGTAGACTCGCCGTCATGGCCGTTTCGGGTTCCGCCGCGAACGATCCGAACCCGGGCCGATTCGACTCCTCACCGTTCATCCGGGCCTGCCGCGGGCTCACCGTGGAGCACGTCCCGGTCTGGTTCATGCGCCAAGCCGGTCGCTCCCTCCCCGAGTACCGGGCGGTCCGCGGTCCCGGCAGCATCCTCGACGCCATCGCCCAGCCGGAGCTGGTCGCCACCCTCACCCGGCAGCCGGTGGACCGCTACGGGACCGATGCCGCCATCTTCTTCTCCGACATCGTGGTCCCGGCGGCGGCGGTCGGGTTCGGTGTCGACGTGGCGCCGGGAACCGGTCCGGTGGTGGCCGAGCCCTTCCGGGGCAAGGAGGACCTCCGTCGGCTGCGCCCGCTCGAGCCGGAGCTCGACACGCCCTATGTGATCGACGCCGTGGGCATCCTGTCCGGCGAATTGAAGGTGCCCCTCATCGGGTTCGCCGGAGGGCCGTTCACCGTGGCCAGCTACCTGGTGGAGGGTGGCCCCTCCAAGAACTTCGCCAGGGTCAAGGCGCTGATGCACGGGGAGCCCGCCATCTGGCGCGACCTGGTGGAGCGCCTCACCGACCTGGCCCTGGCGTCGCTCCGCTCCCAGCTGGACGCGGGCGCCTCTGCCGTGCAGGTGTTCGACAGCTGGGCCGGGATCCTCACCCCGCGCCACTACCGGCAGCTGGTGTTGCCGGCCACGGCCCGGCTCTTCGCCGAGCTGTCCGAATCCCACCCGGGGGTCCCCAGCGTGCTGTTCGGGGTGGGCACCGGCGAGCTGCTGGCTTCGATGGCCTCTGCCGGCTGCAGCGTGGTCGGGATCGACTGGCGGGTCCCGCTCGACGAGGCCCGGCGGCGGGTGGGGCCCACCGTGGCCGTCCAGGGAAACCTCGATCCGGCGCTGTGCCTGGGCCCCTGGGAGGTGGCCGAAGCGGAGACCCGCGAGGTCCTCGACCGGGCCGGCACGGCCCCCGGACATGTCTTCAACCTGGGCCATGGCGTCCTCCCCGAAACCGACCCGGCCATACTCGAGCGGGTGGTCGAGCTGGTCCATGCCGAGGGTCGGGCCGGCGTCGTGGCCGGGCCATGACCCCGCCCCGCCCCGCCCATCCCCCGACCGGTGTCCTGGTCATGGCCCACGGGACGCCGGATTCCCCCGCCGCAATCGAGCCCTTCTACACCGCCATCCGCCACGGTCGCCCTCCCCCTCCCGAGCTCCTCGCCGAGCTCACCGGGCGCTACGAGGCCATCGGCGGCACCTCGCCGTTGGCCGAGCGAACCCGGGCCCAGGTCCACGGCCTGGCCGCCGCCCTGGAGTCGGCGGCACCCGGGGAGTACACGGTGCGCTTCGGCGCCAAGCACACCGCTCCGAGCATCGAGGACGCGGTCGCCGATCTCGCCGGCTGCGGCGTCGGGCGGGCCGTCGGCATCGTCCTCACCCCCCATCAGTCCTCGCTGGGCTCGGGCGAGTACTTCCGCCGGGCCGAGGCGGCAGCCGCGGAGGCCTCGCCCCGGCTGACGCTGACCCCGGTCCCGTCGTGGCATCGGGCCGACGGCTTCGCCCAGCTCCTGGCCGACCGGACGGCGGCGGCTCTGGCCTCGCTGGGGGCGGGGGACCGGACCCGGACCGCCGTCTTCTTCACCGCCCACAGCTTGCCGGAGCGGGCACTGGCGCAGGGCGATCCCTACCCGGCCCAGGTGCACCAGTCGGCCTCGGACATCGCCGCCGTCCTGGCGCTGGACGAGGCGCCCGGGCTCAGCTGGGGGGTGGCCTGGCAGAGCGCGGGGCGCACGGCGGAGCCGTGGGTCGGTCCCGACCTCCTGGCCGAGATGGAACGGGTGGCCGGGCTCGGCACCACGTCGGTGGTGGTGTGCCCGGTCGGCTTCGTCTCCGACCACCTCGAGGTCCTCTACGACCTCGACATCGAGGCCGCGGGGGTGGCCCGCGACACGGGGATGGCCTTTGCCCGGACCACCTCGCTCAACGACGACCCGCGGTTCCTCGGCTTGCTGGCCCACCAGGTGCGGTCGGCCGCGGCCGCGGCGGCGCCGTCGGCGGCGGATTCGACCTCTCCGGCGTGACCCGGACGACGCCCACGACCGTCGCCGTCGTCGGCGCGGGAATCGCCGGGCTGGCCGCGGCCTGGGAACTGGTGGCCGGATCGGACCGTGCCCACCGGGCCAGCCTCGAGGTCCACGTGCTCGAGGCCGGAGACCGGGTGGGGGGCAAGCTGCAGTCCGCCGATTTCGCCGGGCGGCGGGTCGATCTGGGTGCCGATGCCTTCCTCGCCCGGCGGCCCGAGGCCACCGAGCTCTGCCGCGAGCTCGGCCTCACCGGGGAGCTCGTCCCGGTCGGGGCCTCGGGGGCCTCCGTCTGGGCCCGGGGCCGACTCCGTTCGATGCCAGCGGGGCTCAACCTCGGGGTGCCCACCCGGTGGTGGCCGCTGTTCCGGTCGGGGATCCTGAGCCCCGGCGAGTCGCTGCGGGTGGCGAGGGACCTGGTGCCTCCCCATCCGACGGCCCGGGGAACGGCTGGTGACCACTCGGTGGGCGACATCGTGTCTGGGCGCCTGGGGCGCCCGGTCGTCGAGCG
>DATBOO010000047.1:0-3311 GCA_036553725.1 Acidimicrobiales bacterium | reverse complement strand
CGGATCCGGCCCGTGTTCAGCGCGTCGGCCGGAGCCAGCTCGCCCTTCGACATGGCCGCAGCGTCCTCGTAGGACAGGACGATGGTGACGTCGGTCCGTACGGGGTCCGACCGGGGACGTCCCCCGCTGACGCCGTCGTCGCCGTTTTGCAGTTCCAGATGAAGGTGCAGCGAACCCTGGTCGACTCGCAGCATGAGTCGGACGTCCCCGTCGGGCGTGCCGTGGACCTCCTGCACCACGGTGAACGTGCCCCCGCTGGCCCCCAGCCCGGCATCGGGGTCGGGTCCGGGCACCTTGACCCCCTGCAGCGCGGCATTGAACTCCTCAGCCCACGCAGGGCTCAGGAACCGGGCCACGATTCCCTCCCGGCCGGCCGGGTCACCCTGGGGACGGATCGCCGGCACCAGGCGCGGCGGCGGCCGCCGTGGCCGGCTCCGGCGCAGGGATGCCGTTGGTCTCCGTCCGGGGCTGCACGGCGGCAGGACCGGTGGCGGGCGACGTGGCGGCCGCTTCGGCCGGTGAGCGCTTGTTGCGCTTGAGGATCTTCCGGCCGAGCCACGCCACCGGATCGTAGGAGGCGTCCACCACCCGCTCCTTCAGGGGGATGATGGCGTTGTCGGTGATCTTGATGTGCTCGGGACAGACCTCGGTGCAGCACTTGGTGATGTTGCACTTCCCCAGGCCCTGCTCCTGTTGGAGGAGCAGCCGCCGGTCGTTGACGTCCAGGGGATGCATCTCCAGCTCGGCCGCCCGGGCGAAGAACCGGGGGCCGGCGAAGGCCGTCTTGTTCTCTTCGTGGTCACGGATGACGTGGCAGACGTCCTGGCACAGGAAGCACTCGATGCACTTGCGGAACTCCTGGCTCCGCTCGACGTCGATCTGCTGCATGCGGTAGCCGCCCACCTTCTCCTCGTCGGCTGTCTTGGCCCGCGGTGCGAAGGGGGGGATCCGCTTGGCCACCTCGTAGTTGTACGAGACATCGGTGACCAGATCCCTCAAGATGGGGAACGCCCTCATGGGGGCCACGATGACCGCCTCACCGACCGGGAGCGAGTCCATCCGGGTCATACACATCAGGGCGGGACGGCCGTTGATCTCCGCCGAGCACGAGCCGCACTTACCGGCCTTGCAGTTCCACCGGCAGGCCAGGTCCGGGGCCTGGGTGGCCTGGACCCGGTGGATGACGTCGAGGACGACCTCACCCTCCTGGGACGGCATCACGTAGTCGGTGAACGAACCGCCCGTGTCATCGCCGCGCCACAGACGCATGGTCACCTCGTCGGGGCCTGCGGCGCCGGCCTGGTCCTCGGCCATCAGTTCGCCTCCTCGAGCAGCTCGTTGAGATCGTCGGGCATGGCCGGGACCGGTTCCGGATCGACGGTGATGGATCGGATCGACGGGGTGCCGCCGACCCCCTCCGCCCCGGCGGCTTGCGCCGCGATCCGCTCGACGAAATTCAACGCACCCATTTCGCCCTCCGCCTTCGGATAGTCGTCGCGGGTGTGTCCGCCACGGCTCTCCTTGCGGTTGATTGCACCGAGAGTCGTGCACCGGGAGACGGTCAGCATGGCGGCCAGGTCGGTGGTCAGGTTCCAGCCCGGGTTGTAGCGACGGCCGCCGCTCAAGGCCACCCGGTTGGCCCGCTCCTCGAGGGCATCGAGCTGACCCAGCGCCTCGTCGAGCTCGGAACCGGTGCGGATGATGCCGACCAATCGCTGCATGGTGTCCTGCAGATCGTGCTGGATGTCGTAGGGGTTCTCGCCCTTCTGGCGGGAGAACGGAGCCACGGCGGCGTCGATGGTGGCGCTGATCTGGCCCTCGTCGAGGCTGCCGGGGCCGGATCGGTCTGAGGCGAACTCGGCCGCCCCGACGCCCGCCCTCCGACCGAAGACCAGGAGATCCGACAGCGAGTTGCCTCCCAGGCGGTTGGCTCCGTGCATCCCGCCGGCCACCTCGCCGGCGGCGAACAGCCCGGCTGCGGTGGTGGCCGTCGAGTCGGCGTCCACTCTGACGCCCCCCATGATGTAGTGGCACGTGGGCCCCACTTCCATGGGCTCGGCCGTGATGTCCACCCCGGCCAACTCCTTGAACTGGTGGTACATCGAGGGGAGCCGGCGGCGGATGTCCTCGGCCGTCCGCCGCGAGGCGATGTCCAGGAACACGCCGCCGTGGGGGCTGGCCCGGCCCGCTTTCACCTCGCTGTTGATCGACCGGGCCACTTCGTCCCGGGGGAGCAGCTCCGGCGGCCTGCGGCCGGCCGAATGGTCGTCGTACCACTTGTCGGCCTCGTCCTCCGAGTCGGCGGTCTCCGCCGCGAACATCGGGGGGATGTAGTCGAACATGAACCGGTCGCCGTCCGAATTGCGGAGGACACCGCCATCGCCGCGCACCCCTTCGGTCACCAGGATCCCGCGTACCGACAGGGGCCAGACCATCCCGGTCGGGTGGAACTGCACGAATTCCATGTCGATGAGGTCGGCGCCGGCCCACAGGGACATGGCGTGCCCGTCGCCGGTCGACTCCCACGAGTTGGAGGTGACCGTCCAACTCTTGCCCACACCGCCGGAGGCCATCACCACCGCCTTGGCCTTGAACACCACGAACTCACCCGACGGGCGCCAGTACCCGATCACGCCGGAGACCACGCCGTCGGCGTCGTGGAGGAGGCGGAGGACCTTGACTTCCATGAAGACCTCGATGCCGTCGGCCACCGCCTTCTGCTGCAGGGTCCGGATCAGTTCGAGGCCGGTGCGGTCGCCGATGTGGGCCAACCGGGCGAAGCGGTGCCCGCCGAAGTCGCGCTGGAGGATCAGCCCGTCCCCCGTCCGGTCGAAGAGGGCGCCCCACTCTTCGAGCTCGCGCACCCGGTCCGGTGCCTCTTGGGCGTGGAGTTGGGCCATGCGCCAGTTGTTCAGCATCTTGCCGCCCCGCATGGTGTCCCGGAAGTGGACCTTCCAGTTGTCCTCGGGGTAGACGTTTCCCATCGCCGCGGCCACGCCGCCTTCGGCCATCACGGTGTGGGCCTTGCCCAGCAACGACTTGCACACCAGCGCCGTGCGCAGTCCCCGCGAACGGGCCTCGATGGCCGCCCGCAGTCCCGCTCCTCCCGCTCCGACCACGATGACGTCGAAGTCGTGGGTCTCGTACTCAGCCATGTGTCCGATACCCCTTAGAAGTGGAATCCGTAGTCGCTGATGGTCCCGCTGGCCACCAGCCGGATGTAGAGATCGGTGAAGGCCACGAAGACCAGGCTCATCCAGGCGAAGAGCATGTGCCGGGCGTTGAGCGGGGTGAGGGCCTTCCACATCCGG
>DATBOO010000042.1:0-45032 GCA_036553725.1 Acidimicrobiales bacterium | reverse complement strand
CTGGACGGGCGTGACCCGAGGTCGGGGAGGCCGCTCAGCCGGCACCCCGGTGCCGACGGGGCGGCCGGGCGGGTGGCGGGCTACGACCTCGTCTTCGCCGCCCCCAAGTCGGTCAGCCTCCTGCACCTGCTGGCCCCCTCCGAGATCGCCGTCGAAGTCGGGGCCGGCCACCGGGCGGCGGTGGACGAGGCCACCGGCTACCTCGGTCGACGCGCCGTCGGGGTGCGCCGGACCCGGGGCGGGCAGGTGGCGCTGCTGGCCTCCACCGGCGCGGTGGCCGGGCACTTCCTCCATCGGACCAGCCGCAACCTGGATCCGCACCTCCACACCCACGCGGTGACCGCCAACGTGGCCCAGGGGGTCGACGGGGTGTGGTCGGCGGTCGACAGCCGGCGGGTCTTCGCCCACGCCCGCGCCGCCCAGGCCGTCTACCACGCCCGGCTCCGCCTGGAGCTCGGTGACCGGCTCGGGACCACCTGGGAGGTGCCGGCCAGCGGCCTGGGCGATGTGGTGGGGGTCGACCGGACGTTGCGCCGCCTGTTTTCGCAGCGATCGGCGGCCATGGACGAATACGAGGGGCGCCGGGTGGGATCGTCACGAGGGGCATCCCGGTCCAGGGGCTCGTCCCGGTCGAAGGTTGCGTTCCACGCCACCCGACCCGACAAGGACCGCCACCGCACGGTCGAGTCGCTGACGGCCGAGTGGCGCGAACGGGCCGCCGACTTCGGCTTCGACCTCGGCGACCTGACCCGGGTGGTCGGGCCCGGGCGGGCCCGGCGGCCCGGCAACGAGATCGATGCCGAGCGGGTCCGCTCCCGCCTGGGAGATCTCGCCCGCCACCGCCTGACCCTGGGACATCGCCATCTGGTGGCGGCCGTCGCAGACGCGTCGGTGGCGGGAACGTCCGCCCGCGTCGTCGAGTCGGTCGCCGACCGCATCGCCGAGGCTTCGGGCCCACCGGGCGACGCCCGCTGGAGCGGGGACGCGGTGTCCAAGGCCGTGGACCGCCTGTCCGACGAGCTCATCAGCGGTCCGGCGCTGGGTGAGGGAAGGGTGGTGGGTCTCGACGCCGTTACGGTCGACCGCGGCCGACCGCTCGTCCCGGACCGCCAACGGGGAGCCCCGGCCGCCCCCGGGCTGGTGCGGGAGGAGTCCTGGCCACTCGGGCGCTGAGCCGGAGGTCAGCGCCCGATGCCGAACGCCGTCTCGACGGTCCGATCGATCGTCCGGTGCGGTCGCCGGTCGAGGGTGGCCTGATGGCGCAGTGTCCGCCAGGGTTCAGTCACATGGGAGGGCGCCAGCGGGATCCAGCCCGTATGGTTGTGCTCGTCGAAGGCCAGCGCATGGCCGGGAGTGCCCCTGGCGATCACGTCGGCGGGCAGCCTCCTGCGCCACTGTGTCGACATGCTCTCGCCGAACTGGGGCCGGCCGCCGGTGACCAGGTCGACCATCGGCCGGTCGGTGAGCGTGCGTCCCGCCGAGATGGTCCGGGTCGGGATCTCCTCGTCACCGGCCAACGTGGACAGCCCTTCGAGCGTCTTCACGTCTCCGATGCCGGGAAGGACGACCGTGGTGCCGAAGAGCGAGGGGAATCCGTCCGACTGGCCCGGCCACCGGTTCCGGGCCTGCGAGAGGTCCTGGAAGCAGGCCAGGGTGACCAGGCCCTGTCCCCCTCCCTCGCTGACCATCGCCGGCAGATCGGGGATGGGGGCGATGTTGGCCACTTCGTCCAGGGCCAGGAGGACCGGTGGTCCCGCAAGCCGTCCCTGGTCGCCGTGGCCGGCGGCGCGTGCGTAGCTCGCCTGGCGGATGTCCTCGATCAGGCCGACGACCAGGGGGGCGACCAGGATCTGACGGTGGGCGGGAGCGGCGATGTAGACGGTGTCGGACGAGCGCACGAATCGGGCCGGGTCGAAATCGGGGTCGGAGGTGGCCTCCAGGGCCGCCTCCGAGCGGAAGCCGGTCAGCGCCCCTGACGTCGTGGACCAGATGCCGCTCAATTCCCGTGGGTCGGTGGCCACGATCCCGTCGAGGAGGTTCCGGGCCAGTTCGGTGGTGCGGCCCGCCTCCCCGGCCAGGATCTGCTGGGCGGGCAGGGCCTGGTGACGATCGACCCAGGTCAGGACGGTGCGCATCGTCGATCCATCGAGGGCGGCGGCGTGGAGCAGCGGGGCCAGCAGCGCCTGCGCCCGCTCGCTCCAGTGCGAGCCTTCGGCCCGCGTCGACCCCCGGCCGCCCGACGCCGTGCCCACCTCGACCAGTGACCGGGCCACGGATAGCGCGCCGACCCATCTGTTGCACGACTGCAGCGGTGACCATCGGAGGGGGCGGACCGGTCCGGGGGACTCGACCGATCCGGTGGGATCGAACAACCAGCAGTCGCCCAGCGCCGAACGCGCCGACGAGGTGGCATCCATCACGTCGGGTTTGGTGGATGTGGACACCACCGGCCCGTTGCTCGCCAACACATTGGGGATGATGAAGGAGGTCGTCTTTCCCGATCGCGGTGGGCCGAGGACCATCACTGAATGTTGCGGTTTGACGAATCGCCAACCGCGCTCATCGTGTCCCAGGTATGCGCCATGTCCCGCCTCTGCAGACGCGGCTAACGCCGCGCGATGCCGCGAAGTGAGCAGATGTGGGGAATTTGACCAAAAATATTTCGGCATGGGATATGCGCCGCCCTCGGCTGTTGTTGCGTCGATCGGTGGTGGCGGAGGTTTCATTCCGCGAGGACGGCCAACGGACTGCCGCGCCGAATAATCCTTTCAAACAAACGCTTTTTTGTCCATGGTGGTGTCCGCACGCGCGTCGGTCACGTTCGTCGCGGCGGTCGCGTGGTCCGGATCGACCACGTGCGCCGGCATCACGCGCCATCGCCTCGCGTGCGATGGTCCTTGACCTGGCCACAAAAACCCATTTTGCTGGTATGGGTTGCGTATCGCTGAGGAGGTGATCGTGAACAAGTCACAACTCGTCAATGCTGTGACCGAGGCGACAGATTCGTCTCGTCGCACCGTTGAAGATGTCGTTGACCTGTTGTTGGACACGATCGTCACCGAGGTTCGGTCCGGACGGAAGGTCACAGTGGTCGGTTTCGGGACATTCAACCCGACCGCCCGTGGCTCCCGTGTGGGTCGGAATCCACGGACTGGAGCAGTGGTACGCATCCCGGCGTCGAAAGGTGTCCGGTTCGCCACCGGTTCGACGTTCAAATCGGCGTTGAACCCTAAGGAGGGAGTATCAATGGCAGTGAAGAAGGCAGCAGCCAGGAGGACGGTCCGCAAGGCTCCGGCCAGGAAGACAGCGGCCCGCAAGTCGACAGCCAAAAAGGCGGTGAAGAAGGCTCCGGCCCGCAAGGCTCCGGCCCGTAAAACTGCAGCGAAGAAGACCGCCGCCAAGCGCACGGCCAAGCGGGCTCCGGCCCGCAAGGCAGCCAAGCGGACCACCCGCAAGGCAGCCAAGCGGCCGGCTCGCCGGCGGTAGTCGACGGGGGCGAAGCACCCTAGGTGCCCGCCCATGAGCGTGTCAGCGGGGGCCTTCGGGCCCCTGCTGACGTGTCTCAGTCAAAAGTCCGCACTCAGTCACCAGCTCAACGCTCGATCACCGTCTCAGAGCGAAGTCACCGTCTCAGAGCGAAGTCACCGTCTCAGAGATCGGTCATCAGGCGGAAGGCCTCGGCCGACGGCAGGCCGCATATCGAGCCGTGGTCCGCCAGCTGACGGCGCACCTTGGTTGCGAACTCGGCGCGCTGGGCTCCCGACGGACCGCCCTTCGCCGGCGTCGTGGTGATCCCCATGCTCGACTCGAGTTGGCTGTGATGGCAGAGCAGCGCACCGACCTTGGCCGCCTCGAATCCTCGGGCATCCTCGAGGTGGTTGGGCAGGTCCGCCTCCCACAGCAGCAGGGACTCCGGTCGGTACGGGTCGAGTCCGAGTTCGGCGAAGAAGTGGGGATCGCGCGCCGCCACCAGACCGTCCACGGTGATGAAGCCGGCAGCCCGGTGGTCGGGATGCAGCCGGTACCGCCGCCAAGGGTCGTGGCCGAGCAACACCGTCGGCCGGATGGTGCGGATGGCCCGGGCCAGTGACCGCCGCTCGTCGATGCCGTTCTCGAGCTCGCCGTCGACCCGATCGAGGAAGGAGACCCGGTCCGCCGACGGGGCGGCTCCATCCGGTGCTCCATCAACGGCGGCGGCGGCGGCCCGGCACTCGGCTCGGCGGACGTCCACCAGTTGCGCCCGATCGGCATCCGGGTCCCAGCTGCCCTTGGAGCCGTCGGTGAGGATCAGATAGTGGAGATCGGAACCGGCGGCGGCCCACTTGGCCAGCGTGGCGCCGCATCCGAACTCGATGTCATCGGGATGGGCACCCACGGCCAACACCACCGGGGGCACCGGGAGGTCGACGGTGACCGGCTCCGGGCCCAGGAGGTCACCCACCGGGAGCCCGCTGGCCACCGGGTGGGGGCCCGCGCCGCCTTTGGCCGCTTCCATTGTCTCCATGGGGTCCATGGTCTTGGCGGTCGTCCTGGTGTGGTCGGGTCCGGTCATGGGGGTGCGGGGCGACTCGCCGCCACCGGGACGACGTCACCGGGCTCGTCGATGTCCCAGGCCAGGTCGGGACGGTCCAGCACCCGCGCCGGGAGACCGAGCCGGTCGGCCTCGGCCCGGTGCCGGGCGAAGGAGCCCGGGCCGTAGGAGAACCGGAAGCCGGCGACGGCGGGAAGGGCGATCACATTGGTCCCGTTGCCGTACCGGTCGGGCACCAGGGTGATGCCGGGGGCGTCGCCCACGCGGGCCAGGTCGGAGGCCCGGGGCAGGTCGGCGTGGGCCACGGTGATCTGGCTGACCCCCCCGGCCGTCAGGTGCTCGACGCCGGCCTGCACCGCACCGTTCAGGCCCCGGCCCGGTTCCCACACCACCAGGGCGCCCCGGGCGCGGGCCCACTCGGCCACCTCGGTGTCGTCGCACACCACGGCCACCGGTAGGGGATGGGCGGCGCTGACGACCCTGTCGGCCATGGCCCGGGCCAGGGCGGCGCGCTCGGAGTCGCCCAGGGCCAGATGCAGCCGCCGCTTGGCCTGGCCGAAGGCTTTGACCGGAATGAGCACCGCACGGGGCCCGAACCGGAGCGGATGGCCCGGCAGCGACGGCCGGGGGGAGGCGGCAGCCACGGCGACAGTGTACGCGGCCCTCCCCGCCGCTCTCGCCGGCGGTTCCGTGGCGGATCCGACGGCGGTTGGCCGACATAGGGTGTGGCCGTGTCGGACACGGGGACCACCGAGGCGCAGCGGCGGATCGAGGCGTTGGGTCGGGTCCGTGCCGTGCTGCTCGAGCTCGGATGCCACGACGAGGAGATCGACCGGGCAGTGGCCGACGACGCCGTCGACCTCCTGATGGTGGACCGGATGCTGGTCCCGGCCGACATCCGGCTGACCCAGGCCCAGGTGGCCGAGACGACGGACATCCCCATCGAGGTGGCCCGGCGCTTCTGGCGGGCGCTCGGCTTCCTCGACGTCGGCGACGACGACCCCGCCTTCACCGAGATGGACATCGAAGCGGTCCGGTTGTTCCAGTCCATGGTGGCCAGCGGCGTCGTCGACACCGACTCGGCCGTGCAGATGGCCAGGATCATCGGATCGGCGATGGCCCGCATCGCCGAGGCCCAGGCCGGGCCGGGACCCACCCCCGTCCTGATGGTGTCCGGTGACAGCGTCATCGACGCCGACCGCTTCGCCCGGGGGGCGGGGGAGGCGCTCCCGACCATGGCCCGACTGCTCGAGTACGTCTGGCGCCGGCACCTGCAGGCCGCCATCCGGCGGGCCATGCTGCTCCGGGCCCGCGGCTCCGACCAGGGGATCAGCCCGGTGATGGCGGTGGGGTTCGCCGACATGGTCGGCTTCACCGTGCTCAGCCAACATCTGAGTGACGAGCAGCTGGCCTCGGTGGTGTCCCGGTTCGAGGAGTTGGCCCACGACACCGTCGTGGCCCTGGGTGGCCGGGTGGTCAAGATGATCGGGGACGAGGTGATGTTCGTGGTCCCGAACGTCACCAGTGCGGCCGAGATCGGGCTGAGCCTGGCCGAGGCGTACGCCGGGGACGAGCTGCTCTCCGACGTCCGGGTGGCCCTGGCCGTCGGCCCGGTGCTGGTGCAGGACGGCGACTTCTACGGACCGGTGGTCAACCTGTCCAGTCGGCTGGTCGGAGTGGCCAACCCCGGGACCGTGCTCGTCTCCGATGAGTTCCGCACGGCGCTCGGGGAGGAGGGAGCGGGCGGCTTCGACACGCGGGCCCTGCGGACCCGCAATCTGAAGAACATCGGCAGGGTCCAGGTGTGGAAGCTGTCGCGGGCCGGCACCGAGCCCGGAGCCGACCGACGCCGGAACGTGCGCTGGGAACGCCTGGGCGAGGTGCTGCGCGAGCTCGACGAGCTGCGGGACCGGGGCGAGCAGCTGGTCGTGCGGGCCTCGCGTCCCGCCACGGGCGACTCCGGACTGCCCGGTGAGGCCCCGAAGCCCGGGACGCCCCGCCCCGGCCCCGAAGGCGGCGGGTCAGTTCGGGTCGAGGCGAACGGTGGCGATGCCGTGGGCCCGGAGCTCGAAGCCCCCCTCGAAGGAGGAGACGGGTCGGCCCCGTAGATCGAACAGCCACCCGGTCCGGCCCGGGATCTCCACGGCGGCGGAGGTCGATGCCGGGTTGAACACCCGTACTTCGAGCAGTCCTCCCTCCCGGCGGACCGCCGAGACCTCGGCGCCGTGCACGGTGAGGGCCGATCCCCGATCGGGCCGGTGGCCGCCCCCGAACGAGGGCACGACGGCCAAGGGGGCGAGCACGTCGTCGGCCACCTGGTAGGGATCGGCGTCGCCGACCTGCAGCGCGTAGTTCACCTCGACCGGTCCGATCAGCTGCGGGCCGTCGATCGACGTCATCGGCCCCGCCGGCAGGGGTCGGGTGGTCATCCCGAGGCGCGAGAGCATGCCCGTCGCTCGCAGCAGGGTGAGCGCCAGGGCCGTGGCCCTCGGGCCTCCGTCGCCGGATGGGGCACCGGAGTCGCCGGGCCCGATGTCCACCAGCTCGTACTCGAGCAGCCCCTCGTGGACCACGGTCAGCCCCCCGCTCGAAACGAACCGACGCGACGGGAAGGTGGGCGTCGGGTACTCGTCGGCCCGGCCCTCGGCGGTCAGGCCGCGCTCGACCACGGTGAACGCGCATTCTGCCCGGGAGGTCGCCGCCGGCCGGGGGAGGGGGAGGTGGGCCCGGAGGCGGTGGTCCTTCGACGGATTGTCGAAGCGGGTGTGCACCCGCACGGTCGGCTCGTCGGCGCGGACCTCGAGGGTGGTGGCCACGTCCACCCGGTGGCTCCCGGCCCGGGCCTTGGTGGCCGGGTCCACGTGGTCGGGCCAGGTGAAGGTGGAGGTGACGGTGACGGTGGCCCGCACCGGGCCCCGGTCGCCGATGGCCACCGACACCGAATCGGGCGAGGCGACCACCGAGTCGACGCGGGGCGGCGAGTAGTTGTAGGTGTCCCCGTGGTCCCCGCCGTCGACCAGACGGCCGTAGCCGGGCACGCCGTCCAAGGAGAACGTGCCGTCGGCGGCGTCGATTTCCACCGTCACCAGCCCGTTGGCCAGCGCGACCGCTCCGGCGGCGTCGCCCTCCACCCGGACCGGGTGGGCCAGGGGGGCCGGATCGAAGCGGGCCCACCCGAACCCGGGGACGTCGGCCTGTCGGGCCAGGACCCGCCGGACCGGCGGCTGGTCGAGGGTCAGGCGCACCTCGGTGTCAGGGCGGGCGGTGAGCCGGGTGTAGAGCTCCCGCTTGATCTCCTCGACCGGCACCCCGTGGCGCGGCTCGGTGCCGATGACCAGGGTGATGTCCAGTCCGGTGTCGTCCTCGGCCAGGGAGACGTCGTTGATGTAGGCGTCGGCGTCGAGCCGCGCACCCTGGATGAGCCCGAGCATGCTGAGGACGGTGGTGCCGTCGAGGGTGATCGACCCCGGCAGCCCCAGGCGCTCGGACAGCACCTGGACATCCGGCCCGGGCTCGCCGGCCCCGGTGACCAGCGCCTCGACCACGCCACCCCGGTCGCGGGCCGACGGGTTGACCACCACCGGCCCCGGCGATGCCATCGACGCGCCGACGGCCCTCAGGGCCTGGTCGGCCAGCCCCTGCCCGATCTGGCGGGCCTCGGCGTAGCGGTGGAGGACGGCGTCCACCACCTCGTCGATCGAGCAGGCGCAGACCGAGTCGTGGGCGGCGTTGCGGATCAGCAGCTTCCAGGCCGTCCCGAGGAAGGCGGCCGGCCAGGCCTCGGCGGGGACGAACAGCGCAGACAGCGGCTCGGCCATCCGCTCGAGCCAGTGCTCGGCCCGGTGGGCGGCCTGCTTGACGTCCACCCGGTTGGAGCCGACGCCCATCAACAGGTTCGACCGCACACCCGAGCGGAGCTCGCCGCTCCATTCGGGCAGGTCGTCATCGGGTGCGTCCCGGAGGTAGTCGGAGAGCGAGGTGATGCGCAGGGCGTAGTCGCCCTGTATCTGGTTGGCCTCGGCCACCACCCGGCCCAGCCAGGGCTGGGGGCGGAGGTGGTCGCTGCCGTTCATCAGGAGCAGCGGGTCCCCCGGCCGGAGGAAGGAGCCGAGCTCCTCGACGTGCGCGTCCAGCCGGCGCAACAGGGCCTTGGCGTCCTCGGGCAGCGCGGCCCCGTTGCCGTAGCCGGCCACCAGGTATTCGGCCCGCACCGTCGAGCCGTCAGGCGCCTGCCAGTGGAAAGCCGACCGGTCGACGGCGGAGGGCACCCCCCGCCACACCACGGCCTGGTCGAATCCGGCCTGGGCGAGGATCTGGGGCATCTGGGCGATGTGGCCGAACATGTCGGGGAGGTAGCCGACGCCCATCACCCCGCCGAAGGCGGCGCCCCGGGCCATGCCCGCCTGCAGGTTCCGGACGATGGTCTCACCGGAGACCAGGAACTCGTCCATGAGGATGTACCACGGCCCGAGGGAGATGCGCCCGGCGGCGGCCAGGGCCCGGAGCCGCTCCTCGTTCTCCGGTCGGATCTCCAGGTAGTCGTCGATGACCGCCAGCTGGCCGTCGAGGAGGAAGTGGCTGTAGGAGCTGTCCCGCTCCATCTGGTCGAGGAGCCCGTCGATCAGGCGGACCAGTTTGAGGCGGAAGGTCTGGAACGGCTCGTACCACTCGCGGTCCCAGTGGGTGTGGGGAACGACGGCGATGCGCCGGGGGGTGCCGGGCCGGCCCGGTGGCGCTCCCCCCCCGGCCGCGGTCGAACTCCCCTCGGCCGTCACACCTTCGGTCGTCCCACCCTCGGCCGCAGCTCCGCCCCCGGACTGGCTCACGAGGCGATCGGCCCGTACTCCGCCTCGTAGGCCTTCAGCTCACCCACGATCCGCTCCGCGTCCTGGGTCAGCTGGTCGGATCCCCGACCGGAATGGTCGGCGTAGACGGCGGCGCCGAGGTCGCGGAGCAGGCCGTCGGCCTTGTGCTTGGCCTGGGCCGCGTCGAGCTTCGCCTGACCCGCCTTGCCGGCCTCGGTGGCCTTGGCCAATCCGATCTCCGCTGATGCCTTGACCTTGTCCATCAGTCCCATGGTCTGGTTCCTTTCCATCTCCGCGGGCCGGGGCCCAACCGTCTGGCCGGCCCCTGGCGCCGGCCCAGTCTGCCACCGGTGCGCCGGTGTCGACCCACCGGAGGCGGCGGCCGGTTGCTTCGACTATGACGGGTGGCCACCGTCGGCGGGAGGCCGGATGGTGATGGGCGCCATCGCCGAAGCCATCGGAACAGGCACCACCAGCCCGCCGGACCGAGCAGAGGAGGCTGACCTGCGCCCATGGCGTGACCACCTGCCCCACGGCACCGAGTTCACCGCCCAGGAGTTGGTCTCGGCCGGGACCCTGCTCCGGGCCTGGTCGGCGCGATGGCGGGCCGATCCCGCGGCCCGGCTGTGGAAGGCGGGCGACGGCACCGCCACGGAGACCGGTGCCGGGGCGCGGGCCGGCCGCCGCCGATGGTGGACGGCGGGGGAGTTCGACGCCGCCACCCGGGCCGTGGCCGGGCGACTGCGGTCCGCCGGCCTGGTGGCGGGGGACCGGGTCATCTGGTCGACCGCCTCCTCGGTGCCCGCCCTGGCCGCCCACGTCGGAGCCCTCCGGGCCGGGCTGGTGGTGGTCCCGGCCAACACCGCCTACACCGAGCGCGAGCTGGCCCACATCGTGGCCGACGTCCGTCCCTCGGCCGCCGTCGTCGAGCGCCCCGAGCAGGCCGGGTGGGTCCGTCGGGCCGCGCCGGGGCCCCTGGTGGTGGTCGGTCCCGAGGTCGACCTGCCCGAGGGCGATGCCGGTGCGCTCGACACGGCCGGGCCTGACGACCCGGCGCTGATCTGTTACACGTCGGGGACCACCGGCGCCCCGAAGGGCGCCCTCCTGCGGCACCGCAACCTGCTGTCGGCCACGGAGTCGGTGCGGCTCGCCTGGCGCTGGGGCCCCGAGGACCGACTGGTCCACTGCCTGCCCGTCTTCCACGCCCACGGTCTGTGCGTCGGCGTCTACGGCACGCTGTGCGCCGGGGCCTCCGCCGTGCTCCTCCCCGGCTTCGACCCGGCCACCGTGGCCGGGGAGGTGCTGGACGAGAAGGCGTCCCTCTTCTTCGGGGTGCCGACCATGTACCACCGGCTGCTCCGCTCGGGCCACGCCGGATCGCTGCGCCGGCTCCGCTTGGCTGTGTCCGGCTCGGCGCCGCTGTCGAAGGACCTCCACGCCGCGGCCAGCGCGGCCATCGGCGCGCCGGTGCTGGAGCGCTACGGGATGACCGAGACCCTGATGAACGTCTCCAATCCCTACGACGGCGACCGCCGCGCCGGGACGGTGGGGTTCCCCCTGCCGGGCGTGGAGGTGGCCTTCGGCACCGAGGACGAGATCCTGGTGCGGGGCCCCAATGTCTTCGGCGGCTACTGGGAGCGACCGGCCGCCGACGCCGACGCCTTCACCCCATCCGCGGCCGGGGGGGCGCCCTGGTTCAGGACCGGTGACCGGGGTCGCGACGACGACGGCTACCTGGTCATCACCGGGCGTTCGAAGGACCTGATCATCTCGGGGGGCTTCAACGTCTATCCGAGCGAGGTCGAGGACGTCCTGGCCGCCCATCCTTCAGTGGCCGAGGTGGTGGTGACCGGCACCCCGTCGGACGAGTGGGGCGAGGTGGTCACGGCCTGGATCGTGGCCGACGGTGCGCCCCCGACGGTGGAGGACCTGGCCGAGTTCACCTCGGCGACCCTGGCCCCTCACAAGCGGCCCCGCCGGGTCCGCATCGTCGACGAGCTGCCTCGCAACGCCCTGGGCAAGGTGGTGAGAAGCCGCCTCAGGGAGTGAGCCAGGCAGTAGGTTGCAGACGTGCTGCTGCGTGAGCCCTCGGCCCGATGACCCGTCAGACGTGACGGGCACGACGCCCACCACCCGGGGACCGAAGCCGGCGGGGAAGAACCCGGAGAGGAATGCGGGGGAGAACCCGGTGAGGAATGCGCAGAAGAACGCGCGGAGGAGCGCAGGGAAAAGAGCGCAGGGACCGAAGCGGAGGGCGAAGGTGGCTGCCGGGTCCGGACAGGTCCCTGACGACCGGCTCGAGCGGTCCTTGTGCGGCGAAGGCGCCCGCTCCGTCGCCGGCCTCGACGAGGTGGGCCGCGGCGCGTGGGCCGGCCCGGTGTCGGTCGGGGTGGTGGTGTTCCCCGACGACCTCGAACCGCCCGACGGCCTCCGCGACTCGAAGATGCTCACCGAGGAGCGCCGGGAGGCCCTGTACCCGTTGATCGACGAGTGGTGCTCGGCGTGGTCGGTCGGCCACGCCGACCCTCAGGAGTGCGACGTGCTGGGGATGACCGCCGCCCTACGGCTGGCGGCCCGGCGGGCCCTGGACGGGCTGGCCCTGCCTCCCCGGGTCATCCTGATGGACGGCGCCTTCGACTACGTGAGCCCGCCGATGGTCGAGGCCGACGGGGCCGACGCGGACGGGGCGCCGCCGCCCTCCTCGCTGCGGGTGCGGACGGTGGTGCGGGGCGATGCGTCGTGCGTCTCCATCGCCGCGGCCTCGATCATGGCCAAGGTGACCCGTGACCGGATGATGCGCGGCCTGTCGGCGAGCTTTCCGCCCTTCGACTTCGACCGCAACAAGGGCTACCCCTCGCCGGTGCACCGCACCGCCCTGGCCGGCTTCGGCCTGACCTCGATCCACCGCCGGTCGTGGTCCTTCGTGGACGACCTGGCCTTCCGCTGACCGGCCCCCACCCGACGGGCCGGCGCGCCAGTGGGGGGGCGCGCTAGTGGGGGGCGGGATCCTTCGGGAGCCCGAGCACCCGCTCGCCGATGATGTTGCGCAGGACCTCGTCGGTGCCCCCGGCCACCCGCATGCCCGGCACACCGAGGAGGTACTCGGACCAGGCGTAGGTGCCCCAGGCGCCGTTGTCGGCGACCAGCGCCGGGCCGAGGATCGAGGAGAGGGCCTCGCAGGTCCGGACCATGTTGGCGGTCAGCGACAACTTGCCCATGGACATCTCCGGCCCCGGCAGCTGGCCGAGGGCGATCTTGGCCATGGCGCGCAGGTTGGTGTAGCCGGCCACCCGCTCGTGGACGATGACCGAGGCCAGCTGCTGGCGGACCAGCGGGTCGTCGGTGCGACCCTTGGCCCGGGCCAGCTCCACCAGCCGCCGGCTGGCGGGGAGGCCGAGGCCGCCGCCACCACCGCCGATGGCCGCCCGCTCGTTCATCAGGGTGGTGAGGGCCACCGTCCACCCGCCGTTGACCTCGCCGAGCCGGTGGGAATCGGGGACCCGGACATCGGTGAAGAAGACCTCGTTGAACGACGCCCCCCCGGTCATCTGGCGCAGCGGCCGGACCTCGACGCCGGGGGCGTGCATGTCGACCACGAAGCCGGTCAGGCCGCGGTGCTTGGGCAGATCGGGGTCGGTGCGGCAGATGATCTCGCCGATGTCGGAGAGCTGGGCGCCCGAGGTCCACACTTTCTGGCCGTTGATGACCCACTCGTCGCCATCGCGGACCGCTCGGGTCTGGAGCGAGGCGAGGTCCGATCCGGAGGAGGGCTCGCTGAACAGCTGACAGCCGACGATGTCCCCGCGGTACATGGGGATCAGGTAGGCCCGGCGGACCTCCTCGGTGGCGTGGGCCAGGATGGTGGGAGCCACCATCCCGAGCCCGATGCCGAAGACGGACATGGAAGGTGTCTTGTAGCCGACGGCCACCGCGTTGTAGATCCGCTGGTAGTCACGGACCAGGCCGCGACCCCCATAGGTGGCCGGCCCGGTGATCCATGCGAAGCCGGCGTCGAAGACCTGTCGGGCCCAGGCCCGGGCCGCGGCCAGGTCGGCGGCATCTTCGGCCGGCGTCCGTTCCGGAAAGAGGCCGACGTGGTCGGACCCCTCGCCCCAGACGAAGGTCTCCTCCGGGCGCTTGTCGGCGTTGGCCTCGAAGAAGGCGCGGACTTCGAGCTCGAACTGCTCGGGGCTGGGCGGTCCGCCGCCCTCCTCGGCCTCCGGCTGGCTCTGGCCCGCTACCGCGGCATGGGTCATGGTGGTTCCCCTCGTTCCTGTCAACTTCTGGGTCGTGCCGACGACAGCGTAACGCCGGAGTGGAATGCGGCGAGGCGCCGGCAGGCGGGTGGCTCTCCCCCCGAGGACCGATCGGTCTGATCGGCTGCACTAGACCATGCAGATGGCCTTCACCCTCGCCGTGCTGGCGGCCTTCGCCAACGCCCTCAGCGTGGTCTTCCAGCGGATCGGCGTCCAGAATGCCCCCGAGGACGCCACCATTGGCCTCAGCCTGTTCCGTGAGGGCTTCCGCCACCTGATCTGGTTCGCCGGTGTGGCGCTGATCGCCGGCGGCTTCCTCCTGCAGGCCGGGGCCCTGCGCTTCGGCCAGCTCAGCTCCGTGCAACCCATCGTCACCACCGAGCTGTTGTTCCTGGTCCTGATCCTCGGCGTGTGGTTCCGCTACCGCCTGACCTGGCGGGAGTGGGCGGGAGCGCTGGCGGCCGCCGGGGGCCTGGCCGCCTTTCTGGTGATCGCCGATCCGGGTGGCGGGACCGTCGTGCCCACCCTCAGGAGTTGGACCGTGGTGGTCGTGGTGGTGGGGGCGATCGTCGTGGCCACCGCCGCCCTCGGCTTCACCGGTCCCCGCTGGTTCCGTGCCGCCATGTTCGGTGCCTCCGGGGCCACCATGTTCGCCCTGTCGGCCGCGTTGACCAAGCAGTTCACGACGCTGGTCACCGAGGGGTGGGGCCATGTGTTCACCAACTGGGTTCCCTATGCCCTGGTGGCGAGCGGCCTGATCGGGCTGCTCCTCATCCAGAGCTCGCTGCACGCCGGGCCGATCACCGCATCGCAGGCCACACTCACCATCGTGGACCCGGTGGCCAGCGTGATCATCGGGATCTGGCTGTTCCACGACCGGTTGCACACCGCCGGGTGGCGACTGCCCGTCGAGGTCGTGGCCATCGGCGTCGTCATCGGCGGCGTGATCTTCCTGTCGCTCTCCCCGCTGGTGGCCGGGGCCAAGGACCAGTCGCAGACCGGCGACCGCCTGGCCAGGCAGCCGCGGCGGGAGCCTCCGATGGAGCCGCCGCGGAGGATCGAGCCGGTCCCCGAGTAGCTGGCCGCACCGCCGTCGGACGCCATGGCCTTGGGACCGGAGGCGATCGACCGGCGCGGTGCCGATCAGCCCCGGCGAGCCGGTCACGAGGATGTTCAGCGGGCGTTGCGGATCGGACGGCCGGCCCGGGCGAGGGCGGTCCGGGCCAGGTCGGCGAACCCACCGGGGTGGGTGAGATGGGCGCCATGGGAGGCGCCGGGGATCTCGACCAGTTGCGCACCGGGCGTGTGCTCGAGCAGCCACGCCACCGCATAGCGATGGCGGGAGGCGGAGTGCTCGCCCCGTCCGAACGTGGCCGGGATGGTCAGTGCGGACACGTCGAACGGGGCATCGGGCACCCGAATGGCACGGAGCTCGGCCTCGAGGGCGGGGCCGTCGGCCCGCCGTGCGGCCTTGGTGCGCTCGGGGAGACGCTCCCAGGCGGCGTCGCCCACCATCCGCCGGAAGAAGCGCTCGGCGGCGGTGCCGGCTTCGTCGGGCCCGCCGGCACCGGTGGCCGTCGGCGTGGCGCCGGCGCTGGGTGCCGATCGCCGGTATCCGGCCAGCCAGGGCATCGGGGGCTCATAGGCGGCCACCGACAGAATGGTCGACGGCCCCCCGTCCCGGAGGGCGGCGCGCAGGGCGATGTCGCCCCCATAACTGTGCCCGAGCACCACCGCAGGTCGGCCGCCGATGACCTCGAGCAGATCGTCGACATGGCCGTCGAGCGTCGCGTTGAGCGGCAGTGCCTGGCGGGAGTGGTGGTAGCCCCGCCGGTCGTAGGCCACGGTGTGGAGGTCGTCCAGGCGCCGGAGCACCCGTGTGAAGCTGGCCGAGCGATCGAGGGAACCGTGGACCAGCACGACCACCGGAGCGTCGGCCTGGATCCCGTCGGGCCGGTGTTCGGTGATGGCCAGGGCGGTCGTCGGGGACATGGCAGCTGCAGCCTTTCAGGTGGTTGGTCTCCACGCCATACACGTGTCGTGACGAGGGTGAACGTGCCGACGGCGGCCCGGCGGCCTGCGAATCGACCGCCCGGGATGGCCCGGATTTCCGCTCCATTCGGGGCCAAATGCGCACATGGGCGGTTCAGATCGTGCATTGTTGTGGCTTCCAAAGACGAAGGAGAGACTGTGCCCCTCACAAAAACCGATCTCATCGCGGCCGTGGCCACCCACATCGGGTCGACCAACAAGGACGTGGCTTCCGTGCTCGGCGGCATCGAGGACGTCGTGGTGGCCAACGTGGCCAAAGGCGAGAAGGTGGTCATCACCGGATTCCTGACGTTCGATCGGGCCCAGCGTGCCGCGCGCACCGGTCGGAACCCGCAGACCGGGGAGGCCATCAAGATCAAGGCTTCGAAGAGCCCCAAGGTGTCGGCCGGCTCCTCGTTCAAGAAGGTCGTGAACGGTCAGGCTCCCGCACCGAAGATCGCCAAGGCCAGGTAGCCGACCGACCGGTCCGCGGCCCGGGTGTCCCGGCGTCGCGGGCCGGTGGGGCCTTGCAGCCGACGCCACATCCGTTGCGATTCGGCGCCCCGGTAGGCTGGAAGGCAATGGATGACGACGTTGGAGACGGATCGGCCGGTGCCGGCGATCTGAGCTCACGGGGAGCCACGGGCTCCGGGGCCTTCGGGCCGAACGCGTGGCTGGTCGAGGACATGTACGAGCGGTTCCGGTCCGATCCGACCTCGGTGTCCGATTCGTGGCGGGAGTTCTTCGCCGACTACCGACCCGCCGGCGGGGCTCCGTCGCCCACCCCGGCTCCGGCTCCCTCGAGTACAGCGGTCGGTCCCTCATCTACGACCGCGCCGTCGACCGCGACCGCGGCCGCGGCGTCGACCGCGACCGCGGCACCGGTGCCGCCACCGGCAACGGCACCGACACCGACTGCTTCGCCGATAGCGCCCCGCTCCCCGGACGACACTGGCCGCCCGCCGGCGACCGCATCCGGGTCCGGCCCATCGTCGGCGGGCACCGGAACGCCCTCCGGGCCGGGCCGTTCCGAGCCGCCTGTCGCCCTGCGTGGTGCCGCCGCCCGCATCGTGGCCAACATGGAGGCGTCCCTGTCGGTGCCCACGGCCACCAGCGTCCGGTCCATCCCGGCCAAGCTCCTCGAGATCAACCGCACAGTGGTCAACAATCAGCTCTTCCGGACGACGGGGGGCAAGGTCAGCTTCACCCATCTCATCGGGTATGCGGTGGTCAAGGGGCTCATGGCGATGCCGGCCATGAACGCCGCCTTTGCCGCCGACGCTGACGGAAAGGGGACGCCCGGAGTCATCCGGCACCGCCACGTCGGGCTCGGATTGGCGGTCGACGTGGAGAAGTCCGACGGGAGCCGCACGCTCCTGGTGCCCTGCATCACCGATGCGGACGCCCTGGACTTCCGGGGATTCGTCAGCGCCTACGAAGAGCTGGTCCGCAAGATCCACACCAACAAGATCGCCCCGGACGACTTCGCCGGCACCACCGTCACGCTCACCAACCCGGGAACCTTGGGCACCGTGCAGTCGGTGCCGCGGCTGATGCCCGGGCAAGGGCTCATCGTGGGTGTCGGGGCCCTGGGGGTCCCGGCCGGGTTCGAGGCGGCCGATCCGCGGACCCTGGCGGACCTGGGCATCGGCAAGACGGTGACCCTCACCTCCACCTACGACCACCGGATCATCCAGGGTGCCGAGTCGGGCCTCTTCCTGGCCCACGTGTCCGAGTGCCTCATGGGCCGGCACGGCTTCTACCAAGAGGTGTTCGAGTCCCTGGCCATCCCCTACGAGCCGGTCCGGTGGGAGCACGACGTCAACGCCCCCGACGACGAAGGCGAGGGCGCCCAGCTCCGCCTGATCAAACAGGTGCACGTGCAGACCCTGATCAACATGTACCGGGTCCGCGGCCATCTCATCGCCCACCTCGACCCGTTGGACGCCGAGCCGCCCGACCTCCACCCCGAGCTGGACCCGTTGCACTACGGGTTGACCATCTGGGACCTGCCCCGGCACTTCGTCGCCGACGGCCTGGGCGGCAAGTCCATGTCCACCCTCGACGAGATCCTCCACCTCCTCCGCGACGCCTACTGCCGGACCCTCGGCGTGGAGTACATGCACATCCAGGACCCGCAGCAGAAGCGGTGGATCCAGCAGCACCTGGAGGGCGTCCCGTCGGTCCTCGCACCCGACGAGCAACGCCACGTCCTCGGGCGCCTGAACGCCGCCGAGGTGTTCGAGCGGTTCCTCCACTCACGGTATGTGGGGCAGAAGCGATTCGGGCTGGAGGGCGCGGAGTCGGCCATCGTGCTCCTCGACACCATCCTCGACGAGGCGGTGGACGAGGGCCTGCACGAGGCGGTGATCGGCATGTCCCATCGTGGCCGGCTCAACGTGCTGGCCAATATCGTGGGCAAGTCCTACGGGGAGATCTTCGAGGAATTCGAGGGCAATCTCGATCCCGAGTCGGTGCAGGGCTCAGGTGACGTGAAGTACCACAAGGGGGCCTGTGGGACCTTCGCGGCCCGCTCCGGCGGCTCCATCCCGGTGTCGATGGCCTCCAACCCGTCCCACCTCGAAGCGGTCGACCCGGTGGTCGTGGGCATGGTCCGGGCCAAGCAGGACGCGCTGACGGGAGCGCAGCCGGCGGGGTCCGGTCCGGGGGACGGACCGTGGAACCCGTTTGCGGTGCTTCCCATCCTGCTGCACGGGGATGCGGCCTTCGCCGGACAGGGCGTGGTGGCCGAGACCCTCAACCTGTCCGGGCTGCCCGGCTACCGCACGGGCGGCACCGTGCACATCGTTATCAATAACCAGCTCGGCTTCACCACCGCGCCGGAGGCGGCCCGCACCTCGGTGTACCCCACCGATGTGGCGAAGATGGTCCAGGCCCCGATCTTCCACGTGAACGGCGACGATCCCGAGGCCTGCGTGCGCGCCGCCCGCCTGGCCTTCGGCTTCCGCCAGGCCTTCCACAAGGACGTGGTCATCGACATGGTCTGCTACCGCCGCCACGGGCACAACGAGGGCGACGACCCCAGCTACACCCAGCCGCTGATGTACGCCCTGATCGAGGCCCGACGGTCGGTGCGCAAGCTGTACACCGAGTCGCTGGTCCGACGGGGGGACATCTCCATCGAGGAGGCCGAACAGGCCCTCGACGACTTCTCGGCCCGCCTCCAGGCGGCCCTGGACGAGACCCGGGCCGAGGCCGAGTCGACCAGCCAGGGCGCACCGGTCCTTCCTGCCTACGTGGTCCCCGACCTGCGGATCCCAGCCGTCGAGACCGGTGTCGACTCGTCCGTGTTGTCGGGCCTGGCCGAGGCCGTCAGCACCGTCCCGGCGGGGTTCGTCGTCCACCCGAAGCTGGCCCGCCAGTTCGAACAGCGCGACAAGGTGGTCGCCGACGGCCAGATCGACTGGGCCCTCGGGGAGGCCCTGGCCATCGGCTCCCTGCTGGTCGAGGGGACCAACGTGCGGTTGACCGGGCAGGACACCCGCCGGGGGACGTTCTCGCAGCGCCATGCGGTGCTGGTGGACCACGACACCGGAGCGGAGTACGTGCCCCTGGCCGAGCTGGGGGGCGGCCGCTTCACTATCCGCGACTCCCTGTTGTCGGAGTATGCCTGCGTCGGTTTCGAGTACGGCTACTCGGTGGAGGCCATCGACGACCTGGTGGCGTGGGAGGCACAGTTCGGCGACTTCTGGAACGGCGCGGAGATCATCGTCGACAACTTCTTGGTGGCTGCGGAGGACAAGTGGGGCCAGACCTCCGGATTGGTGCTGCTGTTGCCCCACGGCTACGAAGGCCAGGGCCCCGAGCACTCGTCCGCCCGGATCGAGCGCTTCCTCGCCCTCTGTGCCCGAGGCAATCTGCGGGTGACCGACCCGACCACCTCGGCGCAGTACTTCCATCTGCTCCGATCCCAGGTGCGAGGGGCGGAGCGAAAGCCGCTGATCGTGTTCACCCCGAAGTCGCTCCTCCGCTCCCGGCTGGCCCGGTCGCCCGTCGGGGCCTTCACCGCCGGCTCGTTCGCCGAGGTGCTCGACGATCCCGCGGCCGGGGACGAGGACTTCCACCCGGATGCGGTCACCCGGGTGGTGCTGTGCACGGGCAAGGTGGCCTACGACGCCCTCGGTCGGCGCGACGAGTTGGGCGAAGCGGGTCGGGGTGTGGTGGTGGTGAGGGTGGAACAGCTCTATCCCTGGCCGAAGGCGACCATCGCGGCCGTCCTCGACCGTTACCCCAATGCCGCAGAGGTGGTCTGGCTGCAGGAGGAACCGGAGAACATGGGGGCGTGGAACTTCGTCCACAGCCGGCTGCACAGCCTCCTGCGGGACACCCATTCGCTCCGGCACGTGAGCCGGGCCGAATCGGCCAGCCCCGCCTCAGGTAGTGCCGCCCTACACCGGTTGGAACAGGACGACCTGCTGGCCCGCTCCATCGGCTGAGCTGCGGCCGGCGCTTCAAGTCGGCAGGGCGATCAGGTCCGCCCACGATCGGGACCAGGAAGCGGATCAGACCAGGAAGTCGTGGGCCAGGGCGATCCACATCTCGGTGGACAGGCGGAGCGACTCCACGTCGACCCGTTCGTCGATGCCGTGGAACATCGTCCCGTACTCTTCGAAGCCGATGGCCCGGCTGTGCAGCCCGAACCCGTAGGCCACGCTGCCGAGGGCCCGGTGGAACCGGGCGTCGGTGGCCCCCACGGTCATGAAGGGAACGGTGCGGGCCCCCGGGTAGAACACCCGGCTGACCCGCTCCAGGGCGTCCCACAGGGGGGTGTCGATCGGCGAGGTGGTCGCCGGGTCTCCGGCCCGGAAGTCGACCTCCACGTCATCGGACAGGTCGCCGATGACGTCGTCCAGCATGGCCCGGACATCGGCGGCGTCCCACCCGGGCAGGGAGCGGATGTCGACGGTGAGCTCGACCCGGTCGGGGATCACGTTCACCTTGGTGCCCGCCTCCATGATGGTCGGGGCCAGCGTGGTATGGGTGCAGGCGTGGGCCTGTCGGGCCAGGCCGACCAGCGGGAGCTCGTCGCAGAAGGCATCGATGCGGTCGGGGTCGAGCAGCGGTTCGGCCAGCTCGGGCGGAAAACCGATGCCTTCGACGAACCGGGTCCACGCCTCGTGTAGTTGCGCCTGGGGGCGGTACTCGTCGATCCGACGAACCAACTCGGCCGCCTTGACCAAGGCGTTGTCGGTGCGCAACGGCTGCGATCCGTGCCCCGGTGTGCCCTTGACGGTGAGCACGCACCAGTACACGCCCTTTTCGCCGGTGATGACCGGGAGCCGGGTCGTGCCGTCGGCCCCGCCCATCGGGAACCCGCCCGACTCGGTGATGACGTAGTCGGAGTTGACGGCGTCAGCCGCGTGCCGGCACAGCCACTCGGCTCCGTGGGTGCCCAGTGCCTCCTCATCGGCCACGGCCACGTAGGTGAGGTCACCGGCGGGACGGAAGCCGCTCAGGGCCAGGTGGCGGAGCCCGGTGGCCATGGTGGCGGTCAGGTCGAGCATGTCGATGGCCCCCCGACCCCACACCACGTCGTCGATGAGCTCACCGCCGAAGGGATCGTGGCGCCAGTCGTCGGCGTTGGCCGGCACGACGTCGGTGTGGCCGAGCAGCGTCAGTGACGGGGCGCTCGGGTCGGAGCCGTGGATCTTCGCCACCAGCGATGTCCGGCCGGGCTCGGGCTCGTAGGTTTCGAGGTCGACCCCGGAGCCCTCGAGGTAGTCACCGAGCAGTTCGGCACTGCGGTGCTCCTGCCCCGAGGCGGCGGTGCCGTCGTTGACGCACTGGTTCCTGATCAGGTGCTGCAGCAGGTCGGTCGCCTCGGCCGTTCTACCGCTCTCCGAGGCCATCGGACCATCTTAGATGTGCGGCCCGGGGTGGATCCGGGGCCGGGGGACGCTCCGGCTCCACACCGGCATGTTCGGCGCCCACCTGGTCAGATGGTTGACTGTGGTCCTCTATGGAACAGGATCAGCCCGAACGCCGCCGGATCGTCGTCGACGGGTCCAACATCGCCACTGAGGGTCGGAGCCTCCCCAGCCTGGCGCAGCTCGACGAGGCCATCAGGAGCTTTCTCGAGGAGTACCGGGGCTTCACGACCTCGGACGTCACCGTGGTGGTCGACGCCTCCTTCGGCCACCGGATCGATCCGTCCGAGGTGACCACCTACGAGCAGGCGCTGGAACACGGCGAGATGATCACGCCGCCGGCCGGCGCCCTGGGACGGGGGGACGGGTTCATCCTCCGCATCGCCGAGAAGTCGGGTGCCCTGGTCCTGTCCAACGACTCCTTCCAGGAGTTCCATGGCGAACGACCTTGGCTCTTCGATCCGGGTCGGCTCATAGGCGGCAAACCGGTGCCGGGCGTGGGCTGGATCTTCACCCCGCGGACCCCGGTGCGAGGAGCGAAGAGCAGATCGGCCACCAAGTCGGTGCGCTCGAGTCGGTCCCGCGACGGCGTGGGGCCGGCGGCGTCGATCGACGGCGACGACCAAGCCTCGGGGATGGAGTCAGACGGCGTGTCGCCACGTCGCGGCGCCAAGGCGACCTCGGCTCCCAAGGCGGCCAAGACGGCCAGTGCGGCCAAGACGGCGAAGGCCGCCAAGGCGGCGAATCCGGCCAAGACGGCGAAACCAGTCAAGGCCTCCAAGGAAACCAAGGCTGACAAGCCGGCCACGGCGACCAAGCCGGCCAAGAAGTCCAAGACGGCTGATGCATCCAAGATGGCCAAGAAGGCCAAGTCGGCTGATGCATCCAAGACGGCCAAGCCGGCCAAGCCGGCCAAGAAGGCCAAGGCGACCGAGCCCTCGAAGGCGGCCAAGCCGGCCAAGCCGGACAAGCCGGCCAAGGCGGCCACGGCGGCCAGGGCGGCCGAGTCGGCGAAATCGGGGAGGGGGGCCGGGTCGCCAGGAGCGAAGGCGTCCCTCGAGGCGGACGGGCCCCCGCCGGCCGACAAGTCAGCGAGAGCCGGATCATCGGGCCGGGCGGGCACCAGGCGCGCACCCGAGGCCCTCAACGACCCGATGACCTTCCTTACTTTCGTGGCCGATCATCCAGTGGGCAGCACGCTCGACGGCACCGTCGTCGCCTTCACTTCCCACGGCGCCCACATCGACGTCGGGGGCATGCTCTGCCACGTCCCGCTGCGGGGGCTGGCCCGGCCTGCTCCGAACAAGGCCCGGCAGGTGCTGACCAAAGGGGAGACGCGAACGTTCGTCCTCGTGTCCCTGGATGCGGCCCGCAGGCGCGCCGAGCTGGCACTCCCGGGGGTCGGGGAGTGACGGACTGACCCACCGGCGGGGACCGGCGAGAGGCCCGCCGGCGACCAGCGGACCGATATCCTCGGACAATCGTGCGAGCCGTCGACTACCTGCCCCACCGGGACCCCTTCCTCTTCGTGACCGAGCTGCGATCGGTCGAGCCCGGCCAGTCGGCCTCCGGCAGTTGGCAGCTCACCGGCGACGAGGCGTTCTTCGCCGGTCACTTTCCCGGCCGGCCCACCCTCCCGGGGGTGCTGATGGTCGAAGCCCTGGCCCAGTTGGGTGGCGTGGCCGTGCTGGCCGATCCGAAGTTCGCCGGCAAGCTGCCCCTGTTCGGCGGGATCGAGCGGGCCCGGTTCCGGCGCCAGGTGGTCCCCGGCGACCTGCTCGAGCTCGAGGTGACCCTGGGCCGGATGTCCGCCCGGGCCGGAAAGGGCACCGGGCGGGCCACGGTCGGGGGACAAGAGGCGTGCCGGGCCGAGCTCCTCTTCGTACTGGTCGATGCGACCCCGCCCGCGCCGGACTGATCGCCCGGTCGTGACGTGCGCATAGCCACCTGGAACGTCAATTCACTGCCGGCCCGGCTCTTCCGGGTGGAGGAGTGGATCCGTTACGCCCAGCCCGACATCCTCTGCATGCAGGAGACCAAGCAGGCGGATGCGGCCTTTCCCCACGGCGCATTCGCCGCCCTCGGCTACGAGACCGCCCACCACGGCGACGGAAGGTGGAACGGGGTGGCCATCGCCAGCCGGGTGGGGCTGGAGGACGTGTCGACCGGGATGGGCTCGGAGGAGGACGCGCACGGGACCCGGCTGGTGGCCGCCGACTGCGGCGGGGTGCGCGTGCACTCGGTCTACGTGCCCAACGGGCGTAGCCTCGACAGCGAGCAGTACCCGGCCAAGCTGGCCTGGCTGGCCCGCCTGCGGACCCTGGTCGACGAGACGAGTGCGCCCGACCGCCCGGTGGCGGTGTGCGGCGACTTCAACGTCGCCCCCGAGGACCGGGACGTGTGGGATCCCTCGAAGTTCGAGGGCATGACCCACGTCAGCCCGCCGGAGCGGGAGGCGCTGGCCGCGCTCGAGGGGTGGGGGCTGGTCGACGTGTTCCGGCGCCTCTACGACGACGAGAAGCTGTTCAGTTGGTGGGACTACCGGGCGGGCTCGTTCCACAAGCACCAGGGCATGCGGATCGACCTCATCCTGGTCACCGAGATGCTCGCCCGCACCACCACCTACGGCCTGATCGACAGGAACGCCCGCAAGGGCGAAAAGCCCTCGGACCACGCCCCGGTGTTCATCGACACCGCCGTCGAGCCCTCCTGACGGTCGGCTCCGTCAGCGATCGAGGCCGGCCCGGATCTCGGCGATCCGGTCCCCGGCGCTCCTGGGTGCAGGCCGTCCCGTCCCGGTCCTCGACACCCGGGCCACCGCGGCCAGCCACGGCGAGGGCCGGCGCTCCATCCGCCGGCCGCCGCCCATCCGGCGCACCCGCGCCCACGAGCAGTGCAGGTCCCGCGTCGCCCGGGTGAGGGCCACGTAGACCAGCCGGCGCTCCTCGGCCCGGGCCTCGGACGACTGGGCGTGGACGATGGGGACGAACCCGTCCTCGAGGCCGACGACACAGACCGAGGCCCATTGCAGGCCCTTGGCCCGGTGGAACGTCGCCAGCTCGACGGCGTCGTCCGCCTCCGCCGACCCGTTTCCACCGACGGCCCGGGCCCGACCCCGCCCGGTCCCGGCCGACCCGGCCCGACGCGCCGGACTCCCGCCCGTCCCGGCATCGCCGGCCGGGCTCTCCGGCCCGGGGGCGATCCGGTGGGGGATGCCGGCGCGGGACAGTGCCCGGGCCAGGGCCGAAAGCTGGTCGTTGGTGCGGGCCAGCACCGCCTCTTCCGACCAGGGTCGGCCGTCATCCCGGTGGTCCTGCAGCCGGGCCACGATCCCCAGCGCCTCGGCGTCGTCGTCGTCGTAGGCGGTGACCACCGGCATCGGGCCGTCGGCCGCCACCGAGCGGGGAGGGGCGGTCGCCGATCGGCCCAGGGCCGCCGTCGCCGCGGCCACCACCTGGGGCGTGGACCGGTGGTTCTCGTCCAGGAGGACCACCTCCATCCCCGGAACCACCTCCGGCAGTCGGGCCAACAGGCGCGGGTCGGCCCCGTTCCATCCGTAGATGGCCTGGTTCGGGTCGCCGACGGCGCAGAGATCGTCGCCGCTCCCCAACAGGGCGCGGACCAGGCGGAACTGGGCGGGGTTCACATCCTGGAACTCGTCCACCGAGAGGTGCCGGTACCGCCAGCGCACTCCGTCGGCGAAGGCGGCGTCCCCGTCGATCAGGTCGGCCGCATGCACCAGGACATCGTCGAGATCGAGCGCGCGTCGCTTGCGCAGCGCCGCCTCATAGGCCACGAAGACTTCTGTCACCTGTTCGACGGTTGCCCCCGTGCTCCGCCCGGCGTCGCCCGCCGCCCCGGCGTAGGTCTCCGGGTTCAGACAGCGGGCTTTGGCCCAGCCGATCTCGGTGTCCGCCACCGAGGCGGCCGCGGGCTCTCCGACGATGCCGCGGATGATCCGGAACCGGTCGTCGGCCACCACCGGCGGAGCCTCGCCGGCATCGGAGGCGTGCCGTCGGAGCAGGGTCAGGGCCAGCTGGTGGATCGTCCCGGCCCTCACACCCGGCCCCGGTGCGGCACCGGTGCCCGCCGGCGTCGACACGGGCACGCCGTAGAGGCGCAGGCGCTGGCGGAGTTCGTGGGCCGCCTTGCGGGTGAACGTGCACACCGCGGTGTGGTCGGCCCCGGCCGAGCCGTCCCGGATGCGACCCGCCACCCGCAGGGTGAGCGCCCGGGTCTTTCCCGAGCCGGCCCCGGCCACGATGCACAGGGCGCGGCTGGGCGACTCGACGGCACGGCGCTGGGTCTCGGTCAGGGTGGCCACGGCGCGCTCGAAGTACCGGTCGCCCTCCGGTCCTCCCGACCTCGCCTCCCGTGGTTCCACGGGAGGCGAGGCTATCGGTAGGGTGTGCCGGTGCTGAAGTCGTTCGCCGACGGTCGCCTGTTCGGCGCAACGTGGGGGACCGGGGTGCCGAAGGTCCTGGCGCTGCACGGCTGGCAGCGCACCCACCTCGACTTTTCCGCCGTGTTCGAAGATCCTGCACCCGGGGACGGGATCAGCGCGCTGGGCCCCGACCTGTTCGGGTTCGGCGCCACCCCGGCCCCTCCGGAGGCTTGGGGCAGTGCCGAGTACGCCCGGCAGCTGGTCCCACTGTTCGAGGAGGGGTCGCTCGCCGACCGGGTGGTCGTGGTCGGGCACTCCTTCGGCGGTCGGGTGGCCGTCCACCTCTACGGCCTGGTCCCCGACCGCATCGAGCGGATGGTGCTGACCGGCGTCCCCCTCCTCGACCGTGAGGGGCGCCGCCGGCGGCCGGCGGCGGGCTACCGGCTGGCCCGACAGCTCCACCGGATGGGGCTACTGGGCGATGCGCGCCTCGAGGCCATGCGGAACAAGCACGGGTCCCCCGACTACCGGGCGGCGCAGGGGGTCATGCGCGACGTGTTCGTGCGGATGCTGGCCGAACAGTACGCCGACGGGATGGCCGCCATCGGGTGTCCGGTGGACCTGGTCTGGGGCGAGCAGGACACCGAGGTCCCGGTGGAGGTGGCGCGGCGGGCCCGACCGATGTTCCCCTCGGCCACGTTGGCCGTCCTGCCCGGCGTCGGCCACCTGGTCCCGACCGAGGCCCCGGTCCGGCTCCGCCAGATCATCGGAGGCCGGCCCGCCTCCAACCCCGGAGCACCGGTCGGCCCCCCGGACGATCCGGCCGGCGACGCACCGTGAGCGCGGTGGGGGTCCGCTTCCCGCTGGCTCTCGCCGGGACCGGCCGATTCCACGGCGGATGGGCCTGGGTCACCGTCGGCGCGTGCGTGGCCGCCTGGGTGCCGGCCGGCATCCGATGGCTGCGGGTCGCCCAGCGGGAGCACTACCTGGGCGGCGCGGCGACCCGGTTCGCCATTCGGTGGTGGCGGTCGACCGGGCCCAACGCGGCGCTGGCTGTCGCCGCCATCGCCGCCGCGGCGGCCTCGCTGGCCTGGCCCATCGCCGGAGTGGCGACCGCCGGCGTGGTGGCCCTCGGCCCCCTGGGCCTGTCGCTGCGGGGACGGACCTCGCCGTTGCACTGGACCCGGCGCCTCCGGACGCTGGCGGCGGCGTGGGCGACGGTGGAGGTCGTCGTGGTGGCGATCGGCCTGGTGACCGGTCTGGCCGCCCCCTTGAGCGTGGCGGCTGCGCTGGCCGTTCCCCTGGCGGTGGACCTCGCCTGCTGGTCGACCGCGCCCCTGGAGCGCCGGCTCTCGGCGCCGTTCGTCGACCAGGCCCGCGCCCGGCTGCAGCGGGTCGACCCGACGGTGGTGGGTATCACCGGCTCGTTCGGGAAGACGTCGACCAAGGGCCACATCGCCCACCTGGTCCGGCCCACCCGGACGGTCGTGGCCACCCCGGCCAGCTTCAACAACCGGGCCGGCCTGGCCCGGGCCATCAACGAGCACCTGACGGACGGCACCGAGGTGTTCGTGGCCGAGATGGGCACCTACGGGCCGGGCGAGATCGCCGACCTGTGCCGCTGGTGTCCACCCGACATCGCGGTGATGACCGCCATCGGGCCGGTGCACCTCGAACGCTTCGGCTCGGAGGACCGCATCGTCGAGGCCAAGTCCGAGATCCTCGCCTCCGCCGGCGATGTCGTGCTGCAGGTGGACGACCGCCGCCTGGCCGCGGTGGCCGACCGCGCCGAGGCCCAGGGGAAGCGGGTGTTGCGGTGTTCGGCCGTCGACCGTTCCGCCGAGGTCTGCGTGGTGCGCAGCGACGACGGGTCGCGGGTATCGGCCTACGCCCATGGTGCGGCGCTGGCCGAGGACGTGGCCGTGGCCGCCGGCATCCAGCCCGCCAACCTGGCCATCGCCATCGCCGTGGCCCTGGTCCTGAAAGTGGACCCGGCCGTCGTCGGTGCCCGGCTCGTCGATCTCCCGCAGGTGGACCACCGGTTGCAGGCGGTGCAGGCGGCGTCCGGGGCGACCGTTCTCGACGACACCTACAATTCCAATCCCGCCGGAGCCGCCGAGGCGCTGGGCGCCCTGGCGGCATCGACCCGGCCGGGGCCCGAGCCAGGGGCAGGGGCAGGGGCAGGGCCACGGGCAGGGCCACGGGAAGAGGCCGGGTCGGCCCGACCGCATCGGTCGGTGGTGGTGACTCCGGGGATGGTCGAGCTCGGGTCGCGACAATTGGAGGAGAACCGGCGATTCGGCGCCGCCATCGCCGGGGTGGCCACCGATGCGCTTGTCGTCGGCCGGACCAACCGGCGGGCCCTGCTGGCCGGGGTGGACTCGACCGCCGGCTCGCCGACCGCCGGCTCGCCGACCGAGGTCCGGCTGGTGCCCGACCGCCGCCGGGCAGTCGTTTGGGTCCGGGAGCACCTCGGACCGGGGGACGCCGTGTTGTACGAGAACGATCTGCCGGACCACTACCCTTGAAAAATTGAGCCGCCGGCCCGGGCCACCCGTCGGCGGGTCGGGTCCACGCAGCCGGCCGACCGGAGGAGTCCAACCACCGTGCCCGAAGTCGCCGTCATCTTCGGAGGTCCGTCGCCCGAGCACGATGTCAGTGTGCTCACCGGGCTGCAGGCCGCCCGCGGGCTGGGCGCCGGTCCGGGCGGGACCGAGACCGGCGTCAGGGCGGTGTTCTGGTCCAAGACCGGCGAGTGGTACGAGGTCGATCCCGGGCTCGAGGCGGAGGCGTTCCTGGAGGGTGTGCCCCGGGGGGCGTCGAGGCTGCGGTTCACCGCCGCCCCCGGCGGCGGGTTCGCCGAGCCGGGCGGACGGCTCGGACGGGCCCGGCCCCTCGAGCTCGACGCGGCCATGGTGTGCTGTCACGGAGGACCGGGTGAGGACGGCACCCTGCAGGCCGCACTCGACCTGGCTGGCATCCGCTATTCGGGCCCGACCGTGGCCGGCGCGGCGCTGGGGATGGACAAGCTCGCATTCGGCGCGGTGATGGCCGCCGCCGGCCTACCCACCCTGGCCCGGGCCCAACTGGTGGCCGACCCGGGGCCGGCGCCGTTCGGCGGGCCCTACATCGTCAAGCCGCGCTTCGGGGGCTCGTCCATCGGGATCGACGTGGTCGAGGACTTCGCCACCGCGCAGGCGCGGTTGTCCGCCAATCCCCATCTGCGCTTCGGCGCGGTGCTCGAGCCCTACCGTCCCGACCTCGTCGACCTGCAGGTGGCCGTGCGCGCCTGGCCGTCGCTGGAGCTCTCGGCCGTGGAGCGGCCCCTGCGGGGCGAGGGCTCCGCCGACATCCTCGACTACCGGGACAAGTACGTGGCCGGTGAGGGGATGGCCGGAGCTAGCCGTGAGCTCCCGGCCCGGATACCACCCGAATTGGAGAAGAGCCTGCGCCAGGCCGGGGAGCGGATCGCCGCCCTCACCGGGGTCCGCGGGGTCGCCCGCATTGACTATCTCTCCGACGGCCGGGAGTTCTTCGTCAACGAGATCAACACCGTGCCGGGCTCCCTGGCCCGCTACTTGTGGGTCGCACCTCCGATCCCCTTCGCCACCCTGCTGGCCGACCTCCTGGACGAGGCGCGGCAACGGCCCACCCACGCCTACTCGGCGGCGGGCGCCGACGGCTCGGTCCTCCGATCGGCGGGATCGATCGCCGGCAAGTTGGGCTGAGCCGCTTGGCCGTTGACCGGCTCCAGCTCCTTCCGGGCGAAGAGATCCTGATCGACATCAAGCCCCACTGGTCGTTCCTGTCGGGACCGCTGGCGGTCTCGGTCCTGTTCATCGCCATCGGGGTGGGGCTCGACATCGGGATCCCCCACACCTCGGTGGCCGGCCACTGGGTTGAAGGGTCGGTGGTGGCGGTCCCCTGTCTCTGGTTGGCAGCCCGGGTGGTTCGGTGGCGGACGACCCGGCTCGTGCTCACCTCGGCCCGGCTCATCGAGCGGAGGGGAGTGATGTCCGGCCGTCAGGCGGAGACCTTCCTGACCCACATCCTCTCGGTCACCGTCGTCCAGTCGCTGGCCCGCCGCATCATCGGCACCGGCCGGCTCGAGCTGGAGATCAACGGCGAGGACCAGATCCGCTGGATCGACGACGTGCGCAAGCCGATGGTCCTCCGCCGGGTGATCAACCGCCGGCTGCCGCCGTTCCTACCCGACCCGGATGTCGCACCGGGTCTCTGACTATCGGGCCGACACCGGGCCGACCCGGCGGAGCGTCCGGCTCCCTCCGGTGCCCGTGCCGGTGCCTGTGCCGACGCTGATGCCGAATGGACGGTGGACAGGAGCACCGGCCGGGTTTACAACTGCAATTGCGGGAGGCGGTTTCCGCGGCGAAGGGAGCGAGGCGGGCATGCGTCCCAGGCCTGGGTCTCCGTGGGGCGGGCGGTGCGAAACGGACCTGTTGCCGGTTGTTCACGCCTGTTTGGCGGCGGGCCCCCTGGTTGTGCGCGCTTCTTCCCGATCACCCGGATTCGGCATTGTCGGACTACAGAACCGAGGAACGAGATGAGAAAGTTCGTGCTCTTCACCGTGGGTGTCACCGTGGCTGCCGTCGTCGGGCTGGTGGTCGCGTCCGGGACCGTGGCCGGCGGGGTGGCCGGCGGGGCCGCCGCGCCGAACCGGTTGCCCACCAGCTCCCACCTGTCGGTCACCGGGTCGGTCGTCGCCGGGGTGACCGGAGCCCAGTCGGGACAGGACCTCGCCTTCGACTTCACGGTCAAGAACCACAGTCGCTCGTCGGCCAACCTGGACTGGACCTTCACCTGGACGCACGCCGCCTATGTGGGCACCGTCTGCCCGCTCACCACGACCGGCTTCGACATCGATCCCGACGGGACCTCGTGCGAGCCCGGATTTCTGGCTCCGAGACAGACCGCCCAGTCCGCCATCATCCTCGAGGTGTCCGCCAGCCCACCCTTCACGCTGACCGTGACCGGTTGCGCGTCCACGTATGCGCCGCCCCTGGTCTGTCGGACCCTGTCCGTCCCCATCTCCTGACCGGCGAAGCCGGACGGCCAGCTGTCCGCCGGCCCGACGGTCTCAGCCGCGCCGGGCTACCGTCCCGTCCGCCGGCTGCACCCGCCAGGCCCGGGTCGGGAGGGCAGTGGGGTCGAGGGCCCCGGGCCGGCACAGGGCCACCACGCAGCCCCCGAACCCGGCCCCGGTCATCCTCGCCCCCAACACTCCGGGCCGCGGGGCCAGGTCCTCCACCAGGGAGTCGACCACCGAGGTGGAGACGGCGAAGTCGCCGGCCAGGCTCCGGTGGCTCTCGGTCATGAGCGCCCCGGCCTCGACCAGGTCACCGGTCGACAACGCCTCGGCGAAGTCCAGGACGCGGCGGCACTCGGTGACGACGTGGCGGGCGCGTGCCCGCAGCACGGGGTCCGAGAGCCGCGCCAGGTCGGTCCCGTCCGCCCTCCCCAAGGGGCCGATCACCGCCGCCGCGGCCTCGCACTCGGCCCTCCGGGCGGCGTAGCCGGAAGTGCGCAGCGTGCGCGGCTGACCGGAGTCGACCACCACGATCTCGGCCTCTTCGGGCACCGGGATCTGGCTCGAGGCCATGGTGGAGAAGTCGATGAGCAGCGCATGGCCCTGACGACCGCCGGCGCAGATCAGCGGGTCCATGGCCCCGACCGGGACCCCAGCCAGGTGCTCGGCCCGCTGGCAGAGGACGGCCACGGCCTCGGGGTCACCGCCGGCGCCGAACACCTCGGCCAGGGCCACCGAGAGCGCGGCGCTGGAGGAGAGGCCCGAGCCGACCGGGAGGGTGGCGTCGATGTGGACGGCCCCGCCGACACCGGGTCGGGACAGCGCCATCATCGCCCCGATCAGCCGGGCCCAGGCAGGTTCGATCCGCCCGACGGCGGCGATGTCGGCGGGGAGGTCCACCGCCAGCTCGGGGCCCGCTCCGAACGCCGTCGACGTCACCGCCACGTACCCGTCGGTCGAGGGGGTGAACCGGACGGTCACGCCGAGGCCGATGGCCATCGGGAGGGCGAGGCCCTGGTTGTAGTCAGTGTGGTCGCCGATCAGGTTGACCCGACCCGGTCCCACCGCCCGTCGTTCGGCTCGCCCGACATCTGGCACTGGGAGCTCCTTGTCGGGAACTCCTGGCCCAGGGCCCCGTCGACCGCGCTTCGGACCGAGGCTACCGCGGGCGGTCGCATTTGACCCCCGGGCGGCGGTCGGGCCACGATCCGCCCATGAACTTCTCCGTGAGCAGACCCCCGGTGCCACCGGTCGGCGTCATCGCCTTCCTCGAGCCGGCGGGTGCGCGGTGAGCGGCCCCCTCGAGGGGATCCGGATCGTCGAGCTGGCCGGAATCGGCCCCGCCCCCTTCGCCGGGATGATGCTGGCCGACGCCGGGGCGGACATCATCCGCATCGACCGGTCCGAGCGGGCCATCTACCCGCCCCACTCCGAGCCCCACGTCGACCTCCTGAACCGGGGTCGGCGGTCGGTGGCCGTGGATCTCAAGCACCCCGAGGGCGTCTCCTTGGTGTTGCAACTGGTCGAGCGGGCCGACGGGCTGATGGAGGGATTCCGCCCCGGCGTGGCCGAGCGCCTCGGGGTGGGACCGGACGTCTGCCTGGGCCGCAACCCGAAACTGGTCTACGGCCGGATGACCGGCTGGGGACAGGAGGGCCCGCTGGCCCGGTCGGCCGGTCACGACATCGACTACATCTCCGTGGCCGGGGCGCTCGAACCGGTCGGGCGGTCCGGACAGCGCCCGGTCCCGCCCCTCAACCTGGTGGGTGACTTCGGCGGCGGCGGCATGCTGCTGGCCTACGGGATGCTGGCGGCGATCATCAGCGCACAGCGGACCGGAAGCGGCCAGGTGGTGGACGCGGCCATGGTCGACGGGGCCGCCTCGTTGATGACCATGACGTACACCCTGCGGGCGTCCGGAATCTGGAACGACGTGCGCGGCACCAACCTGTTGGACACCGGTGCCCACTTCTACGAGGTGTACGAGACCTCTGACGGCGGCCTCATCGGGGTGGGCGCCATCGAGTCGCAGTTCTACGCCGAGCTCATCCGGCTGATGGGACTCGACGACGTGGACCTCTCCCAGCAGATGGACCGGGAAGGCTGGCCGGCCATGAAGGAGCGGTTCGCCCAGGTGTTCGCGTCCAAGACCCGCAAGGAGTGGGAGGAGATCTTCGAGGGGAGCGACGCCTGCGCCGCCCCGGTGCTGTCGCCGGCCGAGGCGCCCGACCACCCCCACAACCAGTTCCGGGGGACCTTCACCGAGGTGGCCGGCGTGGTCCAGCCGTCGCCGTCGCCGCGGTTCAGTGCCACTCCGGGAGCCATCCGGCGGCCTCCCCCCAACCCGGGCCAGCACGGCGACGAGGCCTTGGCCGACTGGGGTCTGGCCGAGGCCGATGTCGGCGCCCTCCGACGGTCAGGCGCCATCACCTGAGGACCGGCCGGGCTCCGCCGGCGCCCCACCAGTCCTTCAGAGCCACAGCGCTCCCTCAGAGGTTGACCACCGGGCAGGTCACCGTCCGGGTGATCCCGTCGATCAGCTGGATCCGGCCCACCACCATGCGGCCCAGCTCGTCCACGGTGCCGGCCTCGGTGCGCACGATCACGTCGTAGGGGCCGGTGACCCCCTCGGCCGCCTGCACCCCCTCGAGCGACGCCACCGCCCGGGCCACGGTGGCGGCCTTCCCGACCTCGGTCTGGATGAGCACATAGGCGTTCACCGGCATTCGACTCTCCCGGATCGGCGGAACAGGGCCACCGGCGCATGCTACCGCCGACGCCGCCGGCGCTTACCATGCCGTTGTGGGTGTTCGGGAGCGCAGTGACCGGTTCCGGCGCCTGGCCCGGTCGGCGATCGCCGACCTGTTCGACCAGCGCCGGCCCTTCGGACGGTTGGCCCTGACCCATGTGCTGATGACCGCGGGGGACACCCTGTTCGCCGTGTCCCTGGCCGGTTCGCTGTTCTTCTCGATCTCCCCGACCGCGGCCAAGGACAAGGTGCTGCTGTACCTGTTGTTGACCATGGGCCCGTTCGCTGTGGTGGCACCGGCGCTCGGACCCCTCATCGACCGCAGCCGGGGGGCGCGCCGGGGGATGGTGGTGGCCTCGGCTCTGGGCCGCGCCGCGCTGTGCCCCTTCCTGGCCCGGGACATCCACTCCCTCCTCTTGTTCCCCGAGGCCTTCGCCATGCTGGTGCTGTCCAAGGTGTACCTGGTGACCAAAGGCGCCCTGGTCCCGGAGATGGCCGCCCTCGGCATGCTGGACGAGGCGGCGCCGGGAGGAGGCCGGGCCCCGGGGGGAGCCGGCCCCGGTCCGGGACCGGAGGAGCCCGGGTGGGACCCGCCATCCCCCCCGGGAGCGTTTCCCCCGGCCGCCGGTGGGGCACTCCGGCCGGAGCGGACGCCCCCCTACGGCACGCCGCTGATCCACGTGGAGGACCCGGGGAGCGGGTCGGACGGGATCGAGCCCGATCTGGCCACGCTCAACGCCCGCCTCGGGCTGCTGGCGTCGCTGTCCGGCCTGGTCTTCGCCCTCCCCGCGGTGGCCATCTTGAAGCTGGGAGGCGCGCCGAGCGTGCTGTGGGTGGCGGTCGGGGTCTTCGCCGCCGCGGTGGTGGCCGGGACCCGGTTGCCCGTGGCCAGCCGGCCGGGAGGCGGGCGGGCCGGCCACCGGAGGAGCGGGCGGGCCGCCGTCGAGCGTCGGCCGCCGTCGGTCGTCTCCGCCGTGTCGGAGGTCGTGCACGCCCCCGACGCCGATCCCACCTGGGCCGGGGACGAGGAGGACCTGGCCGCCTTCCGGCCGATCGCCGGCACCGAGGTCGTCCTGGCCCTGATGCCCATGTCGGTGCTGAAGGCGCTGATGGGCTTCCTCACCTTCCTCTTCGCCTTCGCCCTCCGGCGCGAATCCGCTCCCACCTGGTGGTTCGGCCTGGTCCTCGGGGGGCTCACGGCCGGTGCCCTCGTCGGCGTGCTGTCGGTGTCCAGCATCCGCCGGGTGCTCAGCGAGCAGCAGATGCTCAGCGGGTCCCTGCTGCTGGTGGCGGGCTTCGCCACGCTCGGGGCCTTCTTCCCGGTCCGCTGGCTCCAAGCGGTGGTGGCCATGGCGGTGGGTGCGGCCAGCGCGGTGGCCAAGCCCTCGTTCGACGCCCTGGTCCAGCGTCACGTGCGCGAGTCCAACCAGGGCCGGGCGTTCGCCCGTTTCGAGACCCGCTTTCAGCTCATGTGGGTGGTGGGCTCGTTCGTCCCGGTGGTGCTGGCCCTGCCCATCGGGGGCGGCGACCTGATCATGGCGGTGGCGGCCGCCCTCGGCGCCGTCTTCTACATGAGCTCGCGCCGGGCCGTCCGCCTGCAGACGGGGCCGACCCGGGACTGACCGACTCAGCGACGATCGAGACGTTCGTGTCGCGCCCAGCCGAGGGCTATCGGAGCGAGGCGCACCACGGCCAGGGCAACGTCGAACTGTCCTCGCTCGAGGGCGACGAGGTGCCGGTCAAGGTTTGGGGAACAGCATCACGGGGCCGACCCGAGACTGACCGGGCTGGGCGGCTGACTGGCTGGAGGCTCAGCCGAGTCTTCGCTCGAGCTCGTCCACCTCGGCGCTCAGCCGGGCCGGCAGCTTGTCGCCGAACGTGGCGAAGTGCTGGCGGATGCCCGGCAGCTCGGCCCGCCACTCGTCGGCGTCCACGGTGAGCAGCTTCTCCATGTCCGCGCCGGAGACGTCGAGCCCCTCGGTGTCGATGGCTCCGGGGGAGGGGATGAGCCCGATGGGCGTGTCGGTGGCCCCGCCGGTGCCGTTCACCCGCTCGAAGACCCACTCGAGCTCCCGGGAATTCTCCCCGTAGCCGGGCCACAGCCAGCGGCCGTCCTCGTCCTTGCGGAACCAGTTGACGTAGAAGATCTTGGGCAGCTTGTCGCGGTCCGCACCGGCGCCCACGCTCAGCCAGTGGGCGAAGTAGTCGGCCATGTTGTACCCGCAGAACGGCAGCATGGCGAACGGGTCGCGGCGGAGGTTCCCCACCGCGCCGGTGGCCGCCGCCGTGGTCTCGGAGGCCATGATCGAGCCGAGGAACACGCCGTGCTCCCAGTCCCTCGACTGGAACACCAGCGGGACCACCGAGGCCCGGCGGCCGCCGAACAGGATGGCGTCGATGGGGACGCCCGCCGGGTCCTCCCACTCCGAGGCGATGGCCGGGTCCTGGGCGGCGGGGACGGTGAACCGGGCGTTGGGATGGGCGGCGGTGGTGCCCGATGCCGGGGTCCAGTCCTCGCCCTTCCACGAGGTGAGGTGGCCGGGCACCTCGTCGCTCATGCCCTCCCACCACACGTCGCCGTCATCGGTCAGCGCCGTGTTGGTGAAGATGGCGTTGCCGTCGAGGGTGAGCATGGCGTTGGGGTTGGTGTGGACGTTGGTTCCGGGCGCCACCCCGAAGAAGCCGGCCTCGGGATTGATGGCGTAGAGCCGGCCGTCGGCGCCGAACTTCATCCAACAGATGTCGTCGCCCACCGTCTCGACCTTCCAGCCGGGCAGGGTGGGGATGAGCATGGCCAGGTTGGTCTTGCCGCAGGCCGACGGGAAGGCCCCGGTGACGTACCTGGTCTCCCCGGCCGGTGAGGTCAGCTTCAAGATGAGCATGTGCTCGGCCAGCCAGTTGGCGTCGCGGGCCATGACCGAGGCGATCCGCAGGGCGAAGCACTTCTTGCCGAGCAGCGCGTTGCCGCCGTAGCCCGAGCCGTAGGACCAGATCTCGCGGGTCTCGGGGAAGTGCACGATGTACTTGTTCTCGGAGTCGCACGGCCATGCCGAGTCGGCCTCGCCCTCGGCCAGCGGCGCCCCCACCGAGTGGAGGCACGGCACGAACTCGCCGTCTGCCCCGAGCACCTCGAGGGCGCCCCGCCCCATGCGGGTCATGATCCGCATGGACACCGCCACGTAGGCCGAATCGGTGATCTCCACGCCGATGTGGGCGATCGAGGAACCGAGCGGGCCCATGGAGAAGGGCACGACGTACATGGTCCGTCCCCGCATCGACCCCTTGAACAGTCCGGTCAGCACCTCTCGCATCTCGGAGGGCTCCCGCCAGTTGTTGGTCGGGCCGGCATCGGACTCGAGGGTCGAGCAGATATAGGTCCGGTCCTCCACCCGGGCGACGTCGCCGGGGTCGGAGTGGGCCCAGTAGCTGTTGGGCCGCTTGGCATCGGAGAGTTTGGTGAAGGTCCCGTTGGTCACCAGCAGCTGGCACAGGCGGTCGTACTCCGCCGCCGACCCGTCGCACCACTCGACGGCATCGGGCTCGGTCAGCGCCGCCATCTCGTCCACCCATGCGATCAGTTTCTTGTTGTCGGTGGGGGGCATGGGCTGCGTGTTCCTCCTCGGTATTCCGGCTCGGCGGTGCCGCAGCCCAAGGAACTCCGGCACGGTCCGTCCGCACCGGGGGTCCATGGCTGCGCATCGATTGTAGTTGGGACGATCCGTCACAATGCTAGGCAAGGGACGTGAAGCGTCCCAATTCCGGGGGGCCTGTGGCCCATGGCGCCGGCGGCGTCGACGAGTTCGCCGCCATCGGGCTCCTCCGAGCCCGGTTCGAAGCCGCCGCCCGGGCCCGGCACCCCGATGGTCCCCTCCCGCCCCCCGGGGACACCTGGATCGGGGACGATGCGGCCGTCGTGACCATCGACTCAGGTTCGTCCGGCCCGACGGCGCCTTCGGGCCAGGCGGTGCTGGCCACCGACCTGGTGGTCGAGGGCGTCCACTTCGATCTCGGGCTCTGCAGCCTCGACGACGCCGGCTACAAGGCGGTGATGGTCACCGTGTCCGACCTGGCCGCCATGGGGGCCAGGCCCGAATACGCCCTGGTCTCGGTGGCCGGGCCGCCCGGGACCGACTTCGACCGGCTGGGGGCCGGCCTGGCTGCGGCGGCGGCCGAGACCGGGTGTGTGGTGGTCGGCGGGGACCTCTCGCAGGCGCCGGCCCTGGTGGTCTCCACCGCCGTGTTGGGTCTGCTCCGCGGCGGTTCCGCCGACGGTCCGCTGCTCCGGGCGGGGGCACGCCCCGGGGACCTGCTCTTCGTCACCGGCCCCCTCGGCGGGTCCGCGGCCGGCCTGCGACTACTGCGGAGTGGGGGTGGCGCCACCGGGGCGGCGGCCGACCTCCTTCGCGCCTACCGGAGGCCGGTGGCCCGGCTCGACGAGGGGGAGACCGCCCGCCACTCGGGGGCCGCGGCGGCGATCGACATCTCCGACGGCCTGGTGGCCGACAGCGGGCATCTGACCCGGGCGTCCGGGGTCGGCCTCGCCCTCGACACCCTTCCGGTGATCGACGGGGCCACCCGGGAAGAGGCCCTGCACGGGGGCGAGGAATACGAGCTGCTGATCGCCACCGGCGATCCGGACCGACTGGTCAGGAACTTCGGGGCTGCGGGCCTGCGCCCGCCCCTGCCCATCGGGGTCTGCACCGACCGGCCGGGACCGTCCACACTCGACGGCGAGCCGCTACCGGAGGGGGGCTGGCGCCACCAGTTCTGAACGACGCCGTTCTGAACGACGCTCCTGAGCGACGACCCGACGGAATGAACGGCGGCCCGACGCCCCTGGTAGGCCTGACGCCTGGGTGCCGGCGCCTGGAGGCCGCCGGCTGCTACGACTCAGGCGGGGATGTTCCGGACCGGTCGCTTGACGACCTTGCCGGAGCGGATGCAGGACGTGCAGGCGTTGAGCCGTTTGGGCGACCCGTCCACCAGGGCCCGCACCCGCTGGATGTTCGGATCCCAGCGTCGCTTGGTCCGTCGGTGGGAGTGGCTGACGCTCATCCCGAACGACGGCTTCTTGCCGCAGACCTCGCACACCGCTGCCATGACGCTCCGACTCCCTCGTAGGATCCTCTGGGTTGGGCGCAAAGGTTAGCATCCTGCCCATGGTGGTCCTCGACGCCCTCGGAGCTGCGGACCTGCTCCAGGTAGTGACCACCTTTCGCGACGGGCTCCGCACCCATCAGGAACTGATCAACCGGCTCAACGTCTATCCGGTGCCCGACGGCGACACCGGGACCAATATGGCCCTCACCCTCGAGTCGGTGGTCGAAGAGCTCTCCGGCCTCGACGCCCCCGACTTCGCCGCCACCTGCCGGGCCATCGCCCATGGCTCGCTGATGGGGGCGCGCGGCAACTCCGGCGTCATCTTGTCCCAGCTCCTCAGGGGCATCACCGAGGGCCTCGACTGCCCCTCCGGGCGGCCGGGGGCCCAGGAGCTGTCGCAGGCCCTGACCGTCGCCGACAGGCTGGCCCGCCAAGCGGTGATGCGCCCGGTCGAGGGGACCATCCTGACCGTGGCCAGCGGCGCCGCCGCCTCGGCCCGGCGGGCGGCGGAGGCCGGCAAGTCGCTGGTCGACGTGGCCGAGGCCTCCAGGGTGGGCGCCGCCGATGCCCTCGCCCGCACGCCGTCCCTCCTGCCCGTGTTGGAGCAGGCCGGCGTGGTCGACGCCGGCGGGACCGGCTACCTCCTGTTGTTCGACGCCCTGCTCGCCGTGCTGGACGGGCGTCCGATGCCGACCCCGCCCGACCTGCCGGAGTCGGCCCTCGGCCTCCTCGATGCGCAGGCCGAGGGCGCCTCCTCCGCGTCGCCGGAGACAGATGCCGCCCTCGCCGGCCTCCGCTATGAGGTCATGTACCTCCTCGAGGCGCCCGACGACACCATTCCGTCCTTCAAGGAGGTGTGGGCCGGCATCGGGGACTCCATCGTGGTGGTCGGGGGGGACGGGATCTGGAATTGCCACATCCACACCGACGACATCGGTGCCGCCATCGAGGCATCGCTCGACGCGGGCCGGCCGCGGACCATACGGGTCACCGATCTGCTCGAGGAGGTCGAAGAGGAGCGCTGGGTCCGCGAGGCGGCGGGCACCCTGGGCAGCGGGCCGTCGGACACCCTGCCCGGCCCCCCTCCGACCACCGGGGTGGTGGCGGTGGCCAGCGGGGAGGGCATTGCCAGGATCTTCCGCTCGCTCGGCGTCCAGGGGCTGATCGCCGGGGGCCAGACGATGAATCCGTCCACCGCCGAGCTGGTCGAGGTCGTGGACACCCTCCGCGCCGAGGAGGTGGTCATCCTCCCCAACAACGGCAACATCCGGCCGGTGGCCACCCAGGTCAACGACCTCACCACCAAGCAGGTGTGGGTGGTCCCCACCAGCACCATCGCCGAGGGCTTCGCCGCGTTGCTGGCCTACGACCCCGGCGCCCACGGGGACGTCAATGCCCGCACCATGGAGGCGTCGGCCCGGAAGGTGGTGGCCGGGGAGGTGACCCGCGCCGTGCGCGACGCGGACAGCCCGGCGGGGCCCGTCGCCGCCGGCGACTGGCTGGGCCTGTCGCGACAGGGGATCGAGGTGGTCAGCGACTCGCTGACCGGGACGGCCTGCCTGTTGCTCGACGTGCTGGTGGCCGACAGCCACGACCTGGTGACCATCATCGAGGGCGAGGGGACGGGCGCGGCCGACACCCGTCGGATCACCGAGTGGCTCCGCGACCACCGACCCGATGTCGAGACGGAGGTGCACCACGGCGGGCAGCCCCTCTATCCCTACCTCTTCTCCATCGAGTGAGCCCCTCGACACCGCCGCAGGCGAAGGCGCCCGGATCGCCGGCTGAGTCGGGGTCGGACGGAAGTCGGGAGCGGAAGCTCTCCCAGCTGGCCGGCCTGGAGGTGTCGGTCCTGCGGGGGGTCGGGACCGCGGCCGAGCGCGATCTGGCCGAGCTCGGGATCGAGACGGTCCTCGACCTCATCACCCACTACCCGCGGCAGGGGCGCTACATCGACGGCACCCGGCTGGTCCCGATCGACCGCCTGGCGGAGGGGGACCGGGCATCGGTCCTGGCCGAGGTGATCCGGGTCAGCCGGCCGTCGCCCGGCTACGGCCGGGGCCGGCGGCGGGGACCGGCGCGGGTCGAAGTGGAGATCGCCGACCGCAGCGGCCGCCTCAAGGTGGTCTTCTTCAACCAGACCTGGCGGGCCAAGCAGCTGATGGTGGGGACCGAGGCCCTGTTCTTCGGCACCGTCGGTTCCTACCGGGGCGCCATCCAGTTGAGCAACCCCACGGCCGAGGTGCTCCGGGCCGGGGGGGACCGGGCCGATGAAACCGAAGGGGCCGACGGGGCCGACCGGGCCGACGGTGCGGACGGGGACCGGGGGGGACGGGTGTTCCCGGTCTATCCGCTGACCGAGAAGGCCAATCTCACCTCTGCCCGCATCAGCCGGTACGTGGGCGAGGCGCTCGACCGGGCCGGCCGGTTCGCCGACCCCCTGCCCGAGACCTGGCGCCGGCGCTTCCACCTGGTGGACCGGACCACCGCCTTCAACCACATCCACCGGCCCGCGGCGATGGCCGAATGCGAGCCGGCCCGGCGGCGGCTGGCCTTCGACGAGCTTTTCCGGCTGCAGCTGGCACTGGTAATGCGCAAGGTCCGCCTGCAACAGGACGCCCGGGGCCTTCGCCACACCGTGGCCCGGGCCGACGGCGACCCCACCCTGGCCGAGCGCTTTCTCGGGCAGCTGCCGTTCCGCCCCACCGGGGCCCAGCAACGCGCCATGGACGCCATCCTCGGGGACCTGGCCGGCCCCCTGCCCATGCACCGCCTCCTCCAGGGCGATGTCGGCTCGGGCAAGACGGTGGTGGCGGTGGCGGCGCTGCTGGTGGCGGTCGAGGGCGGTCACCAGGGCGCCCTGATGGCCCCGACCGAGGTACTGGCCGAGCAGCACGCCGCCGCCGTGGGCGCGCTACTGGCCGGTCTCACCGTTCCCGATCCGGCCACCCTCGAGGGACAGCGGCCGCTCCGGGTGGAGCTGCTGACCAGCAAGACGTCGGCGGCCAGGCGCACGGCCATTCACTCCGGGTTGGCCGGCGGCACCGTCGACCTCCTCATCGGAACCCACGCGCTCCTCACCGACGACGTCGGGTTCCGGTCCCTCGGCGTGGTCGTCATCGATGAGCAGCACCGCTTCGGGGTGGAACAGCGCGCCGCCCTGCGGGCCAAGGGCCGCGGGCCGGAGGGCACCGGTCAGGACCCCGATCTCCTGGTCATGACGGCCACGCCCATCCCCCGCACCGCGGCGATGGTGGTGTTCGGCGATCTCGACATGACCATCATCGACGAGATGCCGCAGGGCCGGCTCCCGGTCGCCACCAGCTGGCTCCGCAGCCCGCTGGAGGCGGAGGAGGCGTGGTCCCGGGTGCGGGCCGAGGTCGACGACGGGCACCGCGCCTTCGTCGTGTGCCCCCTGGTCGAAGGGTCGGAGCGGGTCGAGGCCACCTCGGTGGTGGCCGAAGCGGAGCGCCTGGCCGTCCACGAGCTCTCGGGGCTGCGGGTGGGGCTGCTCCACGGCCAACTGCCGTCGGCCGAGAAGGAGCGGGTCATGGCCGAGTTCCGATCCGGCGCCATCGAGGTCCTGGTGGCCACCACGGTGATCGAGGTCGGGGTGGACGTCACCGAGGCGACGGTCATGGTCATCGAGGACGCCGACCGATTCGGCATCGCCCAGCTGCATCAGCTGCGGGGGCGGGTCGGCCGGGGGAGCGATCCGGCCTGGTGCTACCTGTTGTCCGAGAACGACACCCCCGAGGCCGAGGCGAGGCTGTCGGCCATGGAACGGAGCACCGACGGGTTCGAACTGGCGGAGGTGGATCTCGGTCTGCGCGGCGAGGGGACCATCCTCGGGGCGCGCCAGAAGGGCCGGAGCGACCTCAAGCTGGCCAAGCTCTTCTCCGACCAGGACCTGGTGACCGAGGCCCGGTCCACCGCCGAGGAGGTGGTCGCCGACGACCCCGGCCTCACGGCCCACGGACTGCTGGCCGACGAGCTGCTGCTCTTCATCGACGAGGACGAGGCGGAGTTCCTCTTCAAGAGCTGAGCCTCGGGGGAGCTGAGCCGGGCGGGACCTGGCCGAGGCCGGGGGCGTGGGGGCGGCCGGTAGCCTGGACCGATGCGCGTGATCGGAGGAGAATTCCGGGGCCGGCGGCTGGCCGCGCCCCCGGGCCCGACGGTTCGCCCGACCTCCGACCGGGTGCGGGAGGCGATCTTCGACATCCTGTTCAGCCTGGGCGGGGTGGACGGCATGCAGGTCGCCGACCTGTTCGCCGGGAGCGGCGCCCTGGGGATCGAAGCCCTGTCACGCGGGGCGGCCTCGGTCACCTTCGTCGACCGCGACCCGGCCGCGCTGAGCGTGGTGCGGCGCAATCTGGCCTCGGTGGGACTGGCCGACCCGGAGCGAAGCGGTGACGCCACCATGGTGCGCGCCGACGCCGACTCCTGGGTCGCCACCACCGCGGCGCGCTACGACCTGGTCCTCTGTGACCCGCCGTACGACTACGACCGGTGGGACGGGCTGCTCAGCCGCCTGCCGGCCGATTTGGCCATCCTCGAATCCGCAGGCGAGGTCTCGCCGCCGCCCGGGTGGGGAGTCGTCAAATCCAGGCGCTATGGGGGTACCATCGTGACCGTGGCCCGTCCGGAACCGGTCACGGAGACCCGTCCGGAACTGGTCACGGAGAAAGGTGTCTGGTGAGGAGAGCGCTCATACCCGGGTCGTTCGACCCGGTCCACAACGGGCACCTTGAGGTCATCGAGCGTGCCGCCCGCCTGTTCGACGAGGTGGTGGTGGCCACCTTGCGCAACCCTCAGAAGAGCGAGGCCCTGTTCGACCTGGACGAGCGCCAGGAGATGCTCGAGGAGTCGTTGAACCATCTGGTCAACGTGCGCATCGTGTCGGTGGCCACGCTGGTCGTCAACGTGGCCCACGAAGTAGGGGCCAGTGCCATCGTCAAGGGCCTCCGGGCGGTGTCGGACTTCGAGAACGAGCTCCAAATGGCCCAGATGAACAAGCAGCTCTCCGGCGTCGAGACGCTGTTCATCCCGACCAGCTCCGCCCATTCGTTCATCGCCTCGAGGCTCCTGAGGGAGGTGGCCCGCTTCGGCGGCGACGTGACTTCCTTCGTGCCCAACGTGGTGGCCAAGCGGCTCCAGGAGAAGTTCGCCGATGAGTGACCTCTTCGAGGACCTCGAGCAGCAGCGGGCGGCGAGTGAGGAGCACGATGCCGAGACGTTGGTCCGGACCGCCCTCGAACTGGTGCAGACGGCCAAGGCCATGCCCCTGTCGGCGTCGGTCCTGATCTCCCGCGAGGAGGTGGCCGACCTGCTACAGGCGTCACTGGACCGGATGCCTGAGGAGATCCGACAGGCCCGCTGGCTCCTGAAGGAGCGCGACGAGTTCCTGGCCGAGAAGGGCCGGGAGGCGGACGCCCTCTTGGAGGAGGTCCGGGTCCAGGCCGAGCGGATGGTCCAGCGCACGGAGATCGTGCGCCAGGCCAACCATGTGGCCCAGCGCATCCTCGACGATGCCAACGAGGAGGCCCGACGCCTTCGCCACGAGGCGGAGGACTACGCCGACCAGAAGCTCGCCAGCTTCGAGATCGTCCTGGATCGGACCATGAAGACGGTCCGGGCGGGCCGGGAGAAGCTCCAGGTGACCCCCATTCCCAATGTGGCCATCGGCGACCGGGGTGACACCTCGGTGACCGAGACCGTCCTCGACGCGGGGGGCCAGCACCTCGACGAGCCCGAGGGGTTCTTCGACCAGGACCTCGACTGAGCCGGGCGGCCCGGTGAGAACCGAGTCCGGCCCCCGGGAGAGGCATTCGCCGACCGAGCCCGCTGTCACCCCGCGGCCCACAGCCCGGCGACCGTTCGTCGTGCCGGTGGCCGCCCTGCGCAAGCGGACCGGCGCCACTCGCCACGAAGTCCGGCAGGGAGTCATCGACGGGCTGGGCGCGGTGGCGGTGGCCGTGCTCGCCGGTTCGCCGGTGGTGGCCGACCTCACCCTGTCGTCCTACCCCGGCGGGGTCATGGCGGTGGGCGTGGTGAGCGCACCCTGGATGGGTGAATGCCGCCGCTGCGGCGGCCCCGTCGAGGGGACGGTCGCCGCCAGGGTGCGGGAGCACTATGCGCCGACGGAGGCGGCCGGCGATGACGAGGACGCCTATCCGTTGGACGGGGACGAGCTGGACCTCGAGCCCCTGGCCCGGGACGCGGTGCTGCTCGACCTCCCGCT
>DATBOO010000032.1:0-1836 GCA_036553725.1 Acidimicrobiales bacterium | reverse complement strand
GAAACCGAACCCCTTGTTGTTGCGGCAGCTGCCCAACGGTGTCCCGGCATGGTTCGGCAACGCTTGCGGGTAGGCGGCTGCCACCTGGAGGTTTGGCCTCGCCTCCGCGTCCCGAGCCCCAGCCCGGCCTAATGACCCGCGGTCAAGGTCACTGACCGGGCCGCCGACTTCACGCGCTGCGGTCAGGCCCGGCGACGAGCTTGAACTGGGTGCCGTTCGGGTCGGCGGCTGTGGCCAACCGCCCGTAGGGGGTGTCCTCGGCCGGCATCACGATCGAGCCACCGAGGTCGACGATCCGGCCGAGCGCGGCATCGGTGTCCTTGGCCCCGAAGTAGACCGACCAGTGAGCCGGAACGCCCTCGGGGAGGAATCCGGAGGCGTCCATGATCCCGGCCTGGCTGGCATCGCCCTCCCCGAGGGTCGTGTAGTTGAAATCGGGCGGTGTGTCACCGACCTCATGGGTGTCCCAACGGAACACGTCGCGATAGAACGTGACCGACTTCCGGTAGTCCCTCGTGTGCAGCTCGAACCAGGTCGGGGTGGCCGGCTCCGCCAGGATGCCGAAGCCTTGGAAGCTCTTGGGCTGCCACATGCCGATGGCGGCACCGCCGGCATCGACGACGACGGCCATGGTGCCGAGATCACCGACGTCCATCGCCGGGGCGATGACCTGGCCTCCGGCCGCGGTGGCCGTCTCGATGGTCTTCCGGGCGTCGTCGGTGGCCAGGTAGACCGACCAGATATCGGTCACCGGGGAGTCGGGCTGACTGCCCATACATCCGGCCACCCGGATCCCCTCCTTGGCGAAGTTGAAGTATCCGCCGAACTCTTCGGCCGGCTCCTCGGCGGTCCAGCCGAACAGCTCGCCGTAGAACGCCTTGCTGCGCTCGGTGTCGGAGGTCATCAGATCGACCCAGCACGGCGCTCCGATGGGGGCAGTCTCTCGTGTCGGCATAGCGGCTCCTTTTCCGTTGGGCTCAGGTGTCAGCCTATGACGCCACGGCCGGCCGGAACTCATCGGTAGGGACCTTCGAGCCCGGCGTCCCGCCGCCTCCGAGGGCCGATCCCCGTGCCTGGTCGAAGAGGTCGACCGGCGGGGGTGGTCCCGGGCAGGTCTAACCCAGAATGATCGTGGTGACCGATGAATTCCGACCCGGCCAGGCGTCCTACTGGCTATGCCCTCCTCCGCGCTCTACGTCGACGATCTACCATTGGAGGCGGTGACCGTCGACACCCGGCCCTTGGCCCCAGAGGCATTCGAGCAGCACCGGCGGGAGCTGACCGGCTACTGCTACCGCATGCTCGGCTCGGGGTTCGAGGCCGACGACGCCGTCCAGGAGACGATGGTGCGGGCCTGGAAGGCGGCCGACCGGTTCGAAGGGCGCTCGAGCGTCCGGTCGTGGCTCTACCGGATCGCCACCAACGTCTGCCTGGACATGCTGCGGAGCAGCCAGCGGCGTGCCCGGCCCATGGATCTCGGACCTTCCTGCCCCCCGGAGGAGTCGTATCTGAAGTCGACGCTCCCGGAGAACCGGTGGGTGTCCCCGATCGCCGATTCGAGAGTGGTCCCGGAGGACAACGACCCGGCCGAGGTCGCGGCGGTGCGGGAATCCATCCGCTTGGCCTTCATCACCGCCCTGCAGCACCTGCCCGCCCGCCAGAGGGCGGCCCTGATCCTCTCCGAAGTGCTCCGGTGGCAGGCGACCGAGATCGCCGAGTTGCTCGACACCACCGTGGCCGCTGTCAACAGTGCCCTCCAGCGGGCCCGGGCGACGCTCTCCTCGGTGCGGATGGATGACCCGACCCGACCCATGGACGCAGATCAGCGCGATCTGC
>DATBOO010000016.1:0-5581 GCA_036553725.1 Acidimicrobiales bacterium | reverse complement strand
CAGTGGTGGCCGGCCGTCCACCACCTGATCGGCAAGGAGATCCTCCGCTTCCACTGCGTGTGGTGGCCGGCCATGTGCATGGCCGCCGGCATCGACCCGCCGGCCCACGTCCAGGTGCACGGGTGGCTGCTGCTGGGCGGGGAGAAGATGTCCAACTCCAGCGTCAACCAGATCACCCCCGGGGACCTGATCGCCGAGTACGGCGTCGAGCCGGTCCGCTACCACCTGCTGCGGGACATTCCCCTGGGCAGCGACGGCGAATTCTCGGCCGAGGGCATCGCTGGCCGGTACAACACAGACCTCGCCAACAACCTGGGCAATCTCCTCTCCCGGGTGACGACCGTGGTCGGGTCGAAGTGCGGGGGGCTGGGCCCCGCCCCCTCGGGTGACAGCCGGCTGGCCGGAGTGGCCGCTGCGGTGCTGACCGAGGCGTCGGCCGCCTGGGAGGCGGGCCAGCCCAACCTGGGCCTGGAGGTCACCTGGCGGCTGATCCGCGAGACCAATGCCGAGCTGGAGACGGCCGAGCCGTGGAAGGCCGAGCCCGGTCCCGAGGTCGACGCGGTGCTGGGCAGCGCCCTCGAGGTGCTGCGCATCGTGTCAATCCTCATCGTCCCGGCCATGCCCGACACCGCCGAGGAGATCTGGCGGCGGATCGGTCTCGAGGGGTCGCCGGCCACCCAACGCCTGCCCGGGGCCGGCTCCTGGGGCGGCTACCCCGCCGGCCGGCTGGTGGAGAAGGGCCCCCCGCTCTTCCCCCGGCGCAAGACGTAGCGAAGGAGATCGAGGCATCGTGGCCCACGACGCGGTGATCGAGTGGTTCGACTCCCACTGCCACCTGCAGGCGGAGTTCTCCGAGGAGGGCGCCGGGCCCGAGCCCGGCCCGCACGCCACCCGCCTGGCCGGGACCCTCGCCCGGGCCGCCGAGGCCGGCGTGGCCGGGATGGTCTGCGTCGGGACGGGCGCCCGGTCGTCGGCCGAGGCGGTGGACCTGGTCCGCGCCATGCGTCGGCCCGACTCACCGGCGGTGGCCGAGGGGGTCGGGCTGTGGGCGACGGTCGGCCTCCATCCCCATGACGCGGTCGACGGGGTCGACTCCCTGGACGGGCTGCTCAGCGCCGAGGTGGGACCCGAGGTGGGACCCGAGGAGGGGTCCGGCTCGGCCGGGGTTCCCACCGGGCCCGGGGCCGGGCCGGTGGTGGTGGCCATCGGCGAGTGCGGGCTCGACTACCACTACGACCACTCGCCCCGGCCCGTGCAGCGGGAGGCATTCGCCCTCCAGATCGAGCTGGCCCACCGCCATCGGCTGGCCCTGGTCGTCCACACCCGGGAGGCCTGGGACGACACCCTCGACGTGCTGGCCGCAGGCGGGGTCCCGGAGCGGACCATCCTCCACTGCTTCACCGGGGGGCCCGACGAGGCCCGCCGGTGCCTCGATCTGGGGGCCTCGCTCTCCTTCAGCGGGGTGGTCACCTTCAAGAACGCTGCCGACGTGCGCGAGGCCGTCGCCCTCTGCCCCCTCGACCGGCTGCTGGTGGAGACGGACTCGCCCTTCCTGGCCCCGGTGCCCCATCGCGGAACCCTCAACGAGCCCTCGAGGGTTCCGGTGGTCGGGGCCACGGTTGCCCAGGTCAAGGGCGTGGGAACCGCGAAGTTGGCCGAGGCTTCGACGGCCAACGCCCGCGCCCTGTTCGCCCTCTGAGCCATTCGGGTTTGATTCTTCGGGGCCGACCTGCCTAGCCTTCCTGCGTCGGCCGCTTCGTGCGGTCGATTTGCTTTGAAGCGCAGTATTTGGAAGCGCTGTGGATCGGTGTGCGGTCGTCGGACGCACGCCGGGGGTCGGCTTGGAGGAGTCGACCCACCCCGCCCCCCTGGGGGCGGATGCACCGCCGGGTCCGTCCCGGAGGGCGCAGCCCCAGCAGTCCCGCAAGGAGAGTGGAGTCCTGAGGACCAAAATCCAAAAGGGCAGCCGGCCCGGCGCCGCGCTGTTCCTGTGTGGAGCGCTACTGATCGTGCCGCTCCTGTTGATCCAGAACGACTCGAGCGCCTCGGCATCCCAAGCCGGGGCCGACCGGGCCGCCCACCACGGCAGGCCGGGACGGGCGAGCGGAGGAGCGCCCCGGTCGAAGCTGGCGTCGACCCACGCCTCCCAGCCGACAGCGGCGATGGCGGCGGTGGCGCCGGTAGCCGCGGGCCAGTCGGCGACCCCTCCGGCCGCCACCACCGTCCCCACCGTCCCAAGCGGGGCCCGGGGCCCGGTCCCCACCCAGGAGGTCGTGGCGCGGGTGGTGCCCACGACCACGACACCGGTGACGGCACCGCCGACCACGACGACCCAGCCGGTGGTTGTCGCCTCCGCCTCGGTGCACTACGGGCAGGTCACCTACTACGCGCACCCTGCAGGTGAGTGCGCCAGCCCCTGGCTCTCCTTCGGCACCGTGGTCCGTGTGACCAACCCCGCCAACGGCGAATCGGTGAGTTGCGTGGTCAACGACCGCGAGGCGGACACCAGCCGGTCCATCGACCTGGCCACCGATTCCTTCGCCCAGATCGCCCCGTTGTCCCAGGGTGTCATCGATGCCCAACTGACCTGGTGAGCGGCACGGCCGCCGGGTCGCCGGGTCACCACAGGCGGGCCGGCTCGAAGCGGTCCTGACTCCGGGCCGTCACGCCCCGGGAAGGCATCCTCACCCGCCGTCCCGGCAGGATAGGTTTTCGCCGTGCCCGCCGACCGCCCCACCGCCCTGCGACTCCGGTGGCTCGTCTGGCATCCCCAGGAGAAGCTCTGGACCTGGACGGCGGTCAGGGCCGTCCACAAGGTCTTCGGCGACACTGTGGTGGCCAGCGGCGTGCTCGGAGCGATCGTCACCGCTGACTCGTTTCTCCTGGTCGGACGGGTCCTGGCCCGCAGAGTCCGATTCGCCGCCGCCCACCGGCTCGACGCCGGCGGTGGCGCCTCACCCCGTCCCAAGGTCCTCTACCTCGATTGCGGCGTGCACAAGGAGGGCCTCCAGATCCGCTGGATGGACGAGTGGTTCAGCACCCGCTACGACCTCGAGATCCTGGGCTTCGAGGCCGGGGGTGAGCACGTCGCCGACGCCCGTTCGGCGCTGGCCGACGTGGCCGGCGTGGAGCTCGACCATGTGGCCCTGGTCGGGCCCGATCATGTCGGCGACGAGGTCGAGCTCTACCTGAGCGGCGGGCAGAGCCGGGGCAAGGGCGATTCACTCTTTTCGACCCGCGGCCAGCGGTCGGAGACGGTCCCGGCCCGGAGGCTGAGCAAGGTGCTGGCCGATCGCGGCTGCTCTTTCGACACCATGCCGGTCATCCTTCGGATGAACATCGAAGGGGCCGAGCAGTTCGTGATCCGGGACCTGCTCGACACCGGTCTGACCGCCTCCATCGACGGCTACTACGGGATGTGGGACGACGTGTCGAAGATCGACCCGAAGGCGGACAAGCGCTTCCGTCGACTGCTCCGGGCCAACGGCATCACCAACGTCACCTTCAATGATCGGGACCTGCCGTACCGTCTGCGCCGGTTCGCCATACGGACCGACATCGAGACCTCGATCCGCAGGGGGCTGATCCGGGTGAGGAAGGCAGACCGCAGACCGATCGGCTGAGTCGGCCGAGTTCGTGATCGGTGCCGGTCGCTTCACCGTCGGCCCGGTACCCGGCTCACCGGACTGCTCGTGCGGGTGTCGCCTCCAGGGCTCGCCAGCCGGCGTTCGAGGGCCGTGAAGGCCGAGAGGACCTCAGGGGCTTCGTAGGCGCGGTTGCGTTTCCCGATGCTGACCTGCTGGAGAATGCCTGCATCGACGAGTCGCTGGATCGTCTCGTTGGCCGGATTGAAGGTGCGGTCGAGCAGGCGGGCCGCACCGTCGACGGTCAGGATCGGGGCTCCCGGAAGGATGCGGAGGATCCGATCGGTTGCTGAATTGGCTCGCACCCGACCCAGCCGCTCGCGCCACGACGCCTCGAGCTCGGCGGCGCGTGCCTCATACGCGGTGGCGTCCTGCACGGCCCGATGGCACGCTCCCGCAAAGCGACCGACCCATGTGTTGAGACCCTCCAGGGCCTGGGGAGCGGTGCCGGGGCCCAGGTGCCGGAACTCGGTGAGCCCGTCGATGTAGCTGCCGGCCATGGTGGCGAGGACCAGGGACACCGGTGGGAGCACGCGCTCAGCCAGACCTCGCCGCCGAAGCACCATGTGGATGAGCGCCCGACCGGTGCGCCCATTGCCGTCGACGAAGGGGTGGATGGTCTCGAACTGGGCGTGGGCGATCGCAGCTTGCGCGACGATCGGTAGAGAATCGTTATTGCAGAAATCACAGAGATCGGCCATGAGATCCGGGACAAGCTCGGGCGGTGGCGGAACGAATGCGGCCGAGCACGGGTTGTAGTCGCTTCCACCGATCCAGTTCTGCACCTCCCGAAACTGTCCACCGAATTGGTCCAGTCGGGTTCCGCCGAGCAGGCGACCGTGCAGCTCCAACAAGAAGGAAACTGTGATGGCCTCACCCGGCCGTACTCGTTCGACGGCGAGGATCATGGCATCGATGTTGTTCAGCACCTCGTGGGCGGTCACGTCCGAAGGCGCGTCGGGCAGGGTGCGGGTGACCTCGGCGCGGAGGAGACGTCTCGCCCCGATCACCAACCCCTCGATCCGCGAAGAAGCAACGGCTTCGGCCCGGAGCAGGATGCGGTCCAGCGCCTCGGTATCGACGAGCGCGCTCGCCTCTGCGTTCAATCGTGCGATCGCACCCTCGGCGTCGGCGACATCGGCCGCGACCTCACCGTCCAACGTGATACGGCGTCCGACAAGCGGATCGGGGACGTAGGCTTCGTATTCGCACGTTCGACTGTCCCTCCGGGACAGCCCGCTCCCGACGGAGGCGCTGGACCATCGGCGCTTGAGAACCCTGGCCATGGACTCCTCCTTATCTCGGGTTAATATACAACCTCAAATAAGGATGGGGGCAAATTGAGGTTGTCCCTCACCTTGTCCGGCGCAATCGGAGCCGGCTTCCGAGTGCCGTCCTCGGAACGACGGTGCGCCTGCCCGCCGGCCCGGGACGGGTCTCCGCTCCGCCCAAGCCTGCTGAAGGGGTCGGGATGGTCAGGGCTGCGGTGCCGCCAACTGGTCGAGCAGCGCGGCGGCCTCTTCCGGAACCGAGATGGTGAGGACGAGGGCGTCGGCCCCGATGTGCAAGGTGAAGTCGAAGAACGGGCAACAGGCCTTTTCGCGTTGCGCCAGCCGCACCACCGTCTCCAACTGGGCGGGACCTTCGGCCAAGCCGAGGGCCAACTCGGTGGGGGAGACCCGCTTCCGGGTGACCGTCGACCCTGCCAGGAGAGCCCTCCACTCCGCGAGCTGGGCGAGCGCTCCCTGGTCGTCGAGATTGCAGGCCACTGGGATTCGCACGGTCTCAGCCTAGGCGCGCCCTCGGTGATCACCCTGGCGTGGCGGTTGACGCCTTCGGGAAGATGAGACACTGACCGGGTGACGCACGGCCGGGCCGAGATCCACGAGCTGCTGGTGGCCAACGACCTGAGGCCCAGCCGGGCGCTCGGCCAGAAC
>DATBOO010000005.1:0-4201 GCA_036553725.1 Acidimicrobiales bacterium | reverse complement strand
GGGCGGGCGAAGTCACACCGGTCACAGGCCCAGGGGCCTTCGTCGTAGAACACGATCCGGCCGCCGCACGCCGGACAACCCACCGCGTCGTGGCGCCACACCTGGCCGGCCCCCACCCAGCGCACCTCCGGGGCGGGCGAGGCGGACCACGCCACCATGGGGTCGTCGGCGTTGGCCACCACGACGGTGCCGTCCCCATGCCGGCCGACAGAGGGGCGCAGTCCCTCCATGGCCGCCCGCCACCGATCGACCAGCATCCGAACCTCGGAGATGCGGTCGAGCTGGTCCCTGGAGAGATTGAGCAGGACCACCACCCTCGGCCGGGTCTCGCCGATGACCCGGCCGAGGTAGCCCTCGTCGACCTCCAAGACCGCGGTGGCCGCCGGCAGGGCCCCGACCATGGCGGCCACATGGCCGGCCGGCATGTTGGCACCGGAGTCATTGGTGGCGATGGGTGCACCGCGATCACCGGTGAGGGCCGCCACCAGCATCCGGGTCGTCGTGGTCTTCCCGTTGGTGCCGCTGACCAGGGCCACCCGCCTGCCCTCGGCCAGAGTGGACAGCAGCGACGGGTCGAGGGCCAGCCCCACCCGGCCCCCGGCCACCGTGCCCCTCCCCCGCCCGAGCGCCCGGGACGACCAGTTGGCCAGCCGCAGGGCCATCACCGCCAGGCGGGCGCGGGCCGGCAGGGCGGGCGGCATCCGGGCCGGGCCGGCGCTCACGCCGGCGGTCGGGTGCGGGCCAGGTCGTTGTCGGTCGGGATCCGCCCCGCCTGAGCCTCGGCGGGCAGGAGGGCGGCGATGGCCGCCATGACAGCGGTGGTGTCCGCCACCGGGTCCTCGAGGCCGAGGGGGACCGGTGGCCCGACCTCGACGGTCACCTGCGGAGGATGCCGCAGCGCGGTCATGTTGGGCACCCGGGAGGAGCGGGGCCAGACCCGCTCGGTCCCCCACACGCCGATCGGCACCACCGGGGCCCCGGTCTGGGCGGCCAGGCGGGCCGTCCCGGTCCGGCCCGTCAGGACCGGGTCGAAGAACTCCGCCCCGCGGGGAATGGTCCCCTGGGGAAGCACGATGACCACCTCGCCGGTCCGCAGCGAGGCCGCGGCCTTGCGCATCGGATCGGGCGACCCGGTCCCCCGCTCCACCGGGATGCCACCCAGGGCCCGGGCCAGGTGGCCGACCACCGGGGCGTCGAAGACCTCCTGTTTGGCCAAGAAGCGCACCGGCCGGCCGAGCCGGGCCGCCACCACGCCGATGGCCGCCACGTCGAAATAGCTCCGGTGGTTGGCCGCCAGGAGCACCGGCCCGGTCGCCGGGATGTGCTCCATCCCGCTGATGGCGAACCGGGCATAGGGGAAGGTCTGGGGCCGGAAGAACAGTCGGGCCAGGTGGTAGGGCTCGAAGCCGGCCAGTGAGGGAATGCCGGGGGGGCGGTCCCATTGCTCGAGGGGCCAGCGCCGGGCCAGCGCCACCGCCGCCAGCCGGGGGTCGGCGTTGAGCGGGTGGGGATGCCCGACGGCGAGGAGCAAGGGCAGGTCGAACAGGCTGTCCGAGTAGGCGTGGGAGGCGCCGAGGTCGACGCCCTGGTCGGCGGCCCACCGCCGCACGGCGGCCCGCTTCCCGACGCCCCACACGAAGGCACCGTCGAGCCGGCCGGTGTACTTCCCGTCCCGTTCGGCGTAATGGGTGGCGATGACCGCGTCGAACCCCAGCGCATCGGCCAGGGGCGACACCATGTCGACCGGGGAGGTGGTGGCCAGGACCAAGCGCCTCCCGTCGGCCCGGTGGGCGGCCAGCGCCTCCGGCGCCCACGGCTGGACCAGTTCCACCAGGGCCTCGACCGCCCGCTTCCCGGCCCGTCGGGTGCCATCGGCGGACCGGTTGCGCATCACCGCGGCCGCCGCCCGGGCCAGTCCGATGAAGGGGACCGACTCGCCGAACCGGTTGTAGAAGCCGTACATGAGGCCGTCGCCCGGCAGGTGCCGGCCCGGGGCCAGCACCCCCTCGGCCTCCATGGCCTGCTGGAACACCGGTCCGCTGGCCGATCGGAGCAGCGTGCGGTCCAGATCGACGAATACGGCACCGGCGGCATCGGACATGTCTGTCACGCTACTGCCGACCGCGAGGGGGAGGCAGGGGGTGATGCCGTCCGCAAGGCACCGGTGTGGAGCCTCACCTGGACGGGAAATCGGCCCCGGACGCGGCAAAGGGATCGCCAGGGGGGGAGGCGATCCCTTCGCACTGACTCAACAAGGATAGGAGGGGGATTCCTAATCATCCTGTGGTCCTGAACCATCGTATAACAGCCGCGAGCAATCAGTCAAGCAGCTTATGTCGATAACTGCTATCGTTAACAGTGATGGAGCTCCGACACCTCCAGGCCCTGACCGCCATCAGCGACCACGGAACCTTCTCCGCGGCCGCCGAGCACCTGAACACGGTGCAGTCCAACATCTCGGCCCACGTGGCCCGGCTCGAGCGGGAGCTCGGCACCCCGTTGATCGACCGGGCCGACGGGCACCTCACCGAGGAGGGCACCGTGGTCGTGGCCCGCGCCCGCCGCATCCTCTCGGAGCTGGACGCACTGGTGTCCGACGTCGCCGCCTGCAAGGACGAGGTGACCGGCACCGTCCGAGTGGGGATGATCGGGACCACGGCGCGATGGCTGGTCCCCCGCCTGATGGATGTGGCGGCCAAGCGCCACCCGAAACTCCGGCTCCTGGTCGTCGAGGGCAACACCACCGGGCTCGAGCCCCAACTGGCGTCCGGCCAGCTCGACCTGGCCGTCCTCCACCTACCGGTGGCCGGCCGGGACCTGGTGGCCCGGCAGCTTTTCGAGGAGGACCTCGTGCTCGTGGTGCCCGACGGGCACGCCATGGCCCACCGTCGCCGGCCGGTGGCGCTGGAGGACCTGGCCGATCTCGAGCTGCTCCTCCCCCTGCCGGGGACCACGTTCCGCGACGAGCTCGACGCCGTGACCCGGCCCCTGGGCATCACCCTGCTCCCCGCAGCCGAGATCGACGGGCTCCGGCTCATCGCCTCCCTCACCTTCGAGGGCTACGGCCCCGCCATCCTCCCGGCCACCGCCATCCCGACGTTCCTGCGGGCCCAGTTCCACCCGGTGTCGATCGAGGGCCTGCCCCGGCGGCGCATCGGGGTGGCCCAGCGCAGCCGGGGACTGCCCTCGGCCCCGACCCGGGCCCTCATCGACCTGCTGAAGGCGGTGGTGGATCCGCCGGAGGGCCGTCCCGACGGCGTCCACGTCCCCGGCTGACCGGTCCCCGGCCGAGCCGGTCGCCGGCCGAGCGGTCGCACGCTCTCCCCGGTCAGAGCTCGGGGACTCTCGGATCCCTCCACATGCGCCAGATGGGGGGTCCGCCGGAGCTCGATCGGTGCTCGTCGACCACCTCGAAGCCAAACCGGGCATAGAACGGCACGTTGCGCTCCTTCGACGACTCCAGATAGGCCGGGATCCCCTGCTCGTCGGAGCGCGCCAGCAGGGACTGGAGCTGGGCCGACCCGATCCCCTGGCGCTGGCGCCCCGGCTCGGTCCCGAGGGTGGCCAGGTACCAGTGCGGCTCCTTCGGATGGAGCGCGTCGATCTCGAAGAGCAGCTGCAGCGCCTTGTGCACCCGGGCGCTCATCAGGAACGGCGCGGTCGGAAGGAGCTGCATCAACTCGCGCAGGGGATGGCGGGTCCGATCGGGCGGGCCCCACACCGCCACGCTGCTCAGGTCGTCGGTGGCGTAGACGGTCCCGTAGGGCAGGTACTGCCGCCGGATCTGCGCGGTGAAGAAGGAGTGCAGGCCTCGTCGGCGGCGGCGCTCGCCGGCGAACATGAAGTTGGCGACCGGGTCGTCAGCAAAGGAGCGCACCAGCATGTCGGCCACCCTGGGCACCTCGGAGGCGACCACCGGGCGCACCGTCGGTCGGCCGTCTCCGCGTTCCACGCCGAGATGGTAGCGGGGCCGTCAATTCATCGCCGGGTCGGTCGGGAACCCCCCCACCACGGCCAGTGCCCCACCCTGACGGCGCAGCACCCGGCGCCACAGGCCCTCGGGGTCGGCGGAGATGGGGTCGCGTGCCTCCGCCGGCATGACGTACCACGACCCCTCCTGGATCTCGTCCTCGAGCTGGCCCGAGTCCCAGCCGGCGTAGCCGGAGAAGAGGCGCACCCCGACGATCGAGTCGGCCAGCAG
>DATBOO010000132.1:0-9040 GCA_036553725.1 Acidimicrobiales bacterium | reverse complement strand
CCGCGGCCGACGGGGACGGCACCATGAGAACTCCGGTACAGATGATCGCCAGACTTGCAGCAAGAAGTCGGGGATGTCGCATCACTACCCCCCATTGTCTTCATGGAGACCGCTGGCCATACTATCGCTTCAGGCTCCCGGATCCCGTTCCGTGGACTGGGCCGGCGCTCCACCGCTGGTACCTTGCGGGCCCCGGAACCATGGCGTCCATGAGAACGCGCAACGAGGTGATCCGGGCACTATCCATCGCCGCCACCTCTTCGTGGCTCCCTGGCCATTGGCGCTGCAGCAGTCGGGTGACCGTCCGCTTGCCTTGCCCGGTCGGCTCATAGAGCGAGTAGTCGGTACGCGATCCCCGGGGGTGGGGTCGTCTCCCGCGCGGGCGGGGCCGGTGTCCGCTATCGGTGTTGTGATCTGGCGGCCACCGAGGCTGTGGGTCAGCAGGCTTTGGGCACTCTTCGGAGCCCGCTGATACTGTTTCCTGTGCTACGGCGGACGAACAAGGAGAAGAGCCCAATGGCAGTGTTCAATGGCGCGTTCCCGATCCTTCCCGGCAAAGACCAACAAGGCAGGGACTTCGCGGCCGCATGCATGGGGGAGCGCCGCAAGGGGTTCGAGGCGCAGTCGGCTAGGTCGGGACTTATCCGGGAGACTTGGGCTCTGCAGGAGACCCCGATGGGGAGCTTCATGTTGGTGTGGTTCGAGGCTCCCGACATCGAGAAGGCGTTCACGGATCTCGCCACCTCCGGCGACGAGTTCTCCACCTGGTTTCGTGGCCAAGTCAAGGATCTGACTGGCGTCGACCTGGGCGCTCCACCCGAAAGCCCGCCCCCCGACGTGCTGGTCGACTGGACCGCCTGAAGAGCGACCTCCCCCGTGTAGGGAGATCACCAGCAGCGAGGGTTCGTTCTCCGGGGCAGGACGCCCTTCGCCATCCGTTATCTGTCCCTCTCGGCTGGGGCTTGTGTTCGCCAGGGAGTCCGGCAATGGTGCCCTAGCACCCGCCGGCCAAGGCCCCCTCCGCCCTGCCCCTCCGTCCCCATTCAGGTGGTCCCCCGCCGTCCCCGGCGCCGGCCCGCCCGCGCGTCGGTTTTGGGGTCGCTCGCGTGTCTGTCTCCCTCTCTCCCTTGGCCCTCGGCAGTGGCGCCCTCGGCAGGACTCGAACCTGCGCACACGGCTCCGGAGGCCGATGCTCTATCCGCTGAGCTACGAGGGCGGGTGACGGGCAGCGGTCCCGGCCGGTGGACCGGCCTTCCCGCGCCGAACCGCCAACTGTAGTGCCGCAGGACGGCGACCGACCCCGACCTTGCCGGTCCGGCCCCGGCGACGACGTATCCTCGCTCCAATGTCGACCCGCGACCAGCTCGCCCAGGCCGTGAGCCGCGCCGTGGACACGGTGGCCGAGCGGGACGGCCTCGCCCTGGCGGCCGACCCCGCCTCGGTTCACCTCGAGCGTCCTGCCCGCCGGGAGCACGGCGACTGGTCGACCAACATCGCCCTGGTCACCGCCAAGCAGGCCGGCACCAACCCCCGGGGCCTGGCCACCGCCCTGGTTGCGGCGCTCACCGCCGACCCGCCACCGCACACCGACTCCGTCGAGATCGCCGGGCCCGGGTTCATCAACTTCCGCCTCGACAACGGCTGGCTGCACGACGCCCTGGCCGAGCTCCTGGCCGAAGGGGAGGAGGACTACGCCCGGCCCGACGTCGGCCACGGCGAACGGGTCCAGGTCGAGTTCATCTCTGCCAACCCGACCGGCCCGATCCATGTCGGCAACGGCTGGTGGGGGAGCTACGGCGACGCCCTGGCCCGGGTGCTGGCCCGCTCCGGCCATCAGGTGAGCCGCGAGTACTACGTCAACGACACCGGTGGGCAGATCAGGACACTGGGCGAGAGCGTGTTGGCCCGCCACCATGGCAGGGAGGTGCCCGAAGGCGGCTACCAGGGCCAGTACGTCACGGAGCTCGCCGCTGTCTATAGCGGGCCCGACGACGTCACCGCCGTCGGGCGGTGGGCGGCAGGGAGAATTCTCGACCACATCCGGGACACCCTGGCCTCGGTGGGCATCGTGTTCGACGAGTGGTACAGCCAGGCTTCCGTTGAGGAAAGCGGCGCCGTCGACGAGACCATCGCCCTCCTGGCCGACAGGGGACTGGTCTTCGAGCAGGACGGGGCCACCTGGTTCCGCGCCTCCGAGCTCGGCGATACCCGTGACCGGGTTCTGCGCAAGTCCGACGGTGACGCCACCTACCTGGCCGGCGACCTCGCCTACCACCGTGACAAGTTCTTGGTCCGGGGGTTCGACCGGGTCATCGACGTGTTCGGCGCCGACCACCACGGCCAGGTGGCCAGCCTGATGGCCGGCGTCGAGGCGCTGGGTATCGACCCCGGACGGCTCGAGGTGAAGCTGGGCCAGATGGTCTCGTTGCTGGACGGCGACGAACCGGTGAAGATGGGGAAGCGGGCGGGCAACGCCATCCCGCTCGACGAACTGGTGGCGGACATCGGGCCCGATGCGACCCGGATACTCAGCCTGATGACATCACTCGACCAGTCCAGCACCTTCGATCTGGCCAAGGTGAGGGAACAGTCGGTGGAGAACCCCGTGTTCTACGTGCAGATGGCCAGCGCCCGGATCGGCGGGGTCGGCCGCAAGGCCGTCGAGCGCGGCGTGGTGCGGGCGCCCCTGTCCGAGGTCGACCTGTCCGTCCTCACCCATGAACGCGAGCTCGAGTTGATCCGCTGTCTCGAAGAGCTTCCCGAAGTGGTGGCGGAAGCCGCCGTCGACCGCGCCCCGACGAAGGTCACCGCCTGGGTCCGGCGCCTGGCCGCCGGCTTCCACGGCTTCTACCACGACTGCCCCATCCTGGCCGCCGACGTGGACCCGGCCCTGTCCCAGGCCCGGCTGTGGCTGGTCGAGGCCTCCCGGATCGGCCTGGCCATCGGCCTCGGGCTGCTCGGCGTGTCGGCACCGGAGGCGATGTGACCGACTCGACGGCAGGCCCGACTTCGCCGCCGGTGGGCGATCCGACCGCACCGGTCTCCCCCTATCTGCTCCCGCTGACCGCCGAGGTCGACCGGTCGGATCGGCTGCGCGTCGGCGGGGTCGACCTGGTCGGGCTGGCCGAGCGGTTCGGGACACCGCTGTTCGTCTACGACGAGGCCCACCTGCGGGCCAAATGCCGCGAGGCGGTGGAGGCGTGGGGCGACGGGGTGGCCTACGCCACCAAGGCCTTCCTGTGCGTAGCCATGGCCCGCCTGGCCCACGAGGAAGACCTGTGCCTCGACGTATCCACCGGTGGCGAGCTCCACGTTGCGCTCCTGGCCGGCGTCCCGGCTGAGCGCCTGGTGCTCCACGGGAACAACAAGTCGGAAGAAGAGCTGGCGGCCGCCCTGGCCGTCCGGGTCGGCCGGATCGTGGTCGATTCGTTCGACGAGATCGACCGAATCGAGCGGCTGCTGGCGGATCCCTTGCACTTCGAGCAGTCTCCTTCCGCGTCCTCGGACGGGCCGGCGGTCGCACCCCGGCCCAAGGTGCTGGCCCGGATCACCCCCGGGGTCGAGGTGCACACCCACGAGTTCGTCCGCACCGGCCAGGACGACTCCAAATTCGGGTTCGGGCTGGCGTCGGGAGCGGCCGCCCTCGCCATCGAGCGGCTGTCCGGCCTCGATCGTCAGGGGATCGTCGAGTTCGTGGGGATCCACGCCCACCTTGGCAGCCAGGTCTTCGCGTTGGCGCCGTTCGCCCAGGCCGTCGATCTGCTGGCGGGGTTCTTTGCACCGCTCGGGCTCCCCGAGCTGGTGGTCGGAGGCGGCCTCGGAGTGGCCTACGTGAACGGCGAGGAGGCGCCCCCCATGGCCCAGTGGGCGTCGTCGGTCCGCAAGGCGTGCCGCAACGCGGGCATCGGGGACTCGGTCCGGGTCACCGCCGAGCCGGGGAGGGCGATCGTGGCATCGGCGGGCGTGACCCTCTACCGGGTGGGGACGGTCAAGGAGGTTGCCGGCCACCGCACCTACGTCTCTGTGGACGGCGGGATGAGTGACAATCCCCGTCCCGTGCTCTACGGCAGCGGCTATGAGGCGTTCCTCCCCCGCGAGGCGAGCGCGGCCCGCCCGGTCCCGGTCCGGGTGGTGGGCAAGCACTGCGAGACCGGCGACGTCGTGGTGTCGGAGGGGTACGTCCCTTCGGACCTGGCGGTCGGTGACGTCTTGGCCACGCCGGTGACCGGCGCGTACGGGCACTCGATGGCCTCCAACTACAACAAGGTCCCGCGGCCGGCGGTGGTGTTCGTGGCCGATGGCGAGGCTCGGACCGTCGTGCGGCGGGAGACATTCGACGATCTGGTCCGTCTCGATCAGTGAGCGCCGGGAGCCTCATCCCCCCTCCGGCCAGGCGCTAGCGTTGCCGGGTGACCTCGGCGTCCCCGTCTGATCGTGTGGTGCGCCTCGCCGTGCTCGGGTGCGGGACCGTGGGCTCGGCACTCGTCGGCATCCTCCAGGACCGGGCCGCCGCCCTGGCCGTCCAGAGCGGGGCCAGCCTCGAGATCGGCGGCATCGCCGTCAGCGACCTGACCCGGTCCCGTGCCCCCCATATCCCGCGGGAACTGCTCACCGCTGACCCGGCCGGGTTGGTGGCTGACCCGTCGATCGATGTGGTGGTGGAGCTCATCGGGGGCATGGAGCCGACGGAGGAGTTGGTGCGGACCGCCTTGCAGCTGGGGAAGCCGGTGGTCACGGCCAACAAGGCCCTGCTGGCCTCCCCCGAGGGCGTCGCGCTCCGAACCATGGCCAAGGAGCACGGCGCCGACCTCCTGTATGAGGCGGCGGTGGCCGGAGCCATACCCCTGGTCCGCGCTCTGCGCGAATCCCTGACCGGGGAACGGATCCACCGGGTGATGGGGATCGTGAACGGGACCACCAACTTCATCCTGACCAAGATGGGCGAGCAGGGTGCCGACTATGCGGACGTGCTGGCCGAGGCCCAGGCACTCGGATTGGCCGAACGGGACCCGACCGCCGACGTGGAGGGATTCGACGCGGCAGCCAAGGCGGCCATTCTGGCCGGGGTGGCCTTCGGCTACGACGTGGCCGGGGCCGATGTGATGCGTGAGGGGATCACCGCCATCCGGGCGGTGGACGTGGAGTTCGCCGAGCGGCTCGGATACGCGGTGAAGCCGCTGGCCGTCGTGGAGCGGGCCGGGGATGACGCCCTGTCGGTCCGGGTCCATCCGGCCATGGTGCCGAAATCCCATCCGCTGGCCGGGGTCCGCAATGCCTTCAATGCCGTGTTCATCGAAGGAGAGGCCGCCGGGGAGCTGATGCTCTACGGTCAGGGAGCGGGCGGCCGACCTACCGCCAGCGCGGTGGTCGGCGATCTGATCGACGCCGTGCGCAACCGGCTGGCCGGGACCACCGCACCCTCGCCGGACCGCCAGCCGGCCAGGCTCCTGCCCGAGGACGACCTCCGGTCCCAGTACTACGTGAGCCTCGATGTCACCGATCGGCCCGGCGTGCTGGCCGCGGTGACCAAGGTCTTCGGGGACAACAATGTGTCCATCCGTTCGATGGAGCAGGAGGGCTACGCCGGCGAGGCCCGCCTGTTGTTCGTCACCCATATGGCCCGCGAGGGAGATGTGCAGTCAACCCTCGGTCAATTGGCGGCGATCGACACGGTGGAGCAGATCGGAGGGGTCATGCGCATCGTGGGTGATCGCGAATGACTACCGCCAGGGGTGACCGCGGGTGGCGCGGGGTCATCGAGGAGTACCGGGAGTTCCTCCCGGTGTCGGAGCGCACACCGGTGGTGACGCTGCTCGAGGGGGGGACGCCGCTGCTGCCGGCCCCCCGACTGTCGACGCGAGTCGGGGCCCGGGTGCTGTTGAAAGTCGAAGGAGCCAATCCCACCGGTTCCTTCAAGGACCGGGGGATGACGGTGGCCATCTCCAAGGCGGCCGAGGAGGGCGCCAAAGCGGTGGTATGTGCATCGACCGGGAACACCTCGGCGTCGGCGGCCGCCTTCGCGGCCCGGGCCGGCCTGACCTGTGCCGTCCTGATCCCCGAAGGCCACATCGCCTTGGGCAAGCTGGCGCAGGCGCTGATCCACGGCGCCCGGGTGCTCCAGGTCAGGGGGAATTTCGACCAGTCGTTGAGCATCGTGCGCGAGCTGGCAGAGCGCGCACCGGTCACCGTGGTCAATTCCGTCAACCCCTATCGGATCGAAGGTCAGAAGTCGGGGGCGTTCGAGATCGTCGACCAATTGGGCGATGCGCCCGACGTGCACTGCATCCCGGTGGGGAACGCGGGCAACATCAGCGCCTACTGGAAGGGCTACCTCGAGTTCAAAGAGGCGGGGCGGTCCACCCGGCTGCCGCGCATGCTGGGCTTCCAGGCCGCTGGAGCAGCCCCCATCGTGGAAGGGCATCCCATCGAGCACCCGGAGACCGTGGCCACCGCCATCCGGATCGGCAACCCGGCCGGTTGGTACGGCGCCACCTCGGCGGCCTCCGAGTCCGGCGGCGGGATCACCGCCGTGACCGACGAGGAGATCCTGGCGGCTTACCGGTTCCTGGCCGCGGAGGAGTCGGTCTTCTGCGAACCGGCGTCGGCCGCATCGGTGGCCGGTCTGATGAAGACTGGCCTGCCCGACGGATTGGGTCGCGACGCCACCGTCGTGTGTGTGCTCACCGGTCACGGCCTGAAGGACCCGGACATCGCCATCAGTCAGATCTCCGTTCCGACGGTGGTCGACGCCGACCTCGGAGCGGTTGTCGCCGAGCTGTCGTTGTAGGGGTCTCCGGCATCCCCTCGAACTTGCGGGCGAGAACCGGCCCGGCGGGCCGATCCCCCAGTTGGTGGGGGGGTTGTTGCCGGAGTGGCCCGCCCCCTGTAGTATGGGTGCACCTTCGCTTCCACAACTTGCCCGTTCGGGCTTGTGGGCGGGACCTCCTGGTTCGCATCCTACCGACGCGACCAGCTCCCACTGGGCGTCGGGGGGAGTGGCAAGCGAGAGTCGATCTCGAGACTGGCAACTCCCCACCCCTGATTCCCTGGCAGATGGAGTCAATCCACCTGCCAACAAGGACATTTCGAAACGAGGAGGCCGATGACTGCCGAACAGCAGCTCGAGCGCTCGGTGCTGGAGGGCAAGGAGCGGGAAGAGCTCCATGCGATCGCACAGGCTCTGTCTGTGAAGACCAACACCAGGACGAAGAAGGCGGACATGATCGATGGCATTCTCAAAGCCACAGGCGTATCCGTCGGTGACAGCCCTAGCGGAGGTCCGGGGGCACCCAATGGCGACAGCAGCGTGACATCCCGCAACGGGGACACCCCGACCGCGTCCACCGCCGATGTTCCTGAGGAGCCGGCGGAGCGGAGGCCCGGTCGCCGGAGGCCGGCAGCGCAATCGTTCGGCCCCGCCGACGATGCCGAACAATCGGGTACCACCGTCGATCTGGAGGAGGACTTCGAGGCGGTGCCGGGTGCCGACAACGGCGCCGAGGCGCACGAGTCGAACGGGTCCGGCAGCGAGCAGGACGGCGATGGGAGTCCTCAGGGACCATCGTTCAGTGGCGGCAGCCAGCCGAGCAACCAGGGCTCCGGCCAGGGGGGCAACCAGGGCAACCGCAACAACCCGGGAAACCGCAACAACCAGAGCAACCGCAACAACCCGAGCAACCGCAACAACCAGGGCAACCGTAACAACCAGGGCAACCGCAACAACCCCGGCGGCGGAAACGAGGACCTGGGCAATCGCCGGAGCAATCGCCGCCGACGGGGCCGCGATCGCCAGGGCGGAGGATCCGATGGTGATCTCCAAGGTGCCGGCGCCACTCAGGACCAGCAGTACCAGGGAGAGCTGATTCCGGTCAGCGGCCTCCTCGATCTGCGGGACGAGGGCTACGGGTTCCTCCGGTGCGAGGGCTACCTTCCTTCCGTCAAGGATGTCTACGTTTCGATCAGCCAGGCTCGACGATTCGCGCTCCGCAAGGGCGACAGCATCGAGGGGTTCTGCCGACCGGCCGGCAGCACGGAGAAGTTCCCAGCGCTGCTGCAGATCGACACGGTGTCGTCAGTCGACCCCGAGGTTGCCCGCAACCGTCCGCGCTTCGAGGACCTGACACCGCTGTTCCCGGACGAGAAGCTGCACCTCGAGATGCCCGGCGAGCAGGAGAACATGACCGTGCGCATCGTCGACCTGCTGTCGCCGATCGGCAAGGGTCAACGCGGTCTCATCGTGTCGCCTCCCAAGGCCGGCAAGACAACCGTGATGAAGCACATCGCCCATTCGATCGAGGCCAACAACCCCGACGTGCACCTGATGGTGCTGCTCGTGGACGAACGTCCCGAAGAGGTGACCGACATGCGCCGCTCGGTGAAGGGTGAGGTGGTCGCCTCCACCTTCGACCGGCCTTCGGAAGAGCACACCGCAGTGGCCGAGTTGGCCATCGAGCGGGCCAAGCGCCTGGTCGAGTCCGGCCGGGACGTCGTGATCATCCTCGACGGGATCACCCGGCTGGCCCGTGCCTACAACCTGGCGCAGCCGGCCACCGGGCGGATCATGTCCGGCGGGGTCGACTCCGGAGCCCTGTACCCGCCGAAGCGGTTCTTCGGCGCGGCGCGGAACATCGAGGAAGGCGGCTCCCTGACCATCCTGGCCACGGCCCTGGTGGAGACCGGTTCGAAGATGGACGAGGTGATCTTCGAGGAGTTCAAGGGCACCGGCAACATGGAGATCCGACTGGACCGCAGGCTGGCCGAGCGCCGGCTGTATCCCTCGATCGACGTCAACGCCAGCTCGACCCGCCACGAGGAGCTGCTCTTCGACCGGTCCCAGCTCCAGCAGGTGTGGAAGCTGCGCCGGGTGCTCAACGCCCTCGCCAACGAAGGTAGTGCCGCGGCCGGCCTCGAGCTGCTCATGGACAAGATCCGGACCACCAAGAGCAACGACGAGTTCCTGGCCGAGATCGCCAAGGGACCCGCCACCTGATGGTCCACGGATCGGCAGCCGGTCCCGGATCGGCCGTCAGATCGGTTCCGG
>DATBOO010000139.1:0-34156 GCA_036553725.1 Acidimicrobiales bacterium | reverse complement strand
ACCGCCTTCGAGCCGAAGCCGATGCGGGTGAGGAACATCTTCATCTGCTCGGGACTGGTGTTCTGGGCCTCGTCGAGGATGATGAAGCTGTTGTTCAGGGTGCGGCCCCTCATGAAGGCCAGGGGGGCGACTTCGACGGCCCCGCGGTCGATCAGGCGCTGTGCCCCTTCGGCGTCGAGCAGGTCGTGGAGCGCGTCGTAGAGCGGACGCAGATAGGGATCGACCTTGGCCATCAGGTCGCCGGGTAGAAAGCCGAGGCGCTCGCCGGCCTCCACCGCCGGACGGGTCAGGATGATCCGGCTCACCTGCCGGGCCTGCAGCGCCTGGACCGCCAGCGCCACCGCCAGGTAGGACTTGCCGGTGCCGGCGGGACCGATGCCGAACGTGACGATGTTGGAGGCGATGGCATCGGCGTACTGCTTCTGGCCCCCGGTCTTCGGGCGGACGGCCCGTCCCCGCGAGGATCGCAGCAGTTCCTCGGTGAGCACCTCCGACGGCCGGACGTCGCCGTCCATCATGTCGATAGTGCGGTTCACCTGCAGGACGTCGAGGCCCTGGCCCGACTCCAGCAGGATGATCAGCTCTTCGAAGAGGGCCCCGACCCGCTCGGCGCCGTCGCCGTCGATGGATATCTCGTTGCCCCGGACCGCGATCCGGACATCCCCGAACGCCCCTTCGATCAAGCGCAGCAACTCGTCTCGCTGGCCGAGCAGGCCGGCCATGAGATGGTTGCCGGGAACGAGAATTTTGACCTTGGTGCCTGCCACGTGCGTTCTGGACGTGACCCTACCAGTGGGCAGGGTGACGCGGTCCGCCACGGTGGTGACCACGGCCGCCACCGTGCGCAGCGAGGCCGGCCCTCAGCCCGGCGGCCAGTCGAACGAGCGGCCGCCGAGCAGGTGCAGGTGCAGATGGTCCACCGAGTTGAGGGCGTCGGGACCCACGTTGAACACCAATCGGTAGCCGCGGTCCTCCCCGCCCACCCCCTCGGCGTCGGCCACGGCCTTGGCCGCCACCAGCAGTGCCGCCACATCGTCGGCCTCGGAGGCGGTCACCGCGGCGGCGTTGGCGATGTGCGCCTTCGGGACGATCAGGACATGGATCGGCGCCTGGGGGTTGATGTCCCGGAAGGCCACCGTGCGCTCGTCGGTCCGCACGATGTCGGCGGGGATGTCTCCGGCCACGATGCCGCAGAACAGGCAGTCAGCCGCCAAACGTCACCCTCGGCCGGCGGCCGACACTCCGTCGGGCGGGACGTGCACGCGACCGTTTCCCTTGACTTCGGGGTACAGGTGCTCGAGGCTGCCGGGCAGGATCCGGCTGGCCTCGATGAAGCGTTCCACATCGTCCTCCTGGATGCGGATCACCCGACCGAACTTGTAGGCGGCCAGATCGCCCTCGTCGATGAACCGGTAGAGGCTGCGCAAGGTGATGCCGAGGCGCTCCGAGGCCTCCTTCGTGCTCAGCCAGTTGATCGGCCCGGTCACCGGAGGCCCAGCCGCCCCATCAGAGGCTCACCAGCAGGCCCAGCTCGTCGAGGCGCGAGCCCATGCTGTCCGGAGTCACCCCGAACAGGCAGGCGATAGCCCTCACGTCCTCGGCCCGGATGGTGATCATCCGGCCGTTGAAGTCCTGGCGGTGGACCTGGATCATGCTGAGGAAGCGACGCAGCAGGTCCCGCTCCGGGCCGCTCACCGTGTGCAGCTTGGTCAGGTCGATGGCCACCTTGTCGGCACCGGAACCGGCCTGAAATGCCCGTCGGCCACCGAGGGGCACGACATCCTCGGCCGCGCCCGCAGCCCCCCACCGGGTCACGGTGGCATCGTCAGGTGGCAGCAGCTGGTCCACGGGGACGTCGTACAGCTTGGCCAGGCGCTGCAGGCGGGGAACGGAGATGGCCCGCTCACCCCGCTCGTAGGCGCCCAGCACCGACGCCTTGAACTCCTGCTCGGACATGGCCTCGACCGCCTGCAGCGAGAGGCGCATCTGTTTGCGCATGGTGCGGAGACGGGCCCCGACCGCGCGGGCGTAGGCGATCCTGGCCGCCTCTTCCTGCTCGTCCTCGTCGAATACCTCGACACTCTTGTCAATCAATGACATATGCACCTCCGCTGATCTCCACCGATCGCCCCTGAGCTCCGGTTCTGCCAATGTGACGCAGGTGCATGCTCATTTCCGATCGTCCCGAGACGGACGACCGTCCTCCACACCAGGAGACCCTGCCTCTCTGTGTAGTTTCGCTCACGGAGCGTGGTTACGCAAGAGGGGGGCCCGCCACCCCGCTCCTGAGGCCGCACAGGGCCGAGCCCACCACGATGGCGGCCGTCTCGGCCCGCAGCAGCGTGGGCCCGAGGCCCACCCAGGCACCGGAGGAGGCCAGTTCCTCCTCGTCCCAGCCGCCCTCGGGGCCCACCGCCACCACCGGATGGTCGAGCGACGGGGGGCCCCCGCCCGGTTGGGCCAGCCGTGGAGGGCTGCCCACCAGGGAGGCCAGGCCGGGCAGGGTGGTCACCCCGCTCACCTCCGGCAGCCACACCCGTCGGCACTGGGCCGCGGCCTCCCGGGCCACCCGTCGGAGCCTCTCGACCGCCCGGTCCCCACGCTCCGCTTCCCAGCGCACGACCGACCGACGGGCCCGGATGGGCACGATCCGGTCCACGCCCAGCTCGGTGAGCTTCTGGGTCACCCAATCGGGGCGATCGCCCTTGGCCGGGGCGAAGGCCACCGTGATGGCCGGCGCCAGAGGCGCCTGGGTGGTCACGGCGCCGTCGGCCACCAGCACGGCCGCCAGGTCCACGCCTCTGGCCCCCCGACGCCCGGCAATCCCCGACACCCGGTGCGGCGCCCATGAACCGGCCCCGTCGGAGGCGATGACCAGCTCCCCGGGGCGGAGGCGGAGCACATCGAGGAGATGATGGGCCTCATCCGGAGTGAGAACCGGTGACGCCGGCTCGTCCACGAACACCATGGCCGCCGCCGCCATCACCACGGGATCCGGACCGGCCGGCGGGCCTGCGGGCCGGTCCGCCCGGGCTGGGACCTCGGGGCGGCCCTCCACCACGGTCAGCTCAGGGCCGAGCGCAGCTTCGAGAGGATCCCCTCGCTGTGGGGCGCCTCCCCCAACTCCTCGCCCCGGGCCTCGGCCAGGGCGGACAGCAATTCCTTCTGGCGATCGTCCAGGCCGGTCGGAGTGTCCACGTGGACGTGGACGAAGAGGTCGCCCCGGCCCCTTCCGCGCAGCTTCGGTACACCGAGACCCTTCAAGGGGATCACCGTGCCGGTGCTGGTGCCGGCGGCGATGGGCAGCACGCGCTCGTCGTCCAGCGTCTGGAACCCGAGGGTCCCTCCCAGGGCGGCCATGGTGAGCGGGATGTGGACCGGCGCATGGAGATCGACGCCGGAGCGTTCGAAGGCATCATCGGGCTGGACCGACACGTGGACGAAGAGGGCGCCGTTGGGGCCTCCGCGGAATCCGGCGGGCCCGTGCCCTGCCAGTCGGAGGGTGGAGCCCTCGTCCACGCCGGCGGGAATGTCGACGGTCAGCGTCCGGTGCTCGTTCCGGCGTCCCTCGCCCCCGCACTCCGCGCAGGGATGCTCGATGGACTGCCCGGTGCCCTGGCAGCGGGCACAGGGGACGGCGGTGATCACCTGGCCCAGGATGGACTGGCGCACCCGGCGCAGCTCGCCGGCTCCCTGGCACTCGGGACAGCGCACCGCCGAGGTGCCGGGTCGGGCGCCCGAGCCCTCGCAGGCGTCGCAGTGCACCGGGGTCTGCACGTCCACCTCGCGTTGCACCCCGAACACCGCCTCTCGGAAATCCAGCCGGAGCACCATCTCCGCATCCGGGCCGGGGATGGGGCCGGTGCGACGGCCCCGGGCGCCCCCCGACCCGCCCATCCCGTTGAAGAAGGCGTCGAACAGGTCGCCCAGCCCGCCCCCGAAGGGATCGCCCGGCGTGCCGGCCCCGCCGCCGAACACCCCCTCGGAACCGAACCGGTCATAGTGGGCACGGCGCTCCGGATCCTTCAGGACCTCGTAGGCCAGGCTGATCTCTTTGAACCGCTCGTCCGACTCACTGTCGCCCTGGCTGGTGTCCGGGTGGAACTCCCGGGCCTTGGACCGGTAGGCGCGCTTCAACTCCTCGTCGGACGCGTCCCGGCGCACGCCGAGGACTTCATAGAGGTCGACATCGGTCACGAGCCCTGCCTCCGGTCGCTCATCGGCCCGCCTCGCTCAACCGCTCGCCCAGGCGGTCCCCCACCACACGGGCGGCCGCCAGGGCCAGGGGGTAGTTCATGCGGGTGGGGCCCAGCAACCCGATGGTTCCGGCCTCCTCCCCTCCGACCGACACCGGCATGACGACGATGGCACAGGAGGCCAGCGGTTCCACCCCGTGCTCGGAGCCGATGGCCACCGACAACCCGGTGTCGAGTATGTCCCGGAGCAGGGTGACCACCACCAGTTGCTGCTCGAGGATGGTCAGCACCGACCGCACGGTGTCCACGGCGTCGAAGGCGGCGGCCATCCGCGAGGAGCCGCCGACGAAGAGCTGGTCCCCCGCATCCGCGGACCCGAGTGACCGGAGCGCCCGGACGCCGGCACTGATCACCGCGTCGGTCGACCGGTCACCGGTGGCGGCCACCTTCGAGCGCACCCGGGTTAGGGGAGCGCCGAGGACGTGGGCGGCGAGTCGGGCGCCGGCCTCGGCCAGCCGGGCTTCGTCGACCTCGTCGGCGAATTCGATCGACTGCTTCTGAACGGCGCCGTCGGCCAGTACCACCACCAGAAGGGCGAGCCGGGGGCCCAGGGCCACCAACTGGACCGACCGGATCACCGCCGAGTCGTGGGACGGTCCGACCACCATGGCCGTGCAATCGGTGAGGTCGGCCAGGAGCCCTGACGTCCGCTCGAGCATCTGCTCGATCTCTCCATGGGCGTGGTCGAAGAACTGGCGGACCTGCTGACGTCCCAGAGCGTCCAGGGACCCGGGCCGGGCCAGGTGGTCCACGAAGAAGCGGTAGCCCTTGTCGGTGGGGATCCGTCCCGCGCTGGTGTGCGGCTGGTCGAGGTAGCCGTCGCGTTCGAGCGCCGCCATGTCCGAGCGGACGGTGGCCGACGAAACGCTCACCCCGGGGGCGTCGACCACGTGTTGGGATCCGATCGGCTGGGCCGACGCGATGTACTCGGAGACCACCGCATTGAGGATGGCCGCTTTGCGGGCGTCCAGCCCTCCGCCGTCCGGTCCGGCGGCGTCCATCCGTCTGTCGTCGATTCGGCTGTCGTCAGTGGTCGGCATCGGAGTCTCGCAGTGGGAATCGAACCTGCCCCGACCCGAAGCAACGGGTGGAGGTGCGATCCGTGTTGGCACTCCACTCTAGTGAGTGCTGAACCGCACCGGGCTGTCATGGCCGGGCGTCGCTCAGCCGGTGGCGATGAACATCCGCTTGGTCATCGCCGGTCCGAGGGCGATCGTGGCGTCGCCGACCAGCAGGGTCAATGTGCCGTCCGGTGCCCTGGCCTGGACCAGAGCGGTGGTCCCAGGCGTCAATCCATGATCCCCGAGGTAGGTGAGCGAGGCCGCGTCGTGCTCGACGCTCTCGGTGATGCGCTCGAGACGGACCCGGTCTCCGGGTTGGGCCTCGGCCAGCCGGCGCTGCTCGGGGCCTGCCGGTCCGACGCCGGGGATCGGGTTGCCGTGTGGGCAGGTGGTCGGATTGCCCAGCAGGACCACCAGCCGCTCCTCGACGTCGTCGGAGATCACGTGCTCCCATCGGCCGGCCTCGATGTGCGCCTTGTCCCAGTCGAGCCCGATGATGTCCACCAGCAGGCGTTCGGCCAGGCGGTGCTTGCGCACCACGCCCCGGGCCAGGGCGGCACCGGTCGAGGTCATGGCGATCTGCCGTGACGTGCGCACAATGAGATCATCGGCCTCGAGGCGGTCCAGCATTTCGGAGACGGACGGGGCCGCCTTGTCCAGCCGCTCGGCCAGTCGGGCCTGGATGACCGGGATTCCCTCTTCCTCCAGTGCGAAGATGGTCTCGAGGTACTCCTCGACCGGCGGATGGAAACGGTCAAGCACACGCCGATCCTACGATGCCCATGCGCCCGCCGGTTCGCCGATGGCTGGCCGATCGGACGGCGTGCCTGGTCGGGGCTCCGGGCACCCGGGCCCAACCCCCGGGGCCCGGCTCGGATACGATCGGCATTGACGGACGCCTTGTAGTCGTTGAGTGCGAGGAGGCCCCCGCTTCGGTGGGGGCCTTGTCGCACTCAGGCGAGGTGGCGTCGATCCGCTCGCTGGCGGCGTGCGGGCCTGCCATGACTTCTGCGGGGCTGCTTCAGTGGGGCGGACACCCCGATCACATGGGCGCGTGCGCCGGGTGGATCACCGGGCCAGGCGTCATCGTCCACCTGAGCAGCACGTGGACGGCGGGAGCCACCGTGAGCCTTGGCGGGGCGTGTGCCGCCGGCTGGCCCGAAGTGGCCGTGTGCCGCCGGCTGGCCCGAAGTGAGGTGCGCCTCGGATCGAACGTTCAGGACGCACGGTACCGTGGAAGTCGTGGATGCCAACCCGGGGCCGGATCCGGCCGAGCAGGGGAACGACCACGGGACCGACCCCGGTCCCGCCGGGGAGGCGGATCCGGCGGGCGGCGCAGGCCACGGCGTCCGGGCCCCGGCCCCCGACGAAGCCGCCACCGGTGGCGATGCCGATCAGGCCGGTGGCCAGGCCGGTGCCGATGAGAGTAGCGAAGCCGGTGCGGAGCACCCCGACGGCAAAGACCCCCTCCGCTTCAACCACTGGATGAAGCGCTCGGCCACCGGCGCGGTGCTGACCGGCATCGCCATCGGTCTCCAGCAGGCGCTGGAGACCCCGAAGAAGCAGCCGGCCTTCGTCATCGTGGCCTCCGACGAGCCCGACGGATCCGACGGCCCCATCGAACTCAGGTTCGACCCCGACAGCCCGGCTGGCACCGTGGCCATCATCCGCCGATCGTCGGACGGGGGCGATCCGGAGGCCCCGACGCCGCCCTCCTGAGCCCCCGGTTGGCGGGACTCCGCTATCGGAGCGGCGGCACAGGGGTGCCGTCCGGGGCCGCGTTCCCGACTCGGGGCCGGTCCGGGTCCCGCCTCCGCTCCACACTGCGGGCGATCCGGAAGGCGGCCCCGTCGATCACCAGGACCACGCCGGCACCGAACGCCAACCCGGCCAGGGCGTCGGTCGGATAATGCCACCGGAGGGCGACCACGGCCAGGGCCACCCACAGCGCGTAGGCCGACGCCGGTCCGGCGATCCACAGGCGCCAGCGGGCCGGGGTCGCCAGCACCGCCGCCGCGGCCAGCGCGGCCGCTCCCGCCGTCGAGCCCGACGGGTAGGACAGCACTCCCCCGAGCATCCGGCCCACCAGCGGTTTGGCCACCAGTTCGCAAGCGAGGAGTGCCAGTGGCGGGGCGATCAGGCATGCCAGGGCACGGGGCCGGTCCCGAGGGAGGCAGATGCCGGCAGCGATGGCGGCCCCGATCACGATGGCGGCGGGATAGGTCAGCGAAGAGACGTGGGTGAACGCCAGCCCGCGGCTGGGCCCCACCAGGTCCAGCAACCACCCGTCAACCGACGCCGGGCCCGGACGGATGGCGAAGTACAGACCGCCGAGGGCCGCGGCCAGCACCAGGGCAGAGCCGACGGCCAGCTCCGCCATCGCTTCCTCGTGCCGGCGTCTCCGCCCGGGCCGTTCCGGCCCCTGGATGGCGGTCCCTGGCAACGCGGAGCCGGACGCCACCGCCCTCGGCGCGGACTGTCCCACCGAAGGGCGGGCGGGGTCGACGACGCGGGCCATCCAGAGTCAGTCGTCCAGCTTGAGGGCGGAGACGAACGCCTCCTGCGGCACTTCGACCCGACCAATGTTCTTCATCTTCTTCTTGCCCTCTTTCTGCTTCTCGAGGAGCTTCCGCTTGCGGGTGATGTCACCGCCATAACACTTGGCCAGCACGTCCTTGCGACGGGCCTTGACCGTCTCACGGGCCAGGACCCGACCCCCGATGGCGGCCTGGATGGGGACGTCGAACATCTGCCGGGGGATCAGCTCGCGCAGCTTCTCGGTCATCCGGCGGCCGTAGGACTCGGCCACTGACCGGTGCACGATGGTGGAGAAGGCATCGACGGGGGTGTGGTTGATCAGGACGTCGACCTTGACCAGGTCGGCGGTGGCGTACCCATCGGGCTCGTAGTCGAGGCTGGCGTACCCCTTGGTCCGGCTCTTCAACTGATCGAAGAAGTTGACCACCACCTCGGCCAGCGGGATCCCGTAGACGAACTCCACCCGCTCGGGCGACAGGTACTCCATCTTGACCATCTCGGCCCGACGCCCCTGGCAGAGGTCCATCACCGTGCCCGTGTACTCCGCCGGAGTGAGGATGGTCGCCTTCAGCATCGGCTCGTCGACATGATCGAGATGGGTGGGTTCGGGAAGCCCGCTCGGATTGTCCACGTCCACCTGGCTCCCGTCGTTCAGGAAGGCCCGGTAGGCCACCGACGGCGCGGTGGCGATGAGCGACAGGTCGAACTCGCGCTCGAGACGCTCGCGCACGATCTCCATGTGCAACAGGCCGAGGAATCCACAGCGGAACCCGAACCCCAACGCCCGCGACGACTCCGGTTCGTAGGTGAAGCTGGCGTCGTTGAGGCGGAGCTTCTCCAGGGCGTCACGGAGATCGGGCAGTTCGTCGCCGTCTATGGGGAAGAGGCCGCAGAACACCATGGGCTTGGGATCGCGATACCCGGCCAACGGCGCCGCCGCCGGGCGGTTGGCCGTGGTGACCGTCTCCCCGGACCGGGCGCCGCCCACGTCCTTGATCCCGGCGATCAGGTAGCCCACCTCGCCCGGGCCGAGCTCGTCCACCGGCACGGTGGCCGGGGCGCGAAAGCCGATCTCCTCGACCTCATGGTTGCTGGCGGCCTGCATGAAGCGCAGCTTGTCCGTCCCGACCAGCGTCCCCTCCATCACCCGGATCGAGCTCACCACGCCTCGGTATTGGTCATAGGCGGAGTCGAAGATCAGGGCCTGCAGCGGGGCGTCCGCCTTGCCGCCCGGGTGCGGGATCCGCTCGACGATGGCATCGAGCAGTTCGGGCACGCCCTCACCGGTCTTGGCCGAGATGCGCATGATCCCCGAGGGGTCGATGCCGAGGACCTGTTCGATCTCGGCGGCGCTGCGTTCGGGGTCGGCGGCGGGCAGGTCGATCTTGTTGAGGACGGCGATGATCTCGAGATCGTTCTCGAGGGCCTGGTAGCAGTTGGCCAGGGTCTGGGCCTGGATGCCCTGGGAGGCGTCGACCAGAAGCACCGCCCCTTCGCAGGCGGCCAGTGACCGGCTGACCTCGTAGCCGAAATCCACGTGTCCCGGCGTGTCGATCAGGTGGAGCGTGTCGTCCTTCCAGGACACCCGCACGTTCTGCGCCTTGATGGTGATCCCCCGCTCGCGCTCGATGTCCATCGAGTCGAGGTACTGCTCCCGCATCAGGCGGGGATCCACGGCCCCGGTGAGCTCGAGGATGCGATCGGACAGCGTCGACTTGCCGTGGTCGACGTGGCTGATGATGGAGAAATTGCGGATACGTTCGACAGGGAGCACGGGCTGACCAGCGTACCCACGCCGACCCGGATGCTGTCCCGCAGGCCGGGCAGTGCCCGGGCCTTCCGGGCTGCTATCCTGCACTGTCTCCGGCGTTGGCCCTGTGGGGCACCTGGATGAAGATCTCCGCTTCGACGGCGGTGGCCGCCAGGTCCCGCCCGTGACATCCCCGAACGATCTCAAGGACGAGAAGGACCGGCCGTGGCAAATATCAAGAGCCAGATCAAGCGCAATCGCCAGACGATCAAGCGCCAGGCGCGCAATAAGGCGGTGCGGTCAGAACTGAGGACGCGCACCAAGCGGGCGGTCAACGCCATCGACGAGGGTGCGGAGAACAGCGACGAGGCACTGCGCCTGGCGGTCAAGCGGATCGACAAGGCCGCGGCCAAGGGCGTCATCCACAAGAACCAGGCCGCCAATCGCAAGGCCCGGCTGATGAGGCGCGCTGCGGCCCAGGCTTCCGACGCCTGACAGTTCCCAGTTCACCCGCACCGTCGGGTCCTGCCCGCCCGTTTGATCGGCCGGGCTCACCCCTTGACGTAGTAGTAGGGCTGGTCGCATCGGTAGCCGTGGGTCGGTCCGCTCACCGGCGGGTCGTCGAGGCGGTTGATGGTGCCGTTTTCGATCCTGGTGATGATGTAGCAGGTGGTCGGGATCTTCTGCGCCGGGTTGGCCGTCCCGACCAGGTTGCCGCCGGAGAAGGATGTGATGCCTCGAAGCGCCTCGAGGACCGAGCCCCGGCTCGGATCGGCGCCGGCCGCCTGGAGGGCCTGGGCGAAGAGCTCCGCCGACAGCCAGCCGAACAGGGTGTACAGGTCGGCCTTGAACCCGGGGGACACATTCTCGACCCAGGTCTGGAATGTGTCGACGGCCGGGATGCTGCCCGCATCCTCCCCCAGGTAGAGCGAGGTGTTCTGCTCGAGGTAGGAGCCGTCGATGGCCGGGGCACCCCCGGAGTTCGGTATCAGCTCCCGGCTGTACGTCGAGCCGCCGAGGACCAGCACCGGATGGAAGTCCTGCTGGTTGAGGGCCCTGACCACCGAAGAGGCGTAGTTCTCGGGCATCTGCTCGAGGAAGAGGATCTTCACACCGTCGTTCTTCATGGTGATCACGTACTGGTTGAAGTCGGTGGTGGTGATGTCGAACGTCGGGTCGTAGACGACTTTGTACCCGAGCCCGGCCATCGCCTGCTTCTCCGCCACCCACTTGGCCACCGCCGACGGGGGATCGGCGACGAGTGCGCCGGTGTGGAGTATCTGGGCGGGGTACTTCTTCTGGAAGTAGGCCAGTGGGCCCTGCTGCCATCCGTTGGCCGCCGGGGACGGGCTGAACGAGTTGGGCAGGTCGGCGGTGGCCAGGTCGAGGGAGACCGTGACATTGGGCACCTGGGGATTGGCGGCCAGCACCGCCCCGCCAAAGTTGTCCTGCAACGAGAAGCCTCCGACCATGGCGAAGTCCTTCTGGATATCGGCCTGGGTCGCCTGCTTGTTGGGTGCACCCTGGTAATTGTCGTCACTGCTGTCCACGGTGATCCGGCGGCCGTTCACCCCTCCCAGCGAGTCGGCGTAGGCGGCGTAGGCCCGGGTCCCGACGGTCGCACCCTTGAACAGCCCGCCGATCAGCGACGAGACGTTCCCGACGGCCACCGACGTGGCGGTGATGCCGGTATGGTCGCTGAAGGCCGACGCCGGGATGGCCGACTTGTTCGAGGCGGTGGCCGAGCCCGACGTGGTGGGGGTCGTCGAGTTGGTCGACGAGCACGCGGCCAGTGCGGCTACCAGCACCATTCCGCTCATGGTCAAGGCCATCCGCGACGCCCGCCGGGTCGTCGAGGTTCCCTCACCGGAGCTGCGCGTCATGATCTCTCCCCCAACTGGTCGGGCAACAGGCGGGGGACGCCAGACGGACCCCGGTGATGCCGCCGGTACGACTCTAGAGAATGCCGTCCTGGCCCGCTCGCTCAACCCGGATCCTCCTCCGCGTGGCGCAGGTCGGGCGTGGTCGGCTTGGCGGCGTGGTCCGCCCGGTGAAGCTCCGAGATGCGCGAGCGTCCCATGTTGACGAACTCGCCGACCGCCTCGACGGTGACCACTCCCCCCTGGGTCAGCCGTCCCCGGCTGTGGGTGCGCCGGCCGTCCGACTCGGTCACCCACGCCTCGAACCGAGCCGGCAGGGCGATCAGGGTGGGCTTGCGATAGCGGATGGAGAGGCTGACGGTGGGCCCGGCGCCGTCGGCGATGACATTGGCCGCCGTCAACATCATGTCGAAGGCCCCGGCCAGCACCGCCCCGTGTACGAGGCCCGGTGCCCCTTCGTAGGGCGCAGTGAAGACGGCGTGCCCGATGGCCCGGGGCGGGTCGAATTCGATGGTCAGGGGCGGAGCCACCGGATTGCAGGGCCCGATGACCATGTCGAAGGGCATGGCCGCCGCCAGGGTGTCGAGTTCTCCGGGTTGGACCGACTGGTCGGCGAACCGGGCCGTCGGCTCGGGGCCCGCCGGCGGCACGTGCCGGTCCAGCTCGTCGGCCAGGGCCGTCGCCCGGCGGGCGGCGTCGGACAGGACCGCGGGTGAGGCGACGGCGTTCACCGTGGCCGTCATCAGCCTCCGGATGGCGGCGGCCAGCTCCTCGCGGCCTCCCCCGCTCCACGGCCTGGACGGTGGGGCCGACCCGTCGACCGGGCGCTCACCCATCGCCGCCCCCGAACCGCTCGAGGTAGGCGACATGGCCGTCGAGGTCCGACAGCATCTGGTCGGCGCCCCCCGACGCCAGCCGTAGCACCACCTCGACGATCCCCTGGCTCCGGTAGTGGGCCAACTTCTCGTCGCTGGGCACCGTCCCGAACGGAACGACCCGGATCGCCTCCGGGTCGCGACCCCGGCCCTCCACGGCCCGTCGAAGGAGAGGCAGGGACTCGGCCACCCCGGCACCGCCGATGGGCATCCATCCGTCGGCATACTCGGCGATGGCCGCGAACACGGCAGGGTTGGGACCGCCTCCCACCAGGGTGGCCACCCGGGGCTGCTGGATGGGCTTGGGCCAACTCCAACAGGGATCGAGCGAGACATGCCGGCCGTGGAACTCGGCCTGGTCCTGCGACCACAGCGCCTGCATGCAGAGCAGGTGCTCCCGGGCCACCTCCCGCCGGGAGGCAAAGGGCACGCCGTGGTCGGCCGCCTCCTCCCGGTTCCATCCGAAGCCGATGCCGAGGACCACCCGGCCACCGCTCAAGACGTCCAGCGTGGCGACCTGCTTGGCCAGCACGATCGGATCGTGCTGAGCGGCCAGCACCACACCGGTGCCGAGGGCGATCCGCTCGGTCACCGAGGCGGCGGTGGCGAGGGACACGAAGGGATCGAGGCTGCGCCGATAGTCGTCGATGTGCACACCTTCCACCAGCGCCGGAGGCCTGTCAGCGCGCACAGGCAGATGGGTGTGTTCGGGAAGGTAGAGGGAGTCGAACCCCCGGTCCTCGACGGCGCGGGCCAGGTCGGCCGGCGTCATGGCGCGGTCGGTGAGGAAGGCGGTGATGCCCAGGCGCACGCCGGTCAGGTCCCCAGGCCCGCGGTGAGCCCTGCGCCGGGGTTGGTGGCCGGGTCGGCGAACAGCGAGGCGAACGCCGCCTCCTCCCGGGCCCGGGCGGCCACGATGTCCGAACGGCCCGCAGCCATCATCAACCGCTTTATCTGGCGGGTGGCGTGCGGGGGGAACGATGCGATCCGCCGGGCCAGGGTCAGGGTCTCTTCGAGCACGGTCCCCTCCGGGCAGACCCGGAGGGCCAGACCCGACTCCACCGCCTGGTCGGCGCTGATCCACTCCGAGGCCAGCAACGCCGCGGCCGCCCGCTGCCATCCCATCCGCTCGGGCAGCAGCCGGCTGCTGGCGGCCTCGGGCGGCACGCCCATCTCGGCGAAGGGAGCTCGGAGTCGTACGCCTTCGTCGACGAGGACCAGGTCCACGTGTCCGAGCAACGTCAGGCCCAGGCCCACACCGACGCCGTTCACCGCGGCCAGCAGCGGCTTGTCGAAGGCGGTGAGCGTGTCGAGGAGTCCCTGGAACCCCCGCCCGGCCCCGGGTCCCCCGGCGCCGGCGGCGATGTCCGCCATCTCCCGCAGGTCCTGGCCGGCGGTGAACGCCTTTCCCCTGCCGGTCAGCACCACCGCTCCGGTCCGGTCATCTTCCAGCGCCCGGGCCAGCGCCGCGGTCACCGCCTCGTACATGGGGGCGTCGAAGGCGTTGCGAGCCTTGGGCCGGTCGAAGGCGATCAGCCGGACACCGTCCTCGTCCTCGACGTCGACGCGGTGTTGCGTCACGGACGGACCACCTGCCCGCCGTCGACGTTGAAGACGTGGCCGGTGATCCACGACGCCTCGTCGGACAGCAGGAACATGCACATGCCGACCAGGTCCGTCGTCTGTCCCTGCCGCTTGAGCGCCAGCGAGGCCAGGATCGGCTTCATGAAGGCATCGGGGACCACCGTCCGCGACGCCTCGGTGTCAATCGGTCCGGGGGCGATGGCGTTGGTCCGGATGTGCTGGCCGCCGAGCTCGTGGGCCAGCTGCTGGGTGATCGAGTTGACCCCGGCCTTGGCCAGCCCGTAGAAGCCGGCGTACATGTAGGCGGCGGTGGACGACTGGTTGACGATGGCCCCGCCGCCCCGGGCCTTCATCGCCGGGTAGCAGGCCCGCACGCAGTTGAGGGCCCCGAGCATGTTGACCGACAGGAACCGGTTCAGGTACTCCCAGTCCACGGTGAGCAACAGGTCGAGCTGCATCCCGCCGAAGATGGCCGCGTTGTTGACGAGGTAGTCGAGGCCCCCGAAGCGGTCGACGGTGCGAGCGGCCATGGCCGCCGCCGAATCGGGGTCGGCCACATCCACGGCGACCGAATCGGCCTCGCCCCCGGAGGAACGGATGCCGGCGGCCACCTCGGCCGCCCGCTCCTCGGCGATGTCGGCAACCATCACCGCGGCACCAGCGGCAGCCAGTGCCTCGGCGTACGCCTGGCCGATACCGCCGCCCGAGCCGGTGACGACGGCCACCTTGCCGGTGAAGTCGAAGCGGACCATCGGGGCCGGTCCCGGCCCCGATACGGGGGGATCGGTGCGGTCGGTCACGAGCCGGCAGAACGATGGCGGCGGGCGATGACCTTTTCGGCCACCTCGTTCACCCCGGTCGAGAGCGGCCAGCCGATGTAGTGGGCCAGATGGACCACCGTCTCGCGGACCTGTTCCTCGGTCAATTCGTCCCGGTCGAGCGCCGACTGGAACTGGATCTCGACCAGCTGGGGCTGGCCCAGGGCGGCGAGGACGCCGATGGTCATGAGACGCCGGTCCCGGATGCCGAGGTCGGACCTGGTCCACACCTCACCGAACAGGTGGTCGACGGTGAAGTCCACGTAGGGCCCGGCAACGACGTCCGGGTCGACGGAGAACCCGTAGACCTCCTGCATCTTGGCGATGCCCCGGGCCCGCTTCGAACCGGGGTTCTCCCCCGGGCCCGGCGGGCCGGCCCCCCCGGTCTCATCCATCGGTGGCCGCCTGTCCGCTCGGGGCGCAGGATCGGGTCTCCTTCATCGGTCCATCCCTTCCAATCCGAAGACCTCGTCGCAGCGAACTTCAGCCATCTCCGCCAGCGGCAGCCGGACGTCGAGGGACTCCGCCAGCTCCAGGGCGGCCTGCAGGTCCTTGTGGGCCAACGATGCCCCCGCCCGCATGGCCGCCACAATTCCGGCGTCGTCGTCGGCGGTGAACTGGGACACGGTCGGTCGGAACATGAGAGTAGAGGCGCCACCGATCATGGCGTCGCTGGCTCGGATGACCCGGGCCAGGTCGGCAAGTCCGACGCCGGCCGCCTCCGCCAGCCGCTGGCCCTCGTAGGCGGCGAGCCACGACCCGTACTGCACCAGATTGCGGGCCAGCTTGGCCGCCAGCCCCGAGCCGAACGGCCCCATGGTCACGGTCAACGACCCGATGGCATCCAACACCGGCCGGGCCCGTTCGATGGCCGCAGGGTCGCCACCGACCATGCACACCAGGTCGCCGGAGGCGGCAGGGCCGGGACCGCCGCTCACTCCGCAGTCCACCACCTCCACCCCCGCCCCCTCGGCCTCGGCCCCGATGGCTTCGACGCAGGCGGCCGAGATGGTGCTGACGATGATGAACATGGTGGCGTCGCCGGCGGCCAGGCCACCGTCGGGCCCGGACAGCACCTCGTGGACCTGCTCGTCGTTGACCACGGCCACCACCACCAGGTCCGAACCGCGCACCAGGTCAGCCGGCGAGCGGGCGACGGTGGCCCGGCCCCGATACGGGTCGGCGGCCTCCGGTCGCACATCGAACACCACGAGGGGGAACCCCTCCCGCAGGACGTTGGTGGCCACCCCGCCGCCGATGGCCCCGAGCCCGATCACACCGACGACGGGCGTCTCCGCCGACCGGGAACCGCCGGGGGTCTGGTCGTTCGGCACTCGGTCTCCCCCTGGCAGGTTGCGGGCTTGTACTTGGACAACTGTCCAGACTATAGTCCACATCAATGGCCCACGGCAAAGGGGAGAAGCCCGGAGACCAGGCACCCGAGACGGACGGCCTGGCCGATTACTCCGGGGCGTTCCGGGCCGATTTTCGCTACGAGGACCTGTCCCGGGAGGCGCTGGTCCGCCTGGTGCGCGAGTACGCCCAGGCCGTGCACATCCTGGATCGCTCGATGTGCGCAGCCATCGGCATGTCCCACGGGATGGAGGAGATGGAGCGGCTGGCCATCGAGGAATGGCGCGGCGCCAGCCCCGTCTACGGACAGCGCCTGCGCCGGATCATGGGCGTCGAGGGAAACGACGTCGAGGCCATCTTCAAAGTGCTCCAACTCGATCCGGGCTTTCCGCACCACTACCTCGACGTCCGCTACGAGGTCGTCGACGAGCGGCACGGGTTCTTCGAACTCGCCTACTGCGGCGCATTGATGGATGCCGAGCCGTGGGGGGACAAGATGGTCACCGGCATGTGCCACCACATCGAGGACGGGACGTTCGACGTGACCGCCCAGGCCATCAACCCCAAGGCGCACATCCGCCATGTCCACCGCCCCCCCCGGGTCCCCTCGGACCGGGCACCCCACTGCCGATGGGAGCTGGTCATCGACGACGACAACGAGACCCTGCCCGAGGCGGAGATCACCACGGTCACCAAGCTGACCACCGCCGCCAATTTCGAATTCCCGCCCATGCGCGACGGCACGCCCCACATTCCCGTGCCGCCCGATGCCGGCTGACGGTGGCGAGTGAGCCCGCGGCGATGAGCGAGACCGTCGCCCTCCTGCCGGCCGAAGAGGCCCACGGGTTCGAGGCCACCCGTCGCCGGCTGACACCCCGTCAGGCCGAGGTGGTCGTCCAGCTGGTGGAGGCGACCGAGGCCGCCATCGAAGAGGTCGGCTACTCCGGCCTGACCGTGCGTATGGTGGCCCGGCGCGCCGGGGTGGCCCCGGCCACCGCCTACAACTACTTCAGCTCCAAGGACCATCTGCTGGCCGAGGTGTTGTGGAGACGGATGCGGGCCCTGCCGCCGGCGGAACCCTCCGCCGACCGGTCGCTGTACGAGCGCCTGTCTGACGCGGTCCGGGACATGGTGCTGTTCACGACGGAGAGCCCGGCCCTGGTCGACGCCTGCACGGTGGCGCTGTTGAGCCCCAGTCCGGACGTGAAGCACCTGCGCGACCGTATTGGGGCGCAGATCCACCGTCGCCTGGCCGCCGCCCTGGGCCCCGGAGTGGACCCGTTGGTGGTGCGGGTGCTGGAGACGAGCTACTCGGGGGCACTGCTGGCCGCCGGCATGGGGCACATGTCTTCGTTGGACATCCCCGAGTTCCTGGCCGGGGCGGCCCGGCTGATGGTCGGCGCTCCGGCAGTCGGAGCCCGTTCGTGACCACCACCAGCCAACCGGTCGCCTACAGCCCGTACGCCTACGAGATCCACGAGGATCCCTATCCGACCTATGCCCGACTCCGGTCGGAGGCCCCGGTCTACCGCAACGAGGAGTTCGACTTCTGGGCCCTGTCCCGACACGTCGACGTGCTGGCCGCGTTCCGCAACGTGGACGGGTTCTCCAATGCCCAGGGGGTCTCCCTCGACCCCAGCGCCTTCGGTCCCAATGCCCACAAGATGATGTCCTTCCTCGCCCTCGACCCTCCCCGCCACACCCGGATGCGCTCGCTGGTGGGCAAGAAGTTCACCCCGTCCAAGGTGGCGGGGATGGAGGACCGGATCAGGGCGATCGCCCTCGAGCACCTCGAACCGGCGCTGGAGCGGGGTACGTTCGACTTCATCGCCGACTTCGCCGGCCGGCTTCCCATGGATGTCATCTCGGAACTGGTCGGGGTGCCCGCCGCCGACCGGGCCGAGTTGCGCCGGCTGGCCGACCTGGTGGTCCATCGGGAGGACGGACTGTTCGACGTCCCGCAGGCCGGGATGGACGCCGCCCTCACCCTGGTCGGCTACTACCAGGGCATGGTCGACGAGCGGCGGGCCGTCCCCCGGGACGACCTCACCTCCGAGCTTCTCCAAGCAGAGCTCGAGGGTGACGAGCTCACCGACGAGGAGGTCATCGGCTTCCTGTTCCTGATGGTGGTGGCCGGCAACGAGACGACCACCAAACTGCTGGGCAACGCCTGGCTCTGGGGATGGCACAACCCGGACCAGCTGGCCAAGCCCCTCTCCGACCCGTCGCGGGTGACCGACTGGGTCGAGGAGACCCTGCGTTACGACACCTCGAGCCAGATGCTCCTGCGGGTGACCCGGGTGCCGATGACGCTGCACGGGGTCGACATCCCCGAGGGAGAGCGGGTGCTGCTCCTGGTCGGCTCGGCCAATCGTGACGGGGACGTCTTCCCGGACCCCGACCGCTACGACCTCGACCGGGACACGTCCCGACTGGTGAGCTTCGGCAGCGGGCGCCACTTCTGCATGGGCGCCCCCCTGGCCCGGATGGAGGCGCGGATCGGCCTGGCCGAGCTGGTCAAGCGGGTCTCCTCCTATGACATCGACCCGGACGGCATCGAGCGGGTCCACTCGATCAACGTGCGGGGGCTCGCTGCCCTCCCCACCTCGGCGGCCCTCCGCTGATGCCCCGTTTCGAGACCCATCCCGTCCGCCGCCCGGCCGTGGTCACCGGGGCCTCGTCGGGCATCGGCCGGGCGGCCGCCGAGGCACTGGCCGCACTCGGACACCCGGTCGTGCTCGGGGCCAGGCGGGTCGCCGAGTGCGAGGAGGCGGCAGCGGCCATCCGGGCCGAAGGCGGCGACGCCGTCGCCATCCACCTCGACCTGGCCGACGGCGACTCGGTCCACCAGTTCGCCAAGGCGGCCACCGAGGCCGTCGGAGGGGCCGAGATCGTGGTGTCCAACGCCGCCCTGAACATGGCCGGATCGGTGCTGGACACCGGGCCTGATGCCTTCGACGGCGTGCTGCGGGTGAATGTGAGCGGCACCCACCGGCTGGTCCGCGCCCTGGTCCCGGCCATGGTCGAGCGCCGCCGGGGTGACGTCGTCTTCGTCACCTCCGACGTGGTCGAGCATCCCCGCCCGGCCATGGCCGCCTACGTCACCTCCAAATGGGGCCTGGAAGGCTACGTGCGGTCGCTGCAGATGGAGCTCGAGGGAACCGGGGTGCGGGCGACGATCGTGCGTCCCGGGCCGACCCTCACCGGCATGGGCCTGGACTGGGACCCCGACGTCACCGCCGAGGTGATCGAGCAGTGGGCGGCCTGGGGATTGGCCCGCCACTCCAGCTTCATGCGCCCGGCCGGTGTGGCCCAGGCCATCGCCGCGGCGGTGGCGCTGCCCCGCGGCACCCACGCCACCGTCATCGAGCTGCAGCCGGAAGCACCGATCAGAGACGATCCGAAAGACGGGGGAAACCGATGAGACCCATCAGCACTGCCGTGGGACGCAGGGAGCCGCCCCGGGTGTCCGGTGGCCAGGGCGAGAACGGCCACCTCGACGAGCTCCGGGTGGACCCGATCGCCCTCCTCGACCGGGTCCGGGCCGAGTGCGGCGACGTCGGGGTCTTCCGGTTGGCCCAGCGGGACGTGGTCCTGATGACCGGCGCCGGCGCCAACGAGTTCTTCTTCCGTGCGCCCGAGGAGATCCTCGATCAGGCCGAGGCGTACCCGTTCATGACCCCGGTGTTCGGCGAGGGGGTCGTCTTCGACGCCCCGCCCGAGCGGCGTCGGGAGATGCTCCACAACCAGGCCCTCCGGGACAAGTTCATGCGCGGTCACGCCGCCACCATCGCCGACGAGGTGGCGCACATGGTGTCCGGGTGGTCGGACCACGGTGAGATCGACCTCCTCGACTGGTTCGCCGAGCTGACCATCTACACGTCCTCGGCCTGCCTGATCGGCAAGCGGTTCCGCAACGAGCTGGACAAGCGGTTCGCCGAGCTCTACCACGACCTCGAACAGGGCACCGATGCCATCGCCTACGTCGATCCCTACGCCCCCATCGAGAGCTTCCGCCGCCGTGATGCGGCCCGGGTGGGGCTGGTCGAGCTGGTGGAGGGCATCATGGAGCGCCGGGCGGCCGGCCCGGCACCGGAGGACGACGAGCGCGACCTGCTGGACGTCCTGATGTCCATCACCCATGAGGACGGGTCGCCCCGCTTCGTGGCCGACGAGGTCACCGGCATGTTCATCTCGATGATGTTCGCCGGCCACCACACCACCTCGGGCACCGCGGCGTGGACCCTCATCGAGCTGCTCCGGCACCCAGGGGACCTGGAGGCGGTGGAGCGCGAGCTCGACGAGCTCTACGCGGGAGGGGCCGAGGTCAGCTACCAGGCCCTGCGGGCCATGCCCCACCTGGAGTCGGCCGTCAAAGAGGCGCTCCGCCTCCACCCGCCGCTCATCCTGCTGCTGCGGGTGGCCAAGGAGGACGTCGAGGTGGACGGCTATGCCATCAAGGCGGGCCAGATGGTCGGGGCCAGCCCGTCGGTCTCCAATCGGATCCCCGAGGACTTCCCCGACGCCGGCTCGTTCCAGCCGTCGCGCTATCTGGAGCCCCGCGAGGAGGACCGGTCGAATCCCTGGACCTGGATCCCCTTCGGCGCGGGACGCCACCGGTGCGTGGGAGCGGCCTTCGCCATGATGCAGCTGAAGGCCATCTTCTCCGTGCTGCTGTCGGACTGGGAGTTCGAACTGGCCCAGCCGTCGGCCACCTACCGCAACGACCACTCGAAGATGGTTGTCCAGCTCCAGCAGCCCTGTGTGGTCCGCTACCGTCGCAAGGCCGCCCGCGGACCGGCGTCGGCCTGATGCGGGTGTCGGTCGACCTCGATCTCTGTCAGGGCCATGGGGTGTGCGAGTCCGAGGCCCCGACCGTCTTCGAGCTGGCCAAGAACGCCAAGGTGACCGTCCTCGACGACCGTCCCGGTGACAGCCACCGGGACGAGGTCGAGGCCGCGGTCCGGTACTGTCCCACTTCAGCACTTCGCATCACCGAAGAGGAGTAGGCCCATGCCGTCATTCCCACGCAGCGAACTCGAAGAGATGATGCAGCGGTGGTTGGACATCAACCGGCGCTGCGAGGAGCAGCTGGACTGGTCGCCGATGGCCGAAATGTACACCGAGGACGCCACGTATGGTTGGAACGTCGGCCCGACTGACGAGTTCATGGCCGTGGGCCGGGACCAGATCCGCGAGTACGCGCTGGGCTACGAGATGGAGGGCCTGGGCGGGTGGGTCTACCCCTACCAACGCGTGCTCATCGATGACGCCCAGGGCGAGATCCTCGGCCTGTGGAAGCAGGTGGCCGACGCCACCCGGGCGGACGGGACCCCGTACGAGATCGCTGGGCTCGGCGGCAGCTGGTTCCGCTATGCCGGGGACTTCCGATGGAGCTGGCAGAGAGACTTCTTCGATGTCGGCAACGCCACCGCCGTCTACTTCGAGATGATCAAGGCCGGCACCCTGACCGACGGCATGCAGAAGCGTCTGGAGAAGGCCACCTCGGGCCAGCGCCAGCCCGGGCACTACCGGCTGGGCCAGGCCCCGGCCGGTCTCTGGGAGGGCGTCTGACCCGCGTCTGACCCGACCCGGTACGGTGCGGTCGATCAGGCCGGGCCGGCCCCGAACGCCCCGATCACCTCGGCCCGCCAGCGCCTCAGGTCCTCTGCGTGCTCCCCGCCGGTCCGGCCCATGCGGACGAGCACGAGATCGCGGGCGGGGCTGACGTCGATGAACTGCCCCTCGTGCCCTGCGGCCCAGAACGCGCCGTCGGGCTCGTCGCCGGTCCACCAGTGGGAGCCGTAGAGATCCCCGTTTTCCGGGTCGACGGAGCGGGGTCGGCGGCCGTGGTCGACCCAACCCTCGGGCAGCAACCGACGATCCTCCCAGATGCCGTCCCGTAGGTACAGGAGTCCGAAGCGGGCGAAGTCCCGAGCGGTGGCGTAGGCGTAGGAAGAGGCCACCCAGGTGCCGGCGTCGTCGAACCTGGCGGTCGCCGTGGCCATGCCGAGGGGCCCGAACAGCCGGTCGGCGAGGAACCGCCGGTACGGCCCACCGGAACCGACTTCCCGGGCCACGATGCCCGAGATCAAGTTGCTCGTCCCACTGGAGTAGTTGAAGCGGCTGCCCGGCCGGGCCGCCAGGCGTCGGTCGGCGGCAAAGGCCGCCATGTCGGCTTGGCCGCCGCCGAACAGCATCTGCATCACGTCCGAGGTGGCGGCGTCCTCGTAGTCCTCCTTGAAGTCGAGCCCGTCGCGCATCTCGAGCAGGTGTTGGAGCGTGATGGCCTGTCGGGGGTCACCGGGAGCCCGCCACCCGGCCACCGGCGCCGGCTCGTCGAGCACCAGTCTTCCCTCGGCGACCAGCACGCCGACCACCGCGTGGAGCATCGACTTGGCCATCGACCACGAAAGCAGCGGCGTGTCCCGGGTGACCGGCTTCCCCGGCTTGTCCCACTGGGGCAGGAGACCCTCGTAGCGCTCGAGGACGAGTCGGCCCTGGCACACGACCACGACGGCGTAGGTCTGGTGCAGTGGCCCCTCCGGATCGAAGGCGGCCTCGATGAGCGAATCGAGCCCGACGCCGTCGGGCAGGGGGCCGACCGGCCAGTCCTCCCGCGGCCACGGCACATCGGCCGATTGGTGAGGCAGACCGTGCAGCGGCCGGTCGAACGGGGCGGCTGTGGTCACCGGCCCAGAGCATCGCACAGGGACGCCGCCGCCGCTGCTGATGCTCGACGGGCCTCAGGCCATCACCGGAGCCACCGAGGCAAGGCGTCCCGGAGCCGGTTGCCTCCCCGTTGCGACGTCGATCCAGACAACAGGTAGGAGCCCCTCCGCCTCGGGCACCAGGTGCGGCGCCCTGGAGGCGAGCACCGCCATCAGCGCGTCGGCGGCGATGGCCTGTGCCTCCCGGTCCGGCTCGACCGGGTCGACGAGGTCCCTCCCGTGGACGACGGCTTCGACGCATCTCGTGGCCAGATAGTCGACCAGGGGAATCGGTCCCTGCAACGTAGTGATCGTCGTCCCGAGGTCGGCGGCCCACAGCGCGGGAAGCACCGCCTCCACCGGCAGGGCGAGGTCGAACTTCCCCATTTCGGCACCTTCCCTGGCTGACGCATCGATCATCCCGGCGAAGGCGCGGGTGGTACCCAGATTCTCCGTCAGGGCGGCGGCGGGACGCTGCCCCGACGCCGTCAAGAGAAACCGCCCCAGCAGGATCGGCTGGACATAGAGGTGGGCGAGCACCTCCCGGTTGCGCCATCCTTCGACGCGGCTCGGGCGGTCGAGATCGAGATCGGGGACGGCGATGGCGATGGCGCGCCATTGGGACACCAGAGCGGACCGAGCCAGCTCTCCGTCAATCGGCATGAGCCAATGGTGCCCGACGGCGCCGGTCATGGCGGCCACCGGCTTGCCCGCCACCCGATAGGAGGGCACGCTGGTCGTCATGGGTGATCTGGCCAGCGACACGTCCGTCCGGGCCTGCGGCGGTGGCCGCTTCGAGGCCGACCTCAGCCCCGACTGGGAGATCTGGGGACCAATGGGCGGCTATGTGGCCGCCTGCGCCCTCCGCGCCGTCGGAACGGCCAGCGACCAGCCGCGCCCCGTGGCGTTCTCGTGCCACTACCTCGGAGTGGCCCGGTTCGCACCGGTCGACATCCGGGTCGAAGTCCGCAGGGGCGGGCGGAAAGCCGCTTCGCACCGAGTCGAGATGGAACAGGGGGGGCGCCCGATCCTCGACGCCATGGTGTGGAGCGTCAGCGACGGGATCGACGGGTTGGAGCACGACGAGACGGTGCCGCCCGAGGTCCCCGGGCCCCATGGCCTTCCGAGCGTTCACGAGCTCGTGCCGGAGGACGACCGGCCGCCCTTCCCGTTCTGGGACAACTTCGAGGCGAGGCCGATCGACTTCGAAGCACAGTGGCCTCCGCCGGATCCCCGCCCGGCGCGTTGGCAGCAATGGCTGCGGTTCGAGCCGACCGCGACATTCGCGGACCCCTGGGTCGACGCCGCCCGCAGCCTGATCCTGGTGGATCTCCCGAGCTGGCCTTCGGCGCACCGTCCCCACGCGTGGATGATGCCGTCGTTCACGGCACCCACCCTCGACCTGAATGTCGCCTTCCACGCTCCGACCCCAGACCAGGACTGGCTGCTGTGCGACGGGGCCGCGCCCCTGTCGACCGGAGGGCTCTTCGGGTGGACCGCCCGGGTATGGTCGCCCCAGGGACAGCTGCATGCCTCCGGCGGCGGCCAGTGTCTGTATCGACCGCTGCCCACCTGAAGGCCTGCGCATCGGAGCTCGGGGGAACGGTGACGACAGGCAGGCCGTAGTGTGGTCGGGTGGTGAAGCGGAACCGGTTGGCCCGGCCCCCGTCGGCCGGGAGGCGGTGGACCTCCTTCGTGGCCGAGGACCCCACACCGGGAAAGGCCGTCCGCGGACTCCATGAGGAGGCCAACCCCCGCCACCGGCTGCGGGTCGAGCACGACTCGCACACACTCCTCGTGCACCTCAGTGACGAGGACGGTACCGGCTGGACGACGATCGCCGTCGATCGGGCCACCCGCCGGTGGGAAGTGGGGCAGACCCGCCGGCAGTCCGATGCTGCCCGCGACGCCTACGACCGTCTGTACGACGGGTGACCGGATCGGTGATGTCCCGCACCGGCCGATTGTCTGCGCGGGCGGCGGCGAGGCCGGCGCCGCCCGCCCTCGGGAAGGAGCGACCAGAATGACAAGCGCCGAATTGCTCGCCGATGCCTTCGGTCGGGTGGGCGAAACCGTGCACGGGGTGGTCGACGGGCTGTCGCCCGAGCAGCTGGCCTTCCGGGTGGGCGGGGCGTCGAACTCGATCAGCTGGCTGGTGTGGCATCTGACTCGCATCCAGGACGACCACTTGGCGGACGTGGCCGGGACCGACCAGGCCTGGGCGTCCTCGGACTGGGCGGACCGTTTCGGGCTCCCGTTCGCCGTGACGGACACGGGCTACGGCCACACCTCCCAACAGGTGGCGGCAGTCACCGGTGACGGAGCGATGCTGGCGGGCTACCACGACGACGTGCTCGGACGGACACTCCGCTTCCTACAGGGCGTGACCGACGCCGATCTCAACAACGTCGTCGACGATCGGTGGGACCCGCCGGTCACCTTGGGGGTCCGACTGGTCAGCGTGGTGAACGACGACCTGCAGCACGCCGGGCAGGCGGCGTACGTCCGCGGCCTCCTGGAGCGGAGATGACCCGTCCCCCGGCGGCCAGGCCGCCCTGCCTCCCTCCTGACGACCGCACGGGTGCGGCGCGTCCGACCGGATGTCGAGAACCCGGCGACAGAATCGACCATTAGGAGTGGGCGGCGCTACCGGGCGCCCGCCTTGACACGGAGGATGGGACCATGCGATTCATGCTGCTGCAGAACTACGGCGAGGTGGAGTCGGGCTGTGAGCCCATGACCGAGTGGGCACCGGGGGACATCAAGGCCCATATCGAGTTCCAACAGGCGTTGAACCAGGATCTCACCGAGAGCGGCGAGCTGGTCGACGCCCAGGGGCTGGCCGGGCCGGAGGCGGCCAAGTTCGTGGTGTCGGACGGGATCACCGCTCCCGTGATCACCGACGGCCCTTTTCCCGAGACGAAGGAGCTGCTCGCCGGCTTCCGGATGGTGGACGTCACCACTGCGGCGCGGGCCATCGCCATTGCCGCCCAGGCCTCGGCCGCGCCCGGCCCGAACGGGCTGCCCATCCGCCAACCCATCGAGGTGCGCGAGGTGATGAGCGCTCCCGACCCCGAGGTGTGACGGGGGACGCCTCCACCGAGGACCTGCTGCGCCGGCTGTCACCCCAGGTCCTCGGGGCGGTTGTCCGTCGGTACGGCGACTTCTCCGACGCCGAGGACGCCGTCCAGGAGGCGCTCATCGCCGGGGCCACCACGTGGCCGACCGGCCGGACCCCGGACGACCCGCTGGGTTGGCTGATCCGGGTGGCCTCCCGCCGCCTGGTTGACCAGTACCGCCGCGACGAGGCCCGCCGCCGCCGGGAGGACCTGGCCGCCTCGTGGTCGCTCACCCGCCCCGGGCCGGCTTCGGGGCACGACGACACGCTCATCCTCATGTACCTGTGCTGCCATCCGTCGCTCTCGCCGGCACTGGCCATCCCGCTCACCCTGCGAGCGGTCGGCGGTCTCACCACCCGGGAGATCGCCACCGCCTTCCTGGTCCGGGAGCCGACCATGGCCCAGCGGATCAGCCGGGCCAAGGCCAAGGTCAAAGAGTCGGGAGAACCCTTCCGACTCCCGGCGGACGGCGAACGGGCCGGACGCCTGCGATCGGTCCTCCATGTCCTCTACCTAGTGTTCAACGAGGGCTACGCCACCAGCGGCGGTCCCGATCTGTCCCGCACCGACCTCTCCGGCGAGGCGATCCGCCTGGCCCGGGGGGTGCAGGGCGCGTTGCCCGACGACCCCGAGGTGGCCGGACTGCTGGCCCTCATGCTGCTCACCGACGCCCGCCGCCCGGCCCGCACCGGGGCGGGCGGCGAACTGGTACCCCTGGCCGAGCAGGAGCGCGCCCTCTGGGACCAGGCCCTCATCGCCGAGGGATCGACGCTGATCGCCGGGGCCCTCACACGGGGGCAGGTGGGCGAGTACCAGGTGCAGGCGGCCATCGCCGCCGTCCATGACCAGGCCGACCGGTACGCCGACACCGACTGGGTCGAGATCCTCGCCCTCTACGGACTGCTGGTGCGGATGACCGGCAATCCGATGGTGACGCTCAACCGTGCCGTCGCCGCGGCGATGGCCCAGGGGCCGAGCGTCGGCCTCGCCATGCTCGACGGTCTCGACGAGCGGCTGGGTGATCACCACCGCCTTCACGCCGTCCGCGCCCACCTCCTCGAGATGGCCGGCGACACCGGGGCTGCCGTCGCCGAGTTCCGCGCCGCGGCCGCCGGCACCACCAACCTCCGCGAGCGGCATTACCTGATGACCATGGCCGCCCGCCTGGCGGCCGGACCGGGTGGCGACTGAGCCGACCATGCGGAGTCGTCGGTACACCTCGGTCGATGCCGGTGGACCCCGACGCATCCCCGGCCCACGAACCCCGGTGAAATGAGCCGGGGTCGGTCGGTGTCGGCGCGATATGTTCGGTCGTACCTCGTCCGCGGACCTCGCCGGGTGAACGGTGCGACGGCCAGGCAGCACGGGACAGGAGGAGGAATGGAGATCGGATGAGGCATCCCCGGCTCGTGGTCGGCGCCCTCGTGGTGGCGGTGTCGGCGTTGGCCGCCGCCTGCTCGACCACGCCCAATGCCCAGCCGGCGCCGGCTCCTTCCAACCCCGCCCCGACCGGCGCCTCCCCGACCAGCACCACGCCGTCGAGCACCACATCGTCCGCCGCGGCCGTCAACGTCGCGGTTTCGGACCAGATCCGTTCCCAATTGGTTGCCGCCGGGGCCGCGCTGAACGGCATTCCGCCCTCCCAGTACACGGGCCTGGCCCCCGGGCTCACGTACTACGCGTTGGACAAGACCACCGGGACCTACTGGGCCGGAGCGAGGCTGGTCCCCGCTCCGTCATCCAATCCCTCGGCTCCCACCCAGGCCCAGATCTCTTCGCAGGACGCAGGCTCCTACTACGTGTTCAAGCGGCCCCGGAGTGGGAGCTGGACCGCCTACGCGGCCGGGAACACCGGACAGGGCTCGCCCTGCCCGATCTCGGTTCCCGCCGGGGTGGTCGGGGTCTGGGGGTGGCCCGCCGGGAGTTGCCGACCGACGGGCGCCTGAGGGAAGGCCCCACGCCGTGGTCGGCGGTGTAGGCGGCGCCCTCAGCCGTCGGGGGGAGGACCCGGGTGCCAAGATGGGCGGATGATCGACCACGTCTCCATCCAATGCGCCGACCTGGCCGAGAGCGCCGCCTTCTACGATGCGGTCCTGGCTCCGGTCGGTGGCGGGCGGGTCGTCGACTTCGGAGAGGTGATCGCTTTCGGCATCCCCCCGAGGCCCACCTTCTGGATTGCACAGAAGTCGGGGGCAGATGGGTTCCGGGAGTCCCACATCGCCTTCACCGCCCCCGACCGTGCATCGGTCACCGGCTTCTTCGACGCCGCCGTCGCCGTCGGCGCCGAAGTGCTCCATGCCCCCCGGATCTGGCCGGAGTACCACCCCGACTACTACGGCGCCTTCGTGCGCGACCCCGACGGCAACAACATCGAGGCCGTCTGCCACACACCTTGACCGGCCGTCCCTTCGACGAGAGCGCTCATCCATGATCAGCATCGCCGACGGGCTGGGACTGCTCATCGGCATCGTGGTGATCGCCACCATCGCCGACCGGCTGCGGATCGCCTATCCCATCCTGTTGGTCATCGCCGGCATCGGGGTGGCGCTGATACCGATCCACCACCGCATCGAACTGCAGCCCGATCTCGTCCTCCTCGTGTTCCTGCCGCCCCTGATCTACGACGCGTCGCTCGACACCTCCGCACGCGAACTACGCGCCCACTTTCGGCCCATCCTCCTGCTGGCGGTGGGACTGGTGCTGGCCACCATGGTCTCGGTCGCCGTGGTCATCCACTCGCTGGTCGGGGGAATGAGCTGGGCGGTCGCCTTCGCCCTCGGTGCCATCGTCTCACCACCCGACTCGGTGGCCGCCACCCAGATCGCCGGAAAGCTCGGTCTCCCCCGCCGGCTGGTGACCATCCTGGGCGGTGAGGGCCTGATGAACGACGCCACCGCGCTGACCGCCTACCAGGTGGCCGTCGCCGCGGTGGGATCGGCGTTCACGGTCCTCGATGTGTTCGGGAAGTTTGCCTTCGCGGTGGTGGCGGGGCTGGCCATCGGTATCGCGGTGGGATGGATCGGGTCTCGCATGCTCCGTCTCACCGAGACGCCGGTGATCGAGAACACCATGTTGCTCATCCTCCCGTTTGCCGCCTATCTGCCCGCTGACAAGGTGGGGGCGTCCGGGGTCCTGGCCGTGGTCGCCACCGGGCTCTACTTCGGCCGCTACGGTTCGGGATCGCTGACGGCGGCGGCCCGGCTGCAGCAGCGTCAGATCTGGGATCTGGTCGTCTTCCTCCTGACCGGGATGTCGTTCCTGCTCATCGGGCTGGAGCTCCGCCCGATACTGGACAGCCTGACCAACCGCGAGTCGGGCTCACTGGTCATCGAAGGGCTGGCCGTGGTCGGCATCGTGGTGGCGGTGCGCATGGTGTGGATGTTCGCGGCGACCGCGCTGCCCGGCGGACAAGGGCTCTTCGGCGCACCCCCGCTCTCGGGCCGCTCATGGCGGGAGACCACGGTGGTGGGTTGGGCCGGCATGCGCGGTGCGGTGAGCCTGGCCGCATCGCTGGCCCTCCCCCAGGGCTTTCCGCACCGGGACCTGCTGGTGTTCCTCACCTTCGCGGTCATCGTGGCCACGCTGGTCGGCCAGGGCCTGACCCTTCCTCCCCTCATCCGCCGCCTCGGGCTGGTGACCCGCGACGAGCAGGACATGGTGCTGGTGGCCGAAGCGAGACGCCGGTTGACGGTGGGCGCGCTGTCGCACCTCGACGGCCTGGCTCGGACCGACCAGTTCCCTCCGGAGGTGGTGGACCGGATCCGCATCGGATACGAGGCCCAGCTGGGCCGCATCGACCGCAGGCTCGACGTGATGGGCGCAGGTGCCGCCGACGGGGACGGTTCCGAGGGCGGGGATGACTCCTCCACCGATGCCCACGGCGACCTCCGCGCCGAGCGTGAACTGCGAAGGCTGGTCATCGGGGCGGAACGGACCGAGCTCGACCTCCTGGTGGCCCGGCGGAAGATCAGCGAACGGGTGGCCGACGGGGTGCGGGGAGCGCTCGACGTCGACGAGACCACCATGCGCCCCTGAAGAGCCGCCCCCTGACCCAAGCGCCCCGAGGACGGCTGCAGGGCGCCTCCGAAGAAGCGCCCTGCAGCTGAAAATTGCTGATTGAGTGCACCGGGGTTCCCGTGAAGCGCCGGATGGGACCTGGGTCCGGCTGAGTCGCCCGATGGGTGTCTGGCTGGGTTTCGCCAGGTGGTACAGCGAGCCGCCTCAGCGGCCAGCCACCTCCAGGGTCCCAAATCGTTGACTGCTCAGTTGGACCACCTCCTCTCTCTGGTGACCACATGATAGCGATCGGATCGGGCACATCGGGTGGACTCGGGTGGGCCGGTGAAGCTCCATTGGCCACGACAAACCCGGGGCGATACTCTACGAACATATGTTCGTAGAGTATCCGACCCGACCGGTCTTCTCCGGCCCGGGACGGGAGCGGACCGAGGGGTACCTGGCCCTCCTGGCCGAGCGCACCCGGCCTGTTTCGTCGAGTCAGACCCGTCTCCTGCCGGTGCTCCCTCCCCTCGTCGGCCTGTTCCCTGACGGCAGCCTGCGCCGGGGAAGCACCATCGTGGTCAGCGGCCTGACCTTGGCCGGTGGCTCGGACCCGAGCGGCGGCGGTATCAGCCTGGCCCTGTCCCTTCTGGCCGCAGCATCGGGCGCGGGCTCCTGGTGCGCCCTCGTCGGGCTCCCGGGCCTCGGTGCCGTGGCCGCTCACGACATGGGGCTCGACCTGGAACGTCTGGCCGTGGTCCCCCATCCGGGTGCGGCCTGGGCCGAGGTCGCCGCCGCGTTGATCGACGGTGTCGATCTGGTGGTGCTCTGTCCTCCCTTCCCGCCCCGCCCGGTCATGGCCCGCAGGCTGGTGGCCAGGACCAGGGAACGCCGGGCCGTCCTGGTAGTGGTGCCCGGGCGTTCCGGATGGCCCGAGCATCCCGATATGCACCTGAGCGTCAGCGATATGCACTGGGACGGCGCCGGCACCGGCGATGGGTACCTCCAACGGCGCCGGATGACGGTGACCGCCACGGGCAGGCGGTCGGCCATCCGCCCCCGCCACCATCACCTGTGGATGCCATCGACCACCGGGACGGTGGAAGAGGCCGACGCCGGCATCGACGTGGCGGCGCAGGCAGTGGCGGACCCGACGGCACGGACATGAACCGCCTCCTTGTCGTCCGCTGTCCCGACCTCCTCGACGAGGACGAGAACGGAGCCGCTCTCCGGTCGTTCGTCAAGGTGGTCGATGCGGTGGAGTCGTACTGCCCGTGGATCACCACCGTGCGGCCGGGCATCTGCTTTCTCCCGGCCCGCGGCCCGGCACGCTATTTCGGCGGGGAGGGCCCGCTGGCCCGACTGGTCGCCGACGCCATCTCCGACATCACCACCGTCGAGGTCGGAGTGGCCGACGGGCTGTTCGCGGCCGTTCTCGCCGCCCGCAGCGGCCTGGTCGTCCCGGCGGGGGGCACCCCCGGTTTTCTGGCTCCCTTCCCGGTAGGGATCCTCGGCCGCCCCGAGCTGGCCGAGCTGTTGGCCCGGTTGGGCATCCGCACCGTCGGTGACTTCGCGGCTCTGCCCGAATCCCATGTGCTCGGCCGATTCGGAGCCGACGGGGTGGCCTGCCACCTGGTGGCCGGGGGGCGGAGCGGCGAACTGGGCGACCTGTGCCGGCCGGTCGCCGGCCGGCGTGTCGGCCAACAGCGGGCGGTCGGCCGGCAGGCCGGTGCCGTGGTGGGCGAACCCGGGTTCTGGGGCGGGGTGAGTGACACCGACGCCCGGGCCGGCCGGGCCCTGGCCGCCGTGCAGGACCTCATCGGCCCGGACGGTGTGGTGACCGCCCGCCTGCAGGGAGGGCGAGGGCCGGCCCAGCGTGCCCGTTTCACCACCTGGAATGCCGGGGAGAGCCGCGTGGACACCTCCCTCGGCGCTCCGTGGCCCGGCCGGATCCCATCGCCGGCGCCGGCCGTCGTGCATCCCGCTCCCCTCCTGGCCGAGCTGGCCGACGCCCACGGGCAGCCGGTGTCCGTCTCGGGGCGGGGGCTGCTCACCGCCGTCCCGAGACGCCTGTCGGTGGAGCAGCATCCGTGGTCGACGGTGACCGCCTGGGCCGGCCCATGGCCGTCCGACGAGCGGTGGTGGTCGAGGTCCCGCCGGAGAGGCGCGCGCCTCCAGGCGGTCACCGGCTCGGACGCCCACCTGTTGCTGGTCGAACGGGGTCGCTGGTGGGTCGAAGCCACCTACGGATGACCGTGGCCGCACGGATAGATGCACGGATAGATACGGATAGATACGGATAGAGATGGCCTACGCCGAACTGCACGCCCACTCCAACTTCTCCTTCCTCGATGGTGCCAGCCATCCCGAGGAGCTGGCTGCCGGGGCGGCACGACTCGGCCTGTCCGCGGTGGCCCTGACCGACCACAACGGCCTCTACGGCGTGGTCCGCTTCGCCGAAGCGGCCCGGGCCTTCGGCCTGCCCACCGTGTTCGGCGCCGAGCTGACCATCACGGAGGACGGAGGACCGCACGTCCGCACCGGCGTGCCGGATCCGGACGGCACCCACCTGGTCGTGCTGGCCCGGGACCCCGAGGGATACGCCCGGCTCAGTCGGACCATCGCCGAGGCCCACCTGGAGGGCGGGGAGAAGGGGAAGCCGGTCATCACGCTCGACGCGCTGTCCGACCGTCACGGCGGCCACTGGCAGATCCTCACCGGATGCCGCAAGGGGGTGCTGGCCACCGCCCTCACCGTCGACGGCCCGGCCGCCGCCGGGCAGGCGCTCGATCGCCTGATCGGGCGGTTCGGTCACGACCACCTGGCCGTCGAGCTGTGGGACCACGGCAACCCGGTCGACGCCACCCGCAACGATGCGCTGGCCCTGCTGGCCATCGAGCGGGGCGTGGCCCCGGTGGCCACCAACAATGTCCACTACGCCACCCCGGCTCGATTCCCCCTGGCCACCGCGCTGGCTGCGGTCCGGGCCCGGCGGACTCTCGGGGATCTCGAAGGGTGGCTCCCCTCGTCGGCCACCGCCTGTCTACGCGGAGAGGCTGAGCAACTGCGGCGATTCGCCCGGTGGCCCGGGGTGGTCGAACGGGCATCCGAGATCGCCGCCATGTGCTCGTTCGATCTGCGCCTGGTGGCACCGCGGCTCCCCGACTTTCCGGTGCCGAGCGGGCACACCGAGCAGACCTGGCTGACCGAACTGGTCCGACGGGGCGCCAACGACCGGTACGGACCTCGGGAGGCCGAACGGGTGCCGGGGGCGTGGGCCCAACTCGACCGCGAGCTCGCCATCATCGGGCAGCTCGGGTTCCCCGGCTACTTCCTCACCGTCTGGGACATCGTCACGTTCTGCCGGCGTCAGGACATCTTCTGCCAGGGCCGGGGATCGGCGGCCACCTCTGCCGTCTGTTATGCCCTCGGCATCACCAACGTCGACGCCGTCGACCTCGGGCTGCTGTTCGAGCGCTTCTTGTCCCCGGCCCGCGACGGGCCGCCGGACATCGACGTCGACATCGAGTCGGGTCGCCGTGAAGAGGTCATCCAGTACGTCTACGAGCGCTACGGCCGGCTGCACGCCGCCCAGGTGGCCAACGTGATCACCTACCGGGCGCGATCGGCCCTGCGCGACATGGGCAAGGCGCTCGGGAACACGATCGAGGAGGTGGACGCCTGGTCGAAGTCGGTCGACCGGGGCGAGTCGTTCGGCGAGCGGGACGACATCCCACCGCTGGTGCGGGACCTGGCCACCGCGCTGGTCGACTTCCCCCGACATCTCGGCATCCACTCCGGGGGCATGGTCATCTGCGACCGCCCGGTGGTCGAGGTCTGCCCGGTGGAGTGGGGGCGGATGCCCGGTCGCAGCGTGCTCCAGTGGGACAAGGACGATTGCGCTGCCGCCGGGCTGGTCAAATTCGACCTTCTCGGCCTGGGCATGCTCACCGCTCTGCACAACATGGTCGACCTCGTTCGGGGGTTCCATCACGTCGAGATCGACCTGGCCCGCCTCGACCAGGAGCCCGAGGTCTACGACCTGCTGTGCCGGGCCGACACCGTCGGGGTCTTCCAGGTGGAGTCGCGGGCCCAGATGAACACCCTCCCCCGTGTGCAGCCCCGGTGCTTCTACGACCTGGCCATCGAAGTCGCCCTCATCCGTCCCGGCCCCATCCAGGGCCATGCCGTCCACCCCTACATCCGACGTCGC
>DATBOO010000136.1:0-7816 GCA_036553725.1 Acidimicrobiales bacterium | reverse complement strand
GGGGACGGTCGCCGCCAGGGTGCGGGAGCACTATGCGCCGACGGAGGCGGCCGGCGATGACGAGGACGCCTATCCGTTGGACGGGGACGAGCTGGACCTCGAGCCCCTGGCCCGGGACGCGGTGCTGCTCGACCTCCCGCTGGCCCCCCTGTGCTCGGAGGGGTGCCTCGGCCTGTGCCCCCAGTGCGGCGCCAACCGGAACCTGGCCGACTGCGCCTGTGTCACCCCCGGCGATCCCCGGTGGTCGGCCCTGGACGGCCTGCGCCGTCGCGATCCTGGGGACGGCGACTTCGCCTAGGATGCCATCCCTATGGCCGTCCCGAAGAAGAAGACCTCCAAGTCGAAGAGCCGCAGCCGCCGGGCATCCAATTGGGTGCTGAAGGCGCCGGCCCGCTCGGTGTGCCCGCAGTGCACGACCGCCAAGCTCCCCCATGTCGTCTGCCCCAATTGCGGGTGGTACAAAGGTCGCCAGGCGATCGAAGTCGAGTAGTCGGAAGATGACGCGTGGCGGCGCACGGTTGACGGGTGACGCGTTCAATTCACTGCCGGTGGCAGTCGACGCCATGGGTGGCGACCGGGCCCCGGGCGAGATCGTCGCCGGGGCGCTCGAGGTAGCGGCCAAGACCGACATCAAGGTGGTCCTGGTGGGTCCGCCGGGTGACATGGGCGACATCGGTGATCTGCCCTTCCTCCCCGCCCACGAGGTCATCGGTATGGACGACGACCCCGGCCAGGGGGTGCGTCGAAAAAAGGACTCCACGCTGGTGCGGGCGGCCGAGGCGGTTCGGGACGGCAAGGCCATGGCCATGGTGTCGGCGGGCAACACCGGGGCCGCCATGGCCTCCGCCCTGCTGCGGATGGGGCGGCTCCCGAGCGTCATCCGGCCGGCCATCGCCACCCCGATACCCAACCTCGAGCGCTCGTGGCCCACCGTGCTGCTGGATTCGGGGGCCAACGCCGAATGCACCGCGTCGATGCTGGTCCAGTTCGCCCAGATGGGGGCTGCGTTCGCCCGCAAGCGCTACGCCGTGGACCAGCCCCGGGTGGCCCTGCTCTCGATCGGGGAGGAGAAGTCGAAGGGGAGCCCCCTGGTGAAGGAGACCCATGCCCTGCTGGAAGGGGGCGGGGCCGGCTCGGGATTCGACTTCGTGGGCAACGTGGAGGGCCGTGACTTCTTCGAGCCGACCATCGACGTCATCGTCACCGACGGGTTCACCGGCAATGTCGCCCTCAAGACGCTGGAGGGATCACTCCGGTTCCTGATCGGGGCGGTCACCGGGATCCTGGCCCGACCGGAGTTGAAGCATGCGGCCGATGACCTCTATCCCCACCTGCTGCCCCTGGCCGCCCCTCTCGATCCCGAGAACACCGGTGGGGCCATGTTGTTGGGGGTGAACGGGGTGTGCGTGATCAGCCACGGCTCGTCGTCGTCGGTGGCCATCGTCAACGCCGTCACTGTGGCCCACGACGTAGCCGTGGCCGGACTGGTCGACGCCGTGGCCGCATCGGTGACTCCGATGTCTGCCAGCGACTGAGCCCGGCGAGCCCGTCGGGACCGGCGGGGGCCGGCGCCGCTCAGAGCGCCGGTCAGCCCCAGAACGTGGAGAGCGGCTTCAGGTCGTCGTTCGCCTGTCGGGTGCCCATGGCCACCGCCCTGGGCACGGCCGCCGGTGACATCAGCTCCAGCAGGTCGACCTCCGAGGGGGTCCTCACCATCACCGACGTCCCGGAGCCTTCGAGGTCCTCGACCTCCTGTCGGCCGTCGTCCGGATTGGCGGTCATCATCCCCCCGTCCAGGTCGGCCCCGTCGGTGAGGGCCAGGACGAGCACGCGCTTGGACCCGCCCAGCAGGTCGAGATGGGTACCGGTACCGCTGACGCCGCCGTCCATGCAGAGCCGGTCGCCGATCGGCTGGGGGGCGAAGAGGCCCGGCACCGCGCTGCTGGCGGCCACGGCCCGGGCCAGGGTGACCTTGGTGTCACGGGTGACCACGCACCGCTCGCCCGTGTAGGTGTCGACGCAGGTGATCTGCAGCGCTTCCGAGGTCAGGCGCCCGGGGCCGAGCACCAACGAGACGTTGCGGCGCATGGCCTCGGCCCTGGGGGTCACCGCGGCCAGGGCGGCATGCCCGATGGCCTGTACGGTGGCCGGCTCGCCGTCGGTGGCCTCGAGGAAGAGGTCGAGCGCCCGCTGCTGGCTCGGCTTGAGCACCGATGCCGGTGCCAGGGCGGAGACCAGCGACGGAACCCTGGCCAGTAGGGAGATCTCGGAGTGGAGGAGCTTGAGCCTCCCGCCGGTCAGGGCCGAGGCCACCATCGAGCCGGCGGAAGTCCCGACGACCCGGTCGGCGCGGTCGAACCGGAGCCCGAGGCCGGCGAGGGTCTGGAGGTAGGCGACCTGCCAGGCCACGAAGAAGAGGCCCCCGCCACCCAGGCACAGCCCCCGGTCCACCTGCTGGCCGTAGCCGGCGTCGAACGTCCGGGGTCGGGCGAGCTCCGGGGCTGCGGAGGCGGACGTGGCGTCACGGCGGGGCACCGTCCGACTGTACCGGGGCGCCGTTCCGTCCCGGCCGGTCCGCCCCGCCCCGGTCCGTTGGTCCGCCCCGTCCGGGTCCAGCCGGCCTGCCCCGGGCTCGGGCGGCCGGGACCGACGCCGCCGGGGCCGCCATCAGCGGTTGAGCAGGTCCTTGGCGATATGGGTGACCTGGATCTCGTCGGTGCCGGCGTAGATCTGGAAGACCTTGGCGTCCCGGGCCAGCTGCTCGACCCGGAATTCGGCCATGTACCCGTTGCCCCCGAAGAGTTGCACGGCCTCCATGGCCACATCCGAGGCGGCCTGGGCCGAGTAGAGCTTCATGGCCGAGGCCTCGGCCAGGCTCAGGCTCTTGCCGGCCGCCGACAGCTCGATGTGGCGGAACACCAGGTTCTGCACATTGAGCCGGGCGACCTCCATGTTGGCCAGCTTGAGCTGGATGAGTTGCCGGTCCCCGATGGGCTGGCCCCACAGCATCCGGTTCTTGGCGTACTCGACCGAGAGCTTGAGGCACTCCTCGATGAGGCCCAGGGACATGGCGGCCAGCCCGGCCCGCTCGGTGACGAAGTTGCCCTTGGCCGAGTCACGTCCGCTGCCGGCTCCCGGCGACTCGGTCTCGCCCAGCAGGTGGTCCTTGCCCACCCGGACGTCGGTGAGGAACAGCTCGCCGGTGGGCGAGGAGTGGAGGCCCATCTTGCGGAACGGCTTCGACTGGTCGAGCCCGGGCGTCCCCTTGTCGAGCACGAAGGTGAGGACCTGCCGGTCGCGGACCGGGGTGTCCGATCCGTCGTCGAGCTTGGCGTAGAAGACGATGGTGTCGGCGTAGGGGCCGTTGGTGATGAACGTCTTGTTGCCGTTCAGGACGTACTCGTCGCCGTCGCCGCGGGCCGAGGACTTCATCCCGCCGAGGGCGTCCGAACCCGAATCCGGCTCGGTGATCGCCCAGGCCCCGACTTTCTCGCCGGTGAGCAGGTCGAGTCCCCACCGCTCCATCTGGGCGGGCGTGCCCTGCTTCATGATGGTGCCGGCGGCCAGGCCCACGCTCACCCCCATGGCCGTCACGATGCCCGGGCAGTAGTGGCACAGCTCGATGATCGGGATGAGGGCCAGCGCCGCCGCCCCGCCATCGCCCTGACCGGCCCGCCCCTCCGCCGGTCCGGCGCCCCCGCCGGCCTCCTTGCTCTCCAGCTGCCGCTTGAACCGGTCGCGGGCCATCTGGTCCATCCCGAAGGTGGCGTAGAGCTTGCGGATGATGTCGTACGGGGGCAGGTCCCCGTGCTCGAGCTCCTCGATGTTGGGAACCACCTCGGCCTCGATGAACCGCCGGATGGTGTCGCGGACCATCAGTTGCTCCTCGGACCATTCGAACACTGCGGACCTCCCGGTAGGGGCAGCGATCTGCTGCAATGGGCTGATCCGAGGCTAACCGAGGTCCGCCTACAGTCGGGGCGTGACCATCCGTATCCAACGCGGGCCCAAGGAGTCCGCCTACGAGCGGTGGGGCGGGGACGCGTTCTTCACCACCCTCGTCGAGCGCTTCTACGCCGGCGTCTCCGCCGACCCCCTGCTGCGGCCCCTGTACCCGGAGGATCTGACCGGGCCGAAAGCCCATCTGGCCCTCTTCCTCGCCCAGTACTGGGGCGGGCCGCGCCACTACAGCGAGCAGCGGGGCCACCCCCGGCTCCGGATGCGCCACGCCCCCTTCGTCATCGGGGAGGCCCAGGCCGACGCCTGGCTGCGCCACATGACCGACGCCGTGCAGGCGGCCGGCCTGGACCCCACCGACCAGGAGGACCTCCTCGGCTACCTGTCGATGGCGTCCCGGAGCCTGATCAACTCCCGGGGCTGACCAGGAGCGGTTGCCGGCCGGTTCCGACTCCGTGAATGTCGCCGTCCGATATCATCACTGCAGGTGGCAGGGCCGACGGTGAGGTTGGCTGCCGGTCCGGGTCTGGGCCTTGAATCCCGGGCCTGGGTCCGGGTGGCCGGGGGTCCGCCCTCCACCGGCCGAGCCGCCGGGCGCGGCTCCGGCCTGCCCGCCGTGAACTGGACATTCCGACCACCACGCACAGACAAGACGACCACAGGAGAGACCGTGCCCGCAGAGACCCACATGGAGAAGGGTCCCCTCGACCGGACCCAGGTCCTGGACCTGATCCGCGACCTGCTCGCCGACATCTTGGAGATCGAGCCCACCGGCATCTCGGAGTCGTCGTCGTTCGCCGAGGACCTCGACGCCGATTCGCTGGCGTTGATCGAACTGGTGGAGGGCCTCGAGGAGGAGCTGGGCGAGCGGTCGGTGGGGTTCCGCATCGACGACGAGGACCTCGAGGAGCTGCGGACCGTGCGGGATGCGGTGGACTACGTCTACGCCAAGCTCGGAGGGGCCTGAGCCACCCGATGGCGTCGTCCGCCGGCGACCCGGGAGCGCCCGGGGTGGAGGACCGGCTGGGGGAGAGGATCGGCTACCGGTTCGCCGATCCGGCGCTCCTGGGCGAGGCCATGGCCCACCGGTCGTGGTGCGCCGAGCTGGAGGGCCGCACCTCCAATGAGCGCCTCGAGTTCCTCGGTGACGCCGTCTTGGGCCTGGTGGTCGCCGAGTACACCTACCGCAACCATCCGGAGCTGTCGGACGGGATGATGTCCAAGGTCAGGGCCTCGGTGGTCAACACCAAGGTGCTGGCCGAGGTGGCGCTGGACCTCGGGGTGGACGAGCACCTCCGGCTGGGCCGGGGCGAGGACTCGTCCGGGGGCCGGGCCAAGGACTCGATCCTGGCCGACGCCACCGAGGCGGTGATCGGCGCCGTCTACCTCGACGGGGGGCTGGCCGAGGCCGACCGCCTGGTCCTCTCCCTGCTCAGGGGCCGAATTGAGGCGGCCGTGGGCGAGCCCGGGGTGTCGGATCACAAGAGCCGGCTCCAGGAGCAGTCCGTGCGCCTCGGCCTGGGCGTCCCCCGCTACGAGGTGGAGGGTTTCGGTCCCGACCATGCCCGGCGGTACCTGGCCACGGTGTACGTTGCTGGCCAGCGCCTCGGAGCGGGGGAGGGGCGGTCCAAGAAGGACGCCGAGCAGGTTTCCGCCCAGGTTGCCTGCGGATCGTTGGAGGTTGAGAGAGGCGGAGGGGATGCCTGAACTGCCCGAGGTCGAGACGATCCGGCGCGACCTGCAGGGCGAGGTCGTGGGCCGGAAGATCAAGACCGTCGAGGTGAGGAACGGTCGGACGGTGCGGCGCCATCAGAGCGCCAAGCACTTCCGCGCCCGGCTGGAGGGCCATACCATCAAGTCCATCGACCGGGCGGGGAAGTACCTGCTCCTCGGCCTCGAGGACGGGCAGACCCTCGTCGTCCACCTGGGCATGAGCGGGCAGTTGCAGCGGGCCAAGAACGCCAAGGAGGCCAAGGCGCCGCACACCCACGCCGTCATCACCTTCACCCAGGGCGGGCAGTTGCGATTCGTGGATCCCCGGACCTTCGGGGAGTTGTTCGTGTCGGCGGCCCCCGAGGACGGCCAGCCGGCCCTGCCCGAGCTCTCCCACCTCGGGTTCGATCCGCTGGAGGACGTCATGAGCTGGGAGAAGTTCTGGGTGCTGCTGGCCGCCCAGAAGCGAGGCCTGAAGGCGCTGCTGATGGACCAGGAGTTCGTGGCCGGGATCGGCAACATGTATGCCGACGAGATCCTCTTCGCCGCCGGGCTGCGCTACGACCGCCTGTCCGACTCGCTCTCCTCCCAGGAGGTGCGGCGCCTGTACCGGGCCATGGTCGAGACCCTGGCCGAGGCGGTCAAGCGGCGGGGCTCCTCGCTGGCCGACGAGCAGTACCGCGACCTCTTCGGCGAAGTGGGCGACTACCAGGACCAGCACCAGGCCTACGACCGCGAGGGCCAGGCCTGCCGCCGGTGCCGCGCCACCATCGTCAGGGTCAAGTCGGGCGGGCGCTCGACGTACTTCTGCGAGCACTGCCAGGTCTGAGTGGCGCGTGGCGCGTGGCGCGCCGGGTGCTGGCGCGGTCGCATCGCGCATCGCATCGCACGCCGCCGCCGAGCCCACCAGGGTCTACCCCGGGCACCGGTGGCTGCCGATAGGGTGAGCACCCGGTGTTCCTGAAGTCGCTCTCCCTCAAAGGATTCAAGTCCTTCGCCGACCCGGCGGTGCTCGAATTCGAGCCCGGTATCACCGTGGTGGTCGGTCCCAACGGCAGCGGCAAGTCCAACGTGGTCGACGCGGTGGCCTGGGTCCTCGGCGCTCAGGGACCCCGCACCCTCCGTTCCGCCAAGATGGAAGACGTCATCTTCATGGGCACGGCCAACCGCCCCGCCCTGGGCCGGGCCGAAGTGGCCCTGACCATCGACAACAGCGCCGGCAAGCTGGCCACCGACCTGGCCGAGATCACCATCACCCGCACCCTGTTCCGGTCGGGAGACAGCGAGTACTCGATCAACGGCGCCCCCTGCCGGCTCCTCGACATCCAAGAGCTCCTCTCCGACACCGGAGTGGGCCGCCAGCAGCACGTCATCATCAGCCAGGGCCACCTCGACGCCATCTTGGAGGCGCGGCCGGAGGACCGGCGCGCCGTCATCGAGGAGGCGGCCGGAGTGCTCAAGTTCCGTCGCCGGCGCGAGCGGTCCGAGCGACGCCTGGCCTCCACGGAGGAGAACCTCGAGCGCCTGTTCGACCTGGTCCGCGAGGTGAAGCGGCAGATCCGACCCCTCGAACGCCAGGCGGCGGCCGCCCGGTCGTACACCGGGCTGGCCGACGAGCTGCGAGCGGTCCGCCTCTACGTGGCCGGTTCGGAGCTCCAGGCCCTCGACTCCCGGCACGCCGAGGGGACGAGGGCCCAGGCCGAGCTGTTGGCGGCGGAGGAGCGGCTGCGCGGCTCGCTGAGCCAGCTCGACGCCGACACCGAGCGGACCGCCGACGAGATGTCGGCCCAACGGGAGTCCGACCTGGCCTCTGGCCTCGCACGGGCCGAAGGCATGGTCGAGCGGGCCCGTGGCCTGTCCGGCGTGCTCCGCGAGCGGCAGCGGTCCCTCTCGCAGGCGCTCGACGCCGCCGCAGACGCCGATGTCGTCTCCACCCTCGAGGCCGAGGGCGCACGGCTGGCCGAGGAGTTGGGAGGCGCCGACGCCGAGGCGGCGGCGCTGGCTCCGGAAGAGGAGACCCTGGCCGCGACGGAAGCGGCCGCGACCGCCGAGCTCCAAGCCCACCTCGAGGCGTGGGGGGACGACGCCGAGCTTCGCGTGGCCGAGCAGGCTGTCACCGTGGCCCGGGCCCAGCTCGGCTCGCTCG
>DATBOO010000065.1:0-27200 GCA_036553725.1 Acidimicrobiales bacterium | reverse complement strand
ACGATCCCGATTGGAACCTTGAAGGTAAGGGACCCACCGCTGCTGGTGCACGAGGCGGTGGCCGGGGCCAGCGTCGGGTCGATGACCTTGCCTGCGGACGCAGTGCCGGCAGTGGCCGCGATGAAGCCGACCGGCATGGCGACTGCCGCAGCAATCAAAAGCAACTTGCGTATCATGTGGTGCTCCTTCTCCCATGTCCCCATGGGCTCCGAGTCAGACGACGTTTGTCCCCCAACGTGTCATTCTCCGAACCGAGGCGAAGCACCTACGGGAGCACTCGGGTCCCCCGATGTGCGAACGTCACGGCGCCGGCATAGAAGCCCGAACCTGTGCCGTCCGCACCCAAAAGCGCATTTGCTTTCCCCCCACGGGCGTCACCGACCCGGTCTTGTCAACATAACTGGGGGGAGGGGTCGATTCAAGTGCCTTTCCTACCTTCACAGGCCTCCGGCGAATTCCCCAATTTTGGGTGGGCGGTACCCGATCGGGCGGCTCAGGATCCGGGCGGCAGCTCGCCCGACTCGAGCAAGTGGCCGAAGTCGGGCGCCCCGACCACCGGCACCCCTAGCTGTTCGGCCCTGGTCACCTTGGAGGCGCCCGGCGACTCCCCCACCACCAGCGCAAAGGTCTTCTTCGACACGGTGCCCGGTGCCTTGCCGCCCCGGGCCAGGATGGCCGCCTCGGCCTGCTCCCGGGTCCAGTCCTCGAGTGTGCCGCTGACCACCACCGACCGGCCCGCCAGCGTCTGGGGCAGGGTCTCAGTCTCCTCGGAGGGGTCCCGTCCCGGCTCGGCGAGATTGACCCCCGCCGACCGGAGTCGCCCGATCACCGATCGGTTGACCTCCGAGGCGAACCACCGGACCACACTGGCGGCGATGACCGGCCCGACGCCGTCCACGACGGCCAGGCTGGCCTCGTCGGCGGTCGTGATGGCGTCGATGTCCCCGACCGCCCGGGCCAGGGCGATCGACCCGACCTGGCCGAGGTGGCGGACCCCGAGGCCGATCAGCAGCCGGTGCAGGGGGCGGGTGCGGGAGTCGTCGATGGCACCCAGCAGATTGGCGATGGAAAGGGCCCCGAACCCCTCCAGCCCCTCGAAGGTGTCGGGGGTGAAGGAGTAGAGATCAGCCACATCGCTGAGCAGTCCCCGGTCGGCGAAGAGCTGGACGCGCTGCTCCCCCAGGCCCTCGATGTCCATGGCCGACCGGGAGGCGAAGTGGGCGATGCGCTGCACCCGCTGGCCAGGACAGTCGAGGTTGGTGCAGAAGGTGTCACTCTCGCCCGGCAGTCGCAACAGCGGTGCACCACAACTGGGACAGACCGCGGGGAACTTCCACGCCGCCCGCCGTCGACGTTTGCGACCCCCCGACCCCGGCGCCAGGACCGGCCCTACCACCTCGGGGATCACGTCGCCGGCCTTGCGCACCACCACCGTGTCGCCGGGGCGCACGTCCTTGGCCCGCACCTGGTCCTCGTTGTGGAGGGTGGCCAGTGACACGGTCGATCCCCCGACGAACACCGGGTCCAACACCGCGAAGGGAGTGGCCTTACCGGTCCGGCCGATGGAGACGGCGATGGCCCGGAGCCCGGTGCTCCGCTCCTCCGGTGGGAACTTGTAGGCGATGGCCCACCTCGGCGCACGCGACGTGGTCCCCAATTGCCGTTGCAGGGCGAGCTCGTCGACTTTGACCACCACCCCGTCGATCTCGTAGTCGAGGCTGTGGCGGCCCGCCTCCGCCCGCCGGCAGAAGTCGAGCACGTCGTCGAGCCCCCGGACCAGCTGCCGCTCGGGGTTGACCGGGAATCCGGCCTTCTCCAACCACTCCAGGGTGCTCGAGTGGGTCGCGCCCAGGTCGCCGGGGAGTGCACCGTCGCCCGCAGTCGATGCACCCTTCCGAGGCAGCTCGAGCTCCCCGACCTGGTAGGCCCAGAACGACAGGGAGCGCGTGGCGGTGATCGACGCGTCCTTCTGACGCAGGGAACCGGCCGCCGTGTTGCGGGGGTTGACGAAGTGGCGCTCTCCAGCCTCGGCCTGGCGGCGATTGAGCTCCTCGAAGGCCGGGAGCGGCATGTACACCTCACCGCGCACCTCGATCAGCTCGGGCGGCGGACCGACGCCCGGACCCAGCCGGTCGGGGATGGCAGCGATGGTGGCCACGTTGGGGGTCACGTCCTCGCCGGTGCGCCCGTCGCCGCGGGTGGCGGCCTGCACGAAGCGCCCCCGCCGGTAGGTGAGGGAGATGGCCAGTCCGTCGATCTTCAATTCGCACACGAAGGAGGTGTCGGCGGGGACCTGCTTGGCCAACCGATCGGCCCAGGCCTGCAGCTCCTCGCGGCTGAAGGCGTTGTCGAGGCTCATCATGGGCCGTCGATGGACCACCGGGGAGAACAGGGTCGAGGGGGCTGCGCCCACACTCGACGTGGGCGAGTCCGGCACGACCAGGTCGGGGTGATCGGCCTCGATGGCCCGCAGCTCACGGACCAGGGCGTCGTACTCGCCGTCAGTGATCTCGGGGTCGTCCAGGCGGTGGTAGCGATCGTTGTGATGGGTGATGAGGGCGCGCAGTTCCGCCGCCCGGGCCGCCGGGTCGGGCCCGGACGGGTCCGGAGGGCCCGTCACCGACGCCGGCTCCTGCCCCTGTGCCGGCTCCTTTCCGTCCTCGATCGGCTCATCCGGCGATGCCTGATCCGATCACCACGTCCGGCTGGCCGGGGTCGTAGAGGGCGACGGTCTGGCCCGGGGCGATGCGGCGCTGCGGCGCGGAGAAGATCACGAGCAACCCGCCGCCATCGGGGTGGACGGTGCAGGACACCGGCCGGCCGTGGGCACTGCACTGGGCGACCGCCGGCCAACCGGTCCCGGCCGAGTCCGCGCCCTGGTCCCCGTCGCCGTCAGGGGCGGCGTCGACCCAGGCCACCGTGTGCAGGCGCACCTCTGCGGCCAGGGCGTCCTCGGGCGATCCGAGCCAGACCCGCCGGGCCGGCACGTCGACCCGGGTCACGAACCGACGGCGCCCGTCACCACCGTGTCCCATCCCGCGCCGCTGACCCACCGTCACCAGCTCCACGGCCCCGACCGGACCGAGGTCCTCCCCACTACCCTGGTCGACCAGCCGGCCCCCGTGCAGCGGCAGTCGCGACCCGAGGAAGCCTGCCCGGCCCTCGTCCGAGCGGATGAAGCAGACATCCTGGCTGTCGGGCTTGGCCGCCGTCCGCAGTCCGAGCCGCCGCGCCTCCTCGCGTACCTGGGCCTTGGTCATCTCGCCGATGGGGAACAGGGTCCGGGCCAACTGGTCCTGGCCCAGCATGGCCAGCACGTAGGACTGGTCCTTCTCCGGGTCGACGCCCCGGCACAGGCGGAAGCGTCCTTCCGGGGTGGTCCGGCAGCGGGCATGGTGCCCGGTGGCCACCGCATCGAATCCCAGGGCCCGGGCCCGGTCGAGCAGCCGGTCGAACTTGAGGTGGCGGTTGCACTCGATGCACGGGTTGGGCGTCCGTCCCTCGGCGTGACCCTTCACATAGGGCCCGACCACCCGCGCCTCGAACTCATCGGCGAAGTTGAAGACATGGTGGACCAGCCCGAGTTGGTCGGCCACCCGCCTGGCGTCCTCCACATCGGCCACCGAGCAGCACCCGGAGTCCGAGGCTCCGCCCCACAGCTTGAGGGTCGCACCCACCACCCGGTCACGACCGAACCGGTCGGCCGCCACCGCCGCGGCCACCGACGAGTCGACGCCCCCGGACATGGCCACCAGCACCCGCATGGCTTCAGTCTCGCAGTTGCGCGACCGCGGCAGGGACGACGGCCAGCGCGTGGTCGATCTCCGCACCGGTGGTGGTCGGGCCGAGGGAGAAGCGGATCCCACCGGCCGCCTCCTCGGGTCGAAGGCCCATCGAGACCAGCACGTGGCTCGGCTCCACCGCTCCGCTGGCACACGCGGCGCCGGCCGACACCGACACCCCGGCCTGGTCCAGCAGGATCACCAGCGCCTCCTGGTCGAGGCCGGCGAACCGGAGATGGAGGTGGCCGGCAACGATCTGCTCCCGCGCCGCCGTCTCGGTGGCGCCGGTCACCGACGCCAGCAGGCCGTCCCCCAGGCGGTCCCGGAGGCCGGCCACCCGGGCCACCGTCTCCGGGCGGGCCTCGTGGGCCACCGTCAACGCCGCGCCCATGGCCACGATGCCGGCGACGTTGGGCGTGCCGCTCCTGCGGTCGCGCTCCTGGCCCCCTCCGTGGATCAGCGGGCGCAGCGGGACACCGTCGCGGACCACCAGGGCGCCGATCCCCTGGGGACCGCCGAATTTGTGGGCACTGACCGCCACCAGGTCGGCCGGTGCGGTCCGGGCGCCGACGTCGGTCCACACCACCGCCTGCACCGCGTCGGTGTGGAACAGCGCGGACGGGGCCCGGTCGCGGACCAGCCGGGCCACCGCCGCCACCGGCTGCAGGGTGCCGATCTCGTTGTTCACGGTCATCACCGACACCAGCCCCACCTCCGGGGTGCACACCTCAGCCAGGGCATCGAGGTCGACGATCCCGTCCTTGGCCGTCGGGACCTCTCTCAGCTCGGCCCCGGTGCGCTGGGCCAGCGCCCGGCAGGCGTGGAGGACGGCGTGGTGCTCCATGGCCGCACACACCAGGGCGGGAGGCGAGGGTCGGGCGGCTGCGACCGCCTCCCAGCCGCCCATGACGGCGAGGTTGTCGGCCTCGGTCCCCCCGGAGGTGAAGACCAACTCGGAGAAGTCGCAGCCGAGCAGGGCGGCGAGCTGCTCCCGGGCATCGTCCACCGCCCGCCGGGCCCGGCGGGACTCCCGGTGGCCCCCCGAGGGATTGCCGAACCGGTCGGCGAGGAACGGCACCATGGCCTCCACCGCCTCGGGGGCCATGGGCGTGGTCGACGCGTGGTCGAGATAGGCGCGCACGGGTACCAGTCTGTCCCACCCGGCCGGGCCGGCCGGCCCGGGCGGGCGACGCCACCCCCGGGCCGGGACCGGCGATGATGGAGGCGTCACCCCGACCGCGCCATGAACCCCGATGGAGCCGATGAGCAGAGCTTGGAGAAGGCGGGCGGCGGCCGCGGTGGCCGCACTCGTCGTGGTGGTGGTGGCGGTCGGCATCTCGATCGGGCTCCTCCGGACCCCGCCCCGTCCGACACGCTCCGCCTGCACCATCCCGACCGCCCCCGGCACCGCGCCCGTCACCCTCTCCCCAGAGCAGGCCCAGAACGCCGTCATCATCACCGCCGTCGGTGTGCGCCGGGGGATGCCGGACCACGCCGTGACCGTGGCCCTGGCCACCGCCCTCCAGGAATCCCACCTCTTGAACCTTCCCTACGGGGACCGCGACTCGTTGGGCCTCTTCCAGCAGCGGCCGTCGCAGGGTTGGGGCACGGCAGCCCAGGTCCTCGACCCCGTCTACGCCGCCGGGGCCTTCTACGACCACCTGGTCCAGGTTCCCGGCTGGGAGTCGCTCCCGGTGACCGAGGCCGCCCAGTTGGTGCAAGGCAGCGCCACCCCGGATGCCTACGCCCGCTGGGAGCCCGAGGCCCGGTCCCTGGCCATCGCCACCACCGGCGAGCGGCCGGCCGCGCTGACCTGCCAGCTCAGCGGCTTCGGGGGTGCTCCGCCCCCGGCCGGCGCCCTGGCCACGGCCGCCGTCGCGCAGCTCGGTCCCCATGCCCTGGGCCGTCCCACCAGCAACAAGCAGGGATGGCAGTTCGCGGCGTGGGCGGTGGCCCACGCCTACAACTACCACCTCACCTCGGTCTCCTACGCGGGCAGTCAGTGGAACTGGAACTCGACGGCGACCACCTGGTCCCCGGCGCCGGCGAGCACCGGAGTGGTCACCACCACACAGTGACCGCAACGCCACCACCAAACCCCGAGATGGGTGCGACCCTCGGGTGAAAGCCCTGGCCGGCGATTACGTCTACTTGGTACGTTCGTTGCATGAAGAGGCTCAGCTTTCGGGTCAGCGAGCACGAAGCGGCCGAAGCCCAACGACGGGCGCGGCAGTTGGGTATGGATCGCTCCGAGCTCCTGAGAGATGCTCTCCGCCGCCACCTGGTGAGATTGGCGAGTGAGGACGACGCCGGGGCCTGGGGTCAGAATCCGCCCGTCCTCGACGGGGAGTCGTTCTTGGAGGTTGCTGACTGGGGTCCGGCTGAGGACTGGTCCGACTGGGCTGATGCAGCGGGGTGAGATCTGGTTTTGGTAACACCGTACGGGGCGATGGATTTTGTGCGGGCGGCATCGAAGTCGGGCGGCCGAGGAGCCACCGGCCCGTTCAGGCGATCCACACCGACTTCACGTTGCAGAACTCGCGCAAGCCGTGGGCCGAGAGCTCCCGTCCGAAGCCCGAGCTCTTGATCCCTCCGAAGGGAAGCGGCGCCATGGAGACCACCATGCCGTTGACGAAGACCTGACCGGCCTGCAGGTCGGTGACGAACCGCTGCTGCTCATCGGCGTCCCGGGTCCACACGCTCGCACCCAACCCGAACTCGGTCCCGTTGGCCACCGCCAACGCCTCGTCGGCGTCGGCGACCGTGTAGAGGAGGGCCACCGGTCCGAACACCTCCTCGGTGGCCACCCGCATGGACGGCGTGATACCGGTGATCACTGTGGGCCGGTAGAAGAATCCGGGGCGGTCCGGTCCCTCGGGTCCGATCACCCGCTCGCCCCCGCAGAGGATGGTGGCCCCGTGGGCCCGGGCGTCCTCGACCTGGGCGGCGACGGTGTCGCAGGCCGCCGCCGTCACCAGGGGCCCGACCTCGGTGGCCGGCTCGAACGGGTCGCCCACCGACAGCGCCTCCATGCCGGCCACGAACCCGGTGATGAAGGCGTCGGCCACCCCCCGGTGGACGATGAACCGCTTGGCCGCGATGCACGACTGGCCCGCGTTCTGAACCCGGGCCTGCACCCCCACCGAGACGGCCCGGTCCAGATCAGCCGAGGGCAGCACGATGAAGGGGTCGCTCCCGCCCAGCTCGAGCACGATCTTCTTCCCGGCCGCCCCCGCCTGGGCGGCCACGGCGCGGCCGGCACCCACGCTCCCGGTGAGGGTCACCGCCGCCACCCGGGAGTCGGCGATCACCGCCGGGACCTGGTCGGTGCCGATCAAAAGGGTCTGGAAGACCCCGTCCGGGGCGCCGGCCCGGCGGAAGAGGTCCTCCAGGAGCAGGGCGGTGCGGGGCACGCTCGGGGCGTGCTTGAGCAGGCCGACGTTGCCGACCATGACTGCCGGGGCGATGAACCGGACCACCTGCCAGAGGGGAAAGTTCCACGGCATGATGGCCAGCACCACGCCGAGCGGCTGGTAGGTGATCAGGCCGAGGGCGGCATCGACCGGCACCTCCTCGTCGGTGACCATGGCCTCGGCATGGGCCGCGAACCACCGGAACCCGCTGGCGCATTTGGACACCTCGGCCTTGGCCTGGGCGAAGGGCTTCCCCATCTCGGTGGTGACGACATGGGCGATGTCGGGGAGCTCGCCCTCGAGGAGCTCGGCCACACCGACCAGCAGCCGGGCGCGCTCGGCGAAGGTGCTCTTGGCCCAGCTGGGGGCGGCCGCGGCCGCCACCGCCAGGCGGGCCTCCACCCCGGCGGCGTCGTAGGGCTCGAACGACTGGAGCAGCTCGCCGGTGGCGGGGTTGACCGTGGCGATGGGAGGGCCGGCGTCGACGGGGCTCATCGGGCCAGTATCGCTCACCGGGCCGGGGGGCGAAGGACGCATCCCGGCCTCCGACAAGGCATCACTGCTGGGCGACGAGGCCCGGGATCAGGGAGCGCTGCACCTTGCCGGTGGCGGTGCGGGGCAGGGCGGCGAGCACCACGTACTGCTTCGGGCGTTTGTAGCCGGCCAGGCGGGTCGAGGCGTGTCCACCGACCTCGGCGATCAGTGTTCGGATCGAGGCCGGGGACAACGGGGTGGCGGGCACGACGGCGGCACACACCCGCTCGCCCCAGCGGTCGTCCGGGCTCCCGAACACCGCCACCTCCGATACGCCGTCCACCTCCCCGAGCACCGCCTCCACCTCGGCCGGATAGACGTTGACACCGCCGCTGATGATCAGGTCGTCGCGCCGGCCGTCGAGGTACAGGTAGCCCTCGGCGTCGAGCCGCCCGAGATCACCGACGGTGAACCCGCCGTCCCGCCAGGCCGACGCCGTCTTGGCCTCGTCCCCCCAGTAGGCGAATCGCGCGAACTCCGGTGGCCGGCACCAGATGGTGCCGTCGTCGTCCACCGACAAGGAGCGGCCCGGCCGGGCCCGGCCGACGGTGCCCGGGCGCGCGTCCCACTCTTCGGGTGGGCACACGGTGAACTGGCCCTCGGTGGAGCCGTAGAACTCCCACAGGACCCCGGGGCCCACCCGGCCCATGTCGCGGCGCTTCAGGGGTGCGGGACACGGAGACCCGGCATGGACCAACAGGCGCAGCGAATCGAACCGCCCGGACGGGGCCGGCCCGTCGGCCAGCAGCCGGGCCAGGGCCGAGGGTGCCATGAAGGTGGTGGTCGGCACCGGGCCGTGCCGGCCGAGGAGGGCGTGGCGGGCCACATCGGCGTCGAACCGGCTGAGGATGATGCAGGTGCCGCCGCGCAGCAGGGTGCCGGCGGCGAACCGGATGGACACCGAGTGGTACATCGGGGAACAGACCAGGTGGACGTCGCCGGGCCCGAACGCCCACAGGTCGGCCTCGTCGGTGAAGGCCGCCTCGGAGGTGGCGGCATCCCACAGGCCCGACCAGACTCCCTTGGCGCGTCCGGTAGTGCCCGACGTGTAGTGCATGGGCCGGGCCAACGGGAAGGGGGACAGCTCGACCGGTGATCCCGACGCCAATGCCTTCAGCCCGTCAGGGTCGGTGACCGTCAGCATGGGACGGGCATCCGCCAACAACTCGTCCCGCTCCGCGTCGAGCAGGGTGGCATTGAGCAGCACCGGGACCACACCGACGCGAAGGGCTCCGAGGACGGCGCACAGGAGGGCCGACGACGACGGGAGGGAGAACGCCACCCGGTCACCGGGCCCGAGGCCGGCGGCCATCAGGGCACCGGCCGCCCGCCGTTGCCGGTCCTCGGCCTCGCCCGCCGCCAGCACCTCCACCGCCACGGTATGGCTCACGGCCGTTCCTCGGTGGGGACCAGGACGGGTCCGGTCCTCGTCGCCGGCAGATCGCCCAGGGCGGTGAAGACGGCCGGACGGAAGGCGGCGATGGCCGCCACCCCGGCCAGCAGGAGGACGGCTCCGGCGATGGTGACCGATCGCACCCCGGTGGAATTGGCGACCCACCCCTGAAGGACCGCACCGATCGGATAGACGAGGCCCAGGGCCATCATGTAGATGCTCAGGATCCGGCCGCGGGCCTCGGCCGGGGCCCGCAGCTGGACGACGGTGTTCAGTCCGGCCAGCACGGCGATGTAGCCCGCGCCCACCGCCAGGAAGGCCAGCGCCGACGACCACAGGGTGGGCGCCAGCCCGTAGACGACCAGGAGCACCGGCAGCACGAACAGGGCGGTCTGCAACATGGTGCGCCGGCCGAACCGCTCGGCCAACGACGGCAGGGCCAGGGCGCCGGCGACCGCGCCGACTCCCTGGGCGGTGACCAGGATGGCGGTGCCCACCTGGGTGGTGACGCTTCCGCGCTGGAGCACCCCGGACATGGCCGGCACCAGGGCGATGAACGGCGACGCCGAGATGGCGACGAAGGCGATCAGTCCGATGGCGGCACGACACCCGGGCTCGGCCCGCGCCGCCCGGGCCCCGGCCACGATGCGCGCCACCGTCCCGACATCCCTGGGCGGCGCATCGGGCCTGGGCAGCCTGACCAGGGTGAGCGCCATGACCACCGCCCCGAAGGAGGCCGCGTTGATCCCGAACACCAGCCCGTAGTCGTGGGTCAACAGGGCCAGGCCGGCCAGCGCCGGTCCGATGACCCGGCCCAGGTTGAATTGCGCCGACGACAGCGACACCGCCCCGAGGAGGTCCTCGGGCGGAACCAGGTCGGGGACCATGGCCTGGTAGGCGGGAAAGCCGATGGCGGCCGAGGCCCCGCCCAGGAAGGCCAGGACCACCAGGACCGAGGGCGGGTCGTGCCCGGTGGCGGCCACCACGGCCAACAGCGCGGCAAAGGTCATCTCCGCCAGGGTGGTGACGATGAGCCACCGCCGGCGGTCGAGACGGTCGGCCAACGCCCCTCCCACCGGCGCCAGGAGGCCGATGGGGATGAACCCGGCCGCGGCGACCAGGCCGGTCCACCCGGGCTGGCCGGTGCGGGCGTAGACGAGGATCCCGAGGGCGACAGTCTGCATCCACGAGCCGACGTTGGAGACCAGCGCCGCCGACCAGATGAGGGCGAAGTTCCGCGAGCGCAGTGGGCGAAGCGAAGCCAGGGCCACCCGATGGAGGCTACCGGCGCCGTCCGGCGCCGGAACTACTGCGACCGGTTGCTCTTCGCCTTCCGCCGCGGCCTCAAGGCGAACCACCAGATACTGGCCATCGTGACCAGCACACCCAGGCCGGCCGCCGGCTTGGCGATCTTGCGGGAACGATCGGACATGGAGCCGACGTTACCCGGCCCGGCCCGGGGGCGGGTCCCATCCCCGAACCCGTCCGGAGTCCCGCCTCGCCGAGCCGGATCGGACGGCGCCGCCGGCTCAGGTCTGGGCTCTCTGATCAGGCACCCGGAGCCGGATGCCGTCCCCTGCGTCTGACGGGCCTTCGTCTGACGGGCCTTCGTCTGACTGGCCAGTCTCTGACGGGGCCGTCCCGCCCACCAGGCGGTCGACAATGAACCGGGCCACCCACTCGGGTGAATTGAGCCCTTCCTCGCGATGGAGCCGGCGGAAGCGGTCACCGGCGGGAAAGTCCCCGAGCGGCGTCGAGCGGACCAGAGCCTGCATGCCGGTGTCCACCACCCCGGGGGCCACCGCGTAGGCCTTCAGCCCGTGAACGCGCTCCTCCATCGCCACCACCTCGGTAAGCATCTCGACCGCGGCCTTCGTGGCGCAGTAGGGGGCCCACCCCTCGTACGGGGTCGTCGCCGCCCCCGACGAGATGTTGACCAAGGACCCGCCCCCCGGCCGGCTGCGCACGTGGCGGGAGAACGACGCGGATCCGTGGGCCACGCCGAGGAGGTTGATGTCGACGTGGCGGGCCAGCGCGGCAGGATCGGCGGTGGCCAGAGGACCGATCGGCTCCAGCACGCCGGCGTTGTTCACCCATATATCGATGCGCCCGAACCGTTCGACCACGTCCCGGGCGAACCGGTCCACGGATTCAGCATCGGCCACATCCACCGACGCGGCCCAGACCCCGGGCCCTTCCGGCTGGTCGGGCCGGGTGCGGGCGCAGAGCCCGAGGCGGATGCCCTCGGCGGCAAACGTCGCGGCCAGGCCCGCACCGAGGCCCCGGCTGGCCCCGGTGATCACGGCCACGAGGTCGGAGCGGTGACGGGGCAGGATCATGTCATCTCTGGGTAGCGGGGGGCGCGCTCGACGGACATGCCCGCTCCGGTCCTCATCCTGCTGCGAGTCACAGGGCGGGCGCAAGGGGGCAGACCTTGACCTCTGCGTGGCCTCAGGCCTCGGTGGTTTGTGCCGGCTCCGGCTGGTCACGACTAGCCGGCCGACGAGCCGGGACAAGCGCTCACCGGGCACGGGCTGCGGCGCGGCAACGGTGGCAACCGTGCCGTTCATGGCGTTGCGGAGGCGCGGCGCTCGGTCTTCGGCCGGGGTTATAGTCCATTGTGCCAACAGCCGGGACAGCATCGCGGCAGGGTACGGCCGCACTGGTGCGAAGGGGCTCTGACGTCCCCGGATCTCCACTGGTGTCGATCTGCATCCTGGTGCTGTCCGACCCCACCTTGGTCCTCGGTTGCCTCGGTTCACTGGCCGCGGCCAGCCGCTCGGGTGAGACCGAGACGATCGTGGTCGCCAACGGTATGTCGGAATCGGCCCGCCGGGTGCTCGAAGAGCACGAGGACATCGTTCTGGTGCGGAGCGGCACCAACCTGGGGTTCGCCGGAGGCAACAATCTGGCCGGCGAGATCGCCAGGGGTCGGTACCTCTTCTTCGTCAATGACGACAGCACGGTGACCGCGGACTGCATGACCCAGCTGCTCTCCACCGCTGACCGCGACCCGGCGATCGGGGCGGTGGGGTGCCGGATCCTGTCGGCGGACGGATCGCTGCAAGAAGCGGGGTCGGTACTGTGGAGCGACGGTTGGGCGGAGCACGTCGGACTCGGCCTCCCAGCCGATACCCGCCGATACTCGTATGTGCGCGACGTGGACTATGTGTCGGCCAACGGGCTGATGGTGACTCGATCCGCCTGGAACGCGGTCGGCGGGTTCGACGAGCGCTACTTCCCCGCATACTACGAGGACGTCGATCTCTGCATGGCCTTGCGCCAGCACGGCTTCCGCGTCGTGTACGAACCGCGGGCCCGCCTCTACCACCTGGAGAGCCAGAGTACGACCAGCCGCTACCACAACTTCCTGATGACCCGCAATCGCCAGCAGCTCGTCGACAAGTGGAAGGGGGAGCTGGCACCCTTGGGGGACCGGCCCGAGCACATCGATGCGTCCGCCATCGAACGGTCGATCCACCGGGCGCGAGGGTCTCCCCCCCGACTCCTGATGGTCATGCAGGGAGAGGCGAGGGACACCCGGGTGTTCCTGTGGGGTGCCGTCGAGACGCTGGCCGCTCTCGGGTGGGCGGTCACCGTCGTGTCGCAGGCGGCAGACGACGAGCCCGAGTTCCGCCCCGACCGATCGACGCGGGCCGACCGGATGGCCGATGCCGGAGTCGATGTGCGAGCCGATGTCGACGAGGTGCTGGCCACCACCGGCACCGATTGGGATGCGGCCGTCATGGCCGCGACGACTCGGTGGCGGCGGCTGCCGATCACCAGGACCGACGGCACCGAGGTTCCGATCGTGCGGTTGTCGCCCGAGGAAGGGGATGCCGGCATCCGGTCGGCCCTCTCCACCATCGCCGTCGTGGTGAACGACGCGTCGCCATCCGGTCGACCACCCCAATGAACACAGGTATCCTCCGTGGATGAACGACGCGGTACAGAGGGAGCCGGCGGCGGGCGGCAGCGAGGCTCTGAGTCGGATCCGCCGGCTCGAAGTGGAGCAGGGGACACCCTCGGCGCGGGCCGCACAGACCGAGCGGGAACTGCGATCGGCGAAGGCCGAGATCGAAGTGAAGGACGAGTACGTGACTTCGCTCGAGGCCGAGCTCGAGGAGACGCTGGCCTTCCTCCGGGACAAGACGGCGTACATCGAATCGCTCCCGTCGGTCCGACTGAAAGTGTGGATGAAGAGCCTGGTCCACCGATCGAAGTAGTGGAGCGACCGTCATCGGAGCGAGCAGGCGCACAACTCCCGCGGGACTGCCCACTCTGGCAAGAGCACACCCGTCCGCGCAGGGAGCACGCCCGCCTGTGCAGAAGGCGCAACCAGAATGGCGGCGGCAGAAAGGCCTGCATGACTGAGACGCCGCCATGAAGGTCCTCGTAGTCGCCGAGGACTTCCCCTGGCCCTCGACCATGGGCGGAACGATTCGATTGGGCAAGATAATCGAGGCCCTCTCGGCCCTGGGCGAGACAGACCTCTTCACCCTCTACGATCCCCGCCGAGCCACCCTCATCCTTCCCCCGACAGTCGCCGTCGAGCGGATGGCGACCGTGCCCTATCCGGTCACTGCCCCGGCGCGGAAGTGGAGGACGGCCTGGATGGCACAGCGTGGCACGCCCATGGAGGTGGTCATGCGGGCGAGCGATCCATTGCCTCGTCGCACCTTCGAGTCATGGGTAGGGGACAGCTATGACATCGTGTGGTTCGGCACACCGGCCACATTCGCCTGGGTGGGAAGGCCACGGCTGGGCCCGACCATCGTCGATCTGATCGACCTCGAAGACGAAAAGGCTCGTCAGCGGGCGGGGCTCCTACGCGACGAGCGGCCAGCCGACGGGCCCGCCTCCTCGATACGTCAGACGCTCGCTGCCGCCCAGACCAACAAGAACGCTCGCGACTGGCGGACCTTCCAGCGGTCGGTTGCCGATCAGGTCGATCGGGTGGTTCTGTGCAGTGACGCCGATGCCCGGCGATCGGGACTCCCCAATGCGGTCGTCGTTCCGAATACCTACCCACGGCCGGAACGGAGCGGGGACCACGGGTCGGTGGGCGACCCGCCCACCATCCTGCTACAGGGAAGCTTCAACTACGGACCCAACATGGACGCGGTGGAGTGGCTCCTCGGACAGGTCGCCTCTGCGCTGTGGGCGAAAATCCCCGGGGCCGAGATACGGCTGGTCGGCAACACGGTGCCCGGGGTCCGGCGCTGGCACCGCCCACCGGCGGTCACCGTGGTCGGGCGTGTGCCGGAAATGGAGCCAGAGCTGGCCCGTGCCGACATTGCCGTCGTCCCCCTCCGCATCGGCAGCGGCACCCGCTTGAAGATCCTCGAGTCGTTCGCTCACCGCCTGCCGGTCGTGTCCACCACCCTCGGAGCGGACGGCCTCGACGTCCGGGACGGGATCCATCTGCTGCTGGCCGACACCGCCGAGGACTTCGCCGTTGCCTGTCAACGGCTTCTGGTGGACACCGATCTCCGGAAACGGCTGGTGGACGCGGCCGAAGACCTGTATCTCCGGTTCTACGAGTGGTCGACGGCCAGGGATCGCGTCCTGCAACTGGTGAGGGACATAGCCGCGCCTCCGTGATGAGGGCTGGCCGATCCGTGGGCCGCTGTCGCCGATCCTCGGTCAGGGGAGGGCTGGTGCCGCTGCGGCGCTGGCGCTGGCGCTGGTGGAGCCGGAGCCCGGCGTCGCTCTCGGCTTGGTGCACCCACGCTGCACCCCGTTTCACCGAGGTCGAAGTCCCTGGCCACCTGGCCGATGCTGCGATCGCCGCGCTTACAACGTTCGACGATCTCAGCCTTGAACTCTGGGATGAACGACCCTCGGGCACGGGGCTTCTTCCGTTCCATGGTCTCGAATTTTGGACATCCCGTCCGGGGCAGGGCCCCTGATGGTGGATGTCCGTCAAACTGCAGGAAGCCCACCGAGCTGCTGGATGCATATGGATCCAGGCTCAGGGCACACAACAATGAGGTAGACAACGCAGTGCGCGCAATGAAGGCTCACACCTTGCATTCGGCAAGGGTAGCCGGGCGTAGTATGACGGTCCGCCGCCGGCGAAAGAGCCGAGTCGGTGAACTCGTGCATCGCCTGCTAGCTGCCGAATGTCGGGAACGTATGCATCGGGAAACAATGCCGATTGGATCAACCAGTTGGGCGCCTGAGAGACGTGCGCGCTGACAATATTCGTCAGCACTCTCTGCTTGCGCCAACTACGTGCGCCGTTCAGTCCATTTTGTGTCCCAATGAGGAACTGGAACAAGATGATGCCGATCAGTAGCGCGCGAAGACAGAGGAGTACGAACCCCTGCCAGTTCGACGCCACAGTTTGTATCGTGGGTCGTTCCGCGAGGGCGATGACCACATCCTTGGTACTCGCGGGAGGCTGCGAGGCGACAGGGTCGCTCCCTCTCCGAGACGGCCATCGATCCAGCAAAACCAAGTAGCAACCAACCAGGATCAGAAGGTCGAAGGTCGCGTATCGAGTTTGTGATGCCGCCCACAGGCCCATCTTGGTTCGGCCAACTGTGATGCTTACCGCGAAGAGCAGGCCAAAACAGATCAAAGCGAGCCCGGTGGAGCTTCTCCCCTCTTCTCGGCTCCTGCGCCCGTAGATCGCCACGACTGAGGCGGCGATCGCCACGATGACGACACCCAGATACATGATGCTGCCCCCGTTTGCTCCGGCGCGAAGTGGGTTGCCCAATACGTCACCGACCGCAAGGAAGAAGAACTTGAGAGCCGACACCGGATGCGAAAGTGGATATCCGGTGTCTGATCCCGTGAAGTGGTAAAAGTAGACCCCGGTCGTTACGACTGCCGATGCGATCCAAGCAAGGATGAATGCACCCCTAGACCTCCTGACAACGAGCACCACTAGTCCGGCCGGCCAGATGATCAGTCCCGGGAACGAGGAGAAGCTTCCCACGACTGCCGCTACGGCGGCGCCACAGAGGAGAAGCCAGCCAAGTTGGCGCCGTTCGAGGAGGTACAACGTCACGGCGAGGGCCAGCATGATCAAGTACCAAGCCATCTGGAAACCGAACAGTGTGTCGCCGATTTGCGCCAACGAGAACATGAGTACGGCCACGGGGCAGTAGAAGAGCCACGGCGCGGAACGACCCGAATCCCGATGGCTCAAGACGATGAGTGCGGTGGCGACGACAAGCATGGCAGCGCTGACGAAGAGTTCGGTCGCTATGTTCAGATGAGTAGCTGACCCGAGGACAAGCACGACAAGGTTCGGAAACAGCATTCGGTTCTCATTATGCTGAGCCCACAGATGCCCCAGGCTCATCGGGCCCACGTATGACTGCGAGAAGAAGTGGGAGTGGGACAGTAGGGCGATGTTCGTCCACTGGTCGTAGAAGATGGCGTTGACGCCATAGACACGAATCACCCAGAGATAGAGGGCAAGCGGGAACGCGAATCCGAGAGCAGCCAGTGCCTTCGCTGGAGTGCTTCTCGGCCAACTCCTTCGGACCAATGCCGATTTGGAGGGGACACATCCTTCTCCAGGTGTCATGACCTGAGTCATCGTCGTCTCGCCGAGCTGGCCATCACCGAGTCTTGATCAGGGGTTCGCCGGGCGCAACTGAACGCAACTTGGCCGCGCAGTTCTTCGACGTCCGGCCGGAAGGGTCGGTCACCCGGTGCGGTGCCCACCTCGTCGACCGCGGCGGCCCTCCGGCCCGGCGGCATCATCACTCCGTCGAGACGAACACGTTCTTGATGTCGGTGTAGGAGGCCAGCGCTTCCAACCCGAGCTCCCGCCCGAAGCCGGACTGCTTCATGCCCCCGAAGCCGGTCTGCACCCGGACCGAGTTGTTGGAGTTGACCGACAGGTTCCCGGCCTGCACGGCCCGGGCCATCCGCAGGGAGCGGGCCCCGTCCCGGGTCCAGATCGAGCCGGACAGGCCGTAGGGGGTGTCGTTGGCCAACCGGACCGCCTCTTCCTCGTCGTCGAAGGGGATGACCGCCACCACCGGTCCGAAGATCTCCTCGCGGGCCATGCGCCACTCGGCCCCGGCCGGGGCGACCACGGTGGGCGGAAACCAGAAGCCGGGGCCCTCCGGCACGGCGCCCACGGTGTGGGTGGGAACCGGGCCACCTTCGGACCCACCCATGCCCGGGCCCAGGAAGCCCTTTACGACCCGACGGTGGTCGGCGGTCACCAACGGGCCCATCTTGGTGTTCGGGTCGGTGGGATCGCCCACGGTCCACGCCCCGACCGCCTCGGACAACAGCGACACGTACCGGTCGAAGACCGGTCGCTGCACCAGCACCCGGCTGCGGGCACAGCAGTCCTGCCCGGCGTTGGCGAACACCCCGCCCGGCGTGGCCGCGGCCGCCTGCTCGATGTCGGCGTCGTCGAAGACGATCGAAGCCGACTTGCCCCCGAGCTCGAGGGTGACCCGTTTGATAGTGCCGGCGGCCCGGCCCATCACGTCGCGGCCCACCTCGGTCGAACCGGTGAAGGCCACCTTGGCCACGCCGGGATGCTCGACCAGGTGGGTCCCCACGATCGACCCCTTCCCCACCACCACCTGGACGACACCCTCGGGGATCCCGGCGTCGAGGGCCAGCTCGGCCAGGCGGAGAGCGGTGAGCGGGGTGGCCTCCGCCGGCTTGACCACGATGGTGTTGCCGGTGGCCAGGGCGGGGCCCACCTTCCATGAGGTGATGGCGATGGGGAAATTCCACGGGACGATGGCGGCCACCACCCCCAGTGGCTCGTGGAAGGTCATGTCCACTCCCCCGGCCACGGGCACGGTGGCCCCCCGGTGCTTGTCCACCGCGCCGGCGTAGAAGTACATGACCTCGGCGACCATCCCCACCTCGTCGCGGCTCTCGGCGATCGGCTTGCCCACGTTGCTGGTCTCCAGCTGGGCCAGTTCCTCGCCGTGCTCCTCGACCTGGGCCGCGAACCGCCGCAGCAGACGGGCCCGGTCGGCCGGGGCCACCGACCGCCAGGCCGGACCGGCCTCGAGCGAACGGGCCACCGCGGCGTCGGTCTCGTCGACTCCGTGGCGCGGGATCTCGGCGATGGGAGCCTCGGTGGCCGGGTTCACGATCGTGATGGTCATGTGCGCTCCTCGACGACCGCCGGCTCGGGCGGCGGCGCCCCCGGGGCCAAGGCGGCATCGACCAGGGCCTGGAAGAGCCGGGTGTCACCGGACTCCTCGGGATGCCACTGCACGCCGATGACGAAGCGGCGGCCGGGCAGCTCGACGGCCTCGACCACCCCGTCGTCGCTCATGGCCGCCACCACCAGGCCGCGGCCCAACCGGGAGAGGCCCTGGTGGTGGCTGCACAGGACCTCGACCCGCTCGCCCAACACCCGGCGCACGGTGCTCCCCTCCACCGTCTGGACCACCACCGCGCCGAAGGCCCCCGGTCCCGGTTGGTGACGGGTCGAGCCGAGGAGGTCGGGCAATTGCTGGATCAGGTCCCCTCCGAGGCCGACGTTGAGCACCTGTACCCCGCGGCAGATCGCCAGCACCGGCAGGTCGCGCCGGAGTGCATCCTCCAGCATGGCGATCTCGAGATCGTCCCGCTGGTGGCTGGTACCGCCGTTGCGGGGGTCGGGGTCCTCTCCGTAGCGGATGGCGCTGATGTCCCCTCCGCCGATCAGCACCAGGCCGTCCAGCGCCGACACCAGCTGCCCGAAGCCGACGTGCCGCCGGTGGGCTCCCCCGTCCGGGGAGTCGTCGGAGGTCCGGGCCGTGGAGGGATCCGGGCCGCGGGCCGGCGGGATGAGGAGGGGCTGGCCACCGGCTGCTTCCACCGCGTCGAGATAGAGGCCGGGCACCAGGGCGGCGTCGCGCTCCCAGGACCACCATGAGGTGACCTGCCGGTAGGTGGACACCCCGATGAGCGGACGGGTCGGGGCGGGCGGCACAGGGTTAGTATTCCACCGCCCTCGGGCGCCCCGATGGGGTGTGGCACCCGGGCGGCGACCTTCTCTGTGCAGTACGGCATTCCCTTGATTCAGTACGGCATTCCACTCGATTCCGCACCGATGGAGGCACCGATGGAACGACTCGGCGGCAAGGTAGCGGTGATCACCGGGGCCGGGAGCGGAATCGGCCGGGTGGCCGCGTCGCTCTTCGCCGCCGAAGGGGCCGAGGTGGTGGTGGCCGATCTGGTGTCCGACCAGGCGGAGTCCGCCGTCGCCGACATCGTCTCCGCCGGTGGGTCGGCCACCGCGGTCACCGTGGACGTCTCCGACGAGGACCAGGTCCGGGTCATGGTGGCCCGCGCCGTCGACACCTACGGCGGCCTCCACGTCCTGTTCAACAACGCCGGCATCTTCCCCGATGACGACGGAGGTGTCCTCGACACCCCGCCCGCCACCTGGGAGAAGGTGATGGACGTCAACTTGAAGGGCGTCTGGCTGGGCTGTCGGGCGGCGGTGCCGGCCATGCTGGCTTCGGGGGGCGGGTCCATCGTCAACGTGGCCTCGTTCGTCGCCCTGATGGGGGCGGCCACCGCCCAGATCGCCTACACCGCGTCCAAGGGCGGCGTGCTGGCCATGACCCGCGAGCTGGCCGTGGAGTACGCCCGCGCCGGGATCAGGGCCAACTCGATCTGCCCCGGGCCCGTCGAGACCCCGCTCCTGGCCGAGCTCCTGTCCGACCCGGCCCGCCGCCGGCGCCGTCTGGTCCACATCCCCATCGGGCGGTTCGGCCGCCCCGACGAGATCGCCAAGGCGGCCCTGTTCCTGGCCTCGGACGACGCCTCGTTCGTCACCGGATCGGCCCTCGTGGTCGACGGGGGCATCACCGCGGCCTACGTCACACCGGAGTAGGGCTGGACGGGCTGTCACCGCTGGGCCAGAGTGCTCGCATGCTGACCTTCGAAACCCTCCCCCACCAGATCCAGGCGGGCGACATCGACACCGTGGTGGTGGCCTTTCCCGACCTCCAGGGCCGGCCCGTCGGAAAGCGGGTGACAGGGGCGTTCTTCCTCGACCATGTGCTCCACCACGGCATCGAGGTGTGCGACTACCTCCTGGCCTGCGACGTGGACATGGTGCCGATGCCCGGCTACGCGTCGGCCAGCTGGGAGACCGGCTACGGCGACCTCAACGCGGTGATCGACCCCCACACCGTGCGACCACTGCCCTGGGCCCCGGGCAGCGCCATGGTCCTGTGCGACCTCCTGACCCTGGACGGCGACCCGGTCGAGGTCTCACCCCGGCGCATTCTGCGCCGGCAACTCGAACGGGCGGCGGCGCACGGCCTCGAGGTCAAGTGCGCCACCGAGCTCGAGTTCTACCTCTTCTACGACTCGTTCGCCGAGGCCGCGGGCAAGCACTGGCAGCAGCTGGCCCCCCACGCCGACACCATCCAGGACTACCAGCTCCAGCAGACGTCGGACCAGGAGTACATCATCGGGCGCATCCGCAGCCAGATGGTCGAGGCCGGCATCCCCGTCGAGTTCTCCAAGGGCGAGGCCGGCCCCGGACAGCACGAGATCAACATCGCCTACGGCCCCCCTCTCGAGGTGGCCGATGGCCACCTGGTGTTCAAGACCGGGGTGAAGGAGATCGCCGCCGGCTTCGGCCGGGCCACCACCTTCATGGCCAAGTGGTCGATGGACGCCGCCGGCTCGTCGTGCCACATCCATACCAGCCTCTGGGATGCCGGGACCGGTGCGCCGCTCATGGCGCCGGGCGAGGGTGCGCCCTCACCGTCAGGACTGTCGAAGATCGGCGCGCAGTTCGTGGCCGGCCAGGTCGCCGCCGCCCGGGAGCTGGCCTGGTGCTTCGCCCCGTACGTGAACTCGTACCGCCGTTACGTCCCCGACTCCTGGGCGCCCACCGCCGCGGTGTGGGGCGAGGACAACCGGACCTGCGGGTTCCGGACGGTGGGGACCGGTGCCGGACGCAGGGTCGAGAGCCGGATCCCCGGGGCCGACGTCAACCCGTACGTGGCCCTGGCCGCCGCCATTGCCGGAGGATTGTGGGGGATCGAGCACGGGCTGGAGCTCGGACCGGCCTTCACCGGCAACGCCTACCGGGCCACCGACGTTCCCCGCCTCCCGTCCACCCTGGCCGAAGCCATCGACGGACTGGACTCGAGCGACGTGGCCGCCGAGGCGTTCGGCCCCGAGGTCCACCAGCATCTGGTCAACACCGCCAGGCAGGAGTGGGCCTCCGCCAACCGGGTGGTCACCGACTGGGAACTGGCCCGCAACTTCGAACGGATCTGACCTCCCGGCCGCCTGGCGCCGGGGGCCTCGGGCCCCCGACGGCCGGTGCCCGACGTGAGCGCCTCGAACCGGGCCGTCCCACCGCCCTGGTTTCCGTGGTCATCGGGGAGTCGTTCGGTGCGGCGTACGGGCCGGTGGCCGCGCTGGGGGCGCCCGCCTGCGGGTAGGTGGTGGTCCGGATGGTCGAGCGGATCGGCCGGATGGGCGGCGTCCTCGCGGGTCTCCGCTGGCCCGGCGGCGGGGGCCGCTGCGTGCATCCCTGCCGGCCGACAGGGCGGCGGTGGTGGTCGGCGCCGGGGCGGTGGCTCGGCCGTCGCCCCCGGGTTGCTTGACGAACGGCAGGACGGCTGCCACCATTGATCACAAGATGTACACAGCCCCGACCTCGGAACTGCTTCTTACCTGACGGCGAGCGCCCCAACGCGTTCGCCCGCAACCTCCTGAGCCCGACCGGCCAGGGGGTTTTTTGTTTCACCGGCACGGGCCCCCAGGGCTCCCGCCGCCGGCAACCGCCTGACCATCACGCCAAGCACCAAGGGAGCGACACCAGTGAACACCGAAGCCAACCACCCAGCCCCCCCGGCCCCTGTCGAGCGTGCAGCCCGGCCGCGCCTGGCCATGCCCTGTGACGTCTCCCCGATGCCGTTCCACCTCTACCGCCCCCATCTGCCCCTGACCCTGCCCGATCGCACCTGGCCCGACCGGCAGTTCAGCCGCGCCCCCCGCTGGGCCAGTGTGGACCTGCGCGACGGCAACCAGGCCCTGGTCGATCCCATGGACCCCGAGCGCAAGCTGAGGCTGTTCCGGACCCTGGTGGACCTCGGCTTCAAGGAGATCGAAGTGGGGTTCCCCTCTGCCTCCCAGACCGACTTCGACTTCCAGCGCCAGATCATCGAGGACGGTCTGATCCCGGACGACGTGACCATCCAGGTGCTCGTCCAGTGCCGACAGGAGCTGATCGAGCGCACGTTCGAGTCCCTGGCGGGCGCGCCCCGGGCCATCGTCCACTTCTACAACTCGACCTCCGAGCTGCAACGGCGGGTCGTGTTCGGCCTGGACCGGGCCGGCATCACCGACATCGCGGTGAGCGCCGCCCGGCTGTGCCGGAAGTTGGAGGCGACGCTGCCCGGGACCGAGATCCGCTACGAGTACTCCCCGGAGAGCTTCACCGGGACCGAGCCCGACTACGCGGTCGAGATCTGCGAGGCGGTCATGGGGGTCATCGAGCCCACACCGGACCGGCCCATCATCCTCAATCTGCCCAACACGGTCGAGATGTACGGCCCCAATGTCTACGCCGACGTCATCGAGTGGTTCGGCCGGACCATCACCGGCCGGGACTCGGTCATCCTCAGCCTGCATCCCCACAACGACCGGGGCACGGCGGTGGCCGCCGCCGAGCTGGCGGTGCTGGCCGGCGCCGACCGGGTGGAGGGGACCCTGTTCGGCAACGGGGAGCGGACCGGCAACGTGGACATCGTCACGCTGGCCATGAACCTGTTCTCCCAGGGCATCGATCCCGCACTCGACCTCAGCGACATCGACCGGGTCCGGAGGGTGGCCGAGTTCGCCACCCGGATGCCCGTCCATCCCCGTCACCCCTACGCCGGCGACCTGGTGTACACCGCCTTCTCCGGCTCCCACCAGGACGCCATCAAGAAGGGCTTCGCCGCCATCGGCGACGACTACGACCACTGGGAGGTTCCCTACCTGCCCATCGACCCGAGCCACACCGGACGAACCTATGAGGCGATCATCCAGGTCAACAGCCAGTCGGGCAAGGGCGGCGTCGCCTACGTGATGGACATCGAGCATGGGCTCGACCTGCCCCGGCGGCTGCAGGTGGAGTTCTCCAAGGAGGTGCAGGCCGTCACCGAGGACAGCGGGACGGTGATCCCCGCCGGGCAGATGTGGGACGTCTTCACCCGGACCTACCTGCCCGAGGACGCCGGGGTGCGCCTCATCGGCAGTGAAGTGACCACCGGCGGCCATCGCACCACGGTGACCGCCCAGCTACTGGTCGACGGCGAGCCCCGCACGGTGATGGGCGAGGGCAACGGTCCCATCGACGCCTTGCTGGCCGCGCTCCGAGCCGACCTGGGGGTCGATTTCGAGGTGAAGGACTACAACCAGCATGCCCTGACCGCCGGCAGCGAGGCGTCGGCGGTGGCCTACGTCGAGGCCGAGGGGCCTGACGGGACGACCTGGTGGGGAGTGGGTATGGACTCCAGCATCCTGGACGCCTCCCTGCACGCCATGGTCAGCGCGGCCAACCGGGCCCCGGCCGGCCGGAGGCCACAGGCCGGGTAGACACGGCCGGGCTCTGGATAGGATTCCTCGGAGCATGTCGAGAATCCCGAACCTGTTCATCGTCGGAGCACCCAAATCCGGGACCACGGCGATGTGGTCCTACCTGGGGAAGCACCCCGACATCTTCGCCGCCGGCAAGGAGTACCACTTCTTCGGGAGCGACCTCGCCTTCCGCAACCAACAGCGACCGGACAGCCACCGGTACCTCTCCAACTACGACCGGGCGACCGATGAGCGCTACCTGCTCGATGCCTCCATCGGCTATCTGGTCTCGAAACTGGCGGCCGCGGAGATCGCGTCCTACTCCCCCGACGCCCGCATCGTGGCCATCCTGCGCAATCCGATCGACATGATGCACTCCCTCCACAGCGAGCTCCTCTTCCAGGGCGACGAGGACGTCACCGATTTCGGGGAGGCCCTGGCCCTGGAAGGAGCCCGGCTCCGGGGTGAGCACATCCCTGACGCCTGCCAGTCGGTCTGGGCACTCCGCTATCGGGCGGTGGCGCACTACTCGGAGCAGCTCACCCGGTACTTCGATGCCCTTGGCACCGGGCAGGTCCACGTCGTGGTCTTCGATGACCTCGTGGCCGACACCGCCGGTTGTTACCAGGCCGTGCTGGAGTTCCTGGACGTCGATCAGACCTTCCGGCCCGATCTCCCCGTGGTGAACGCCAACAAGGTGGCCCGGAGCGGCCTGATGGTGAGACTGCTGCGGTCGCCGCCCCCGTTCGTCCGGCGTCTGGGTCGGATGGCGGTACAGGACCAGAAGGCCCGACGGGCCCTCGGGGGCCGCCTGCAGTCCCTCAACGCCGGAAGGCAGTCCCGCCCGCCGATCGACCCTGACCTCCGCCGATCGCTGGGGGCCGAGTTCGACTCCGAGGTGGCCACGCTCGGCGCGCTCCTCGGCCGGGACCTGAGCGGGTGGTGCTCGCCGGTGGCCCAACCATCGTGAGTTGACCAGGGCCGGGGTGGCCGCCAAGCGGGTCCTCACCATCGGCGACCACCTGGGATCCATCGGGGGCACCGAGTCCGCCCAGCTGGCCATCTTCCAGGGCCTGGCCGGCCGGGGGTGGGAGGTGCACCTGTTGTACGTGAGCAGGGGAGACTTCTGGCCGGAGTGGGAGTCGCTGGCGGCGACGACCACCAGGATCGGCGCCTCGCTGCCGACCCGCGCCTCCCCCGTGGCCACCACCGCCGGAGCCCTGGGGGCGGTCGTCAGAGGGGCGCTGACCCGACCATCGGTGGTCTACGTCCACAGCGCCGGCCACGTCCCGGTGGCGCTGGGGATGGCCGCCGGGGGGCGGGCACCGGTGGTGGCCCACCTCCACCTTCCCCCACCCAACCGTCAGCCGAAGTGGCTCAACACGGCCATCCGGCGGGCCTCGGCGGTGGTCGCGCCCTCGCAGGACGCGGCCCGACGCTGGACCGAAGCCGCCGCTCTCGACCCGGCCCGGACGACGGTCGTTCCCACCGGAATCGATCCCGACCGTTTCGTTCCGCTGGGAGACCGGGAGCGCGCCGAGGTGCGGAGGGGGGTCGGGGTCGGAACCGACGAGCGAATGATCCTCTACGCCGGGCGAGTCGAGCACAACAAGGGCGCCCATGTCCTCATCGACGCCGTGGACCACACCACGACCCCGGTGCACCTCGTGGTGTGCGGCGACGCCCGCGACCAGCTCTACCTCGGCGGCCTGCAAGCGTTGATGCGGGAACGAAACGCCACCTATCTCGGACGCCGAACGGATGTGGCCTCCCTGATGGGGGCGGCCGACCTGGTGGTGGTGCCGAGCAGCGTGGCCGAGACCCAGGGACTGGTGATCGGCGAGGCGCTGGCCTGCGGCACGCCGGTGGTCGCCTTCGACGTCGGAGGTATCGCCGACTCGATGAGCGGATTCCCCGACCAGCTCGTGCGTCCCGGTGACACGTCGCAACTGGCCGACGCCATCGAACGCTTTGCCGACTGGCGGCGCACCGACCCCGGTCTCGGGCGGCGGTCGAGGGAGTGGGCCCTGGAGAATCTCTCCCTCGACCGGTCGGTGCAGATGGTGGAGGGCGTGATCGCCGGGGTGTGAGCCGCGCCCGGGTAACCGGCCCAGCCGTTGGGCTCCTGCAAGGAAATCAGAACCGGTTCAGCCGTTTGAAGATGCCCCTGGTCTGCTTGTAGAGGTTCACGAATTCGCCGAACAGGATGTCGTACTCGGCGGCCGTGGACGGATCGGGGGTGAACGTGCGCCGCACCTCGACCATGTCCGGTATCTGCTCGACCCGCACCCGTCCTAGGGCGACCAGCGCGATCAACGCGGCCCCCCGCACGTTGGCCAGGACCGGGTCGGCCACCTGGCGGATGTCGCGGCCCAATACGTCGGCGTGGATCTGGGCCCACTGGTCCGAGTTGGCCCCGCCGCCGATGAAGGCCAGCGATTCGAGCCGGCGACCGGCGAACTTCTCCACCGCCTCGAGCAGCCACCTCGAGTTGAGGGCCACCCCCTCGTACACCGCCCGGACCATCTGGGCCCGGGTGGTGGACAGCGACAGGTTGTGGAAGCCGCCCCGCACGGTGTGGTCGTCCACCGGGGACCGCTCCCCGTTTAGCCAGGGGGTGAACAGCACCCGGCCACTCCCCGGCGGGACGCCGTCGACCATGGCGTTCATCGCCTCGAAGTCATCGGCGAATCCCAGGTTGTCCCGCAGGAAGGTGAGGCACGCCCCGGCGGTCTCGTGCTCGTCCACGATGACGTATTTGCCGGCCAGGGCGGCCGGGATGGAGGCGACGTTGCTGGTGGGCGCGGTCTTTTTGAAGGGGACGTGGCCGGAGATCCACGACGAGGTGCCGATATAGAGGTGGGCGGCGTAGTCGGCCACCGCCCCGGATCCGAACACCGCCGAGTGCACGTCGCCCGACCCCGCCGACACCGGCAGCCCCGCCGGCACCCCGAGGTCGGAGGCAGCTCCGGCGGTGAGGGGCCCCACGATGGTCCCGGGCGGCACCAGGTCGGGGAGCTTGGACCGGTCGAGTCCGGTGAGCTCGAGCAGCCGGTCGTCGTAGTCGACCCGGTTGATGTCCCGGTTGTCGGTGACCCAATGGGCGGCGATGGAGTCGAACGAGGCACTGGTCCGGCCGGTCAACTTGAGGTTGAGGTAGTCGACCGGCTCGAGGAAGGTGACCGCCTCCCGGTAGACATCGGGGAACTGGTCGCGCAGGAACAGGATGTGGGAGACCGGGTCCTTGCCGGACAGCCCGGGAGCGCCGCCGGTCACCTGCACCCAGCGCAAGATCTTGCGGGGGTCGTACCCGAGGACGTTGAGCGGACCGCCGGCCACCTGGCGGATGGCCTTGTTGCCCCTCGAGTCCATCCAGATGACCGCCCGCATCAGAGGGGCGCCTTCCGCGCCCACCGCCACCGTGCCCGACCACTGGGCGGTGCACCCCACCCCGATCAGCGCATCGGCCGGTACCGCGGCCGACTCGACCGCCTGCCGGGAGGCGGCACCGATGGCCGACCACCATTCGTCGGGGTCCTGTTCGGCGCC
>DATBOO010000205.1:0-2943 GCA_036553725.1 Acidimicrobiales bacterium | reverse complement strand
TCCTCCCGGGCGAAGCCGATGTTGGCCACGCACCCGGCGAGGCTCCGATCGACGACCAACCGGCTGGCCCGCGCCGGGTCGAGGTTCTTCTCGGCCTCGTCGAGCACCGGGCCGATCCCGTGGAGCCTGGCCACCGCAGCCTCGGTGAGCTCGGCCTCCGGCCTCATGGCCAGCAGGAAGAGCTCGGTGATCCCCGTCTCGAGGTACCCCTCGGGTGAACGCCGCCACTCCTCCCACCCGGCCAGCGACTCCCTTCGTACGAGTTGGGCGATGACCAGGTCGCGGTCGATGGCCTGCTCGGGGGTGAGGCTGCCGGGATCGAAGTCGGTGAACCGCCGCAGCCAGTCCCGATCGCCCGCGGTCCGTCGTTCGAAGCCGGCGGCGGAGCAGTCGTCGAGCCGGTGGTCGAAGCCGTCCCGGCCCAGTGCCGCCGCCATCACCGGCGACTCCTCGAACTCCCGGGCCATCAGCGACTCGATGGCCGACTCGAACGGATCGGACGACCGGGCCCCAGGATCGGATGGAGGGCTCACCCTCGGAGTATAGAAATCCCAGGGGTCCCCGGCGGGCCCGGTGATCCTATGCTCGGGCCATGGCCGAACTCCAGGCTACAGGCGACCATCTCACCCTCCACCTCACCGCGGCCGAGCACCTCGAGGGCGTCCACGGCGACATCGTCGTCCCGATATCGTCGATCCGCACCCTGCGGGCGAGCAATGACGTGTGGTCCGAACTGCGCGGCATCCGAGCTCCGGGCACCGGCATTCCCGGGGTCATCGCCGTAGGCACCCGCCGGGGCTCGTTCGGCAAGGACTTCGCCGTCGTCCACGGGACGGGTCCCGGCCTGGTGGTCGAGCTCAACGGCGAGGAATTCGACCGGCTGGTCCTCACCGTCGCCGATCCGGAGGCGGTCCTGGCCGGGTTGACGGGTGGGCCGCCGTCCGGGGGGGAACGGATCCGATGACCGCCGGGCGCAGCGCCCGGTCGAGGGAGGCGGGGCGATGAAGGTCTTCGTCGGCGGAGCGACCGGGGTGGCCGGCAGCGAGGCAGTCCGCGCCCTGGTGGCCGCCGGGCACGACGTCACGGCCTGCAGCCGGACCCCGGCGAAGGCCGAGCTGGTCCGGTCGTGGGGTGCGAGCCCGGTCGAAGTCGACCTGTTCGATCCGGCCGCGGTCGGACGCGCCGTCGACGACCACCAAGCGGTGTGCAACCTGACCACGCACATCCCGTCCCTCACCAGGGCCGGTCTGCCGGGCGCGTGGAAGGAGAACGACCGGATACGCCGCGTGGTGTCGGCGAACCTGGTCGGCGCCGCGCTGGCTGCCGGTTCGGCCCATTTCGTCCAGGAGTCAATCGGATTCCTCTACCCGGACCGGGGAGACGAATGGATCACCGAGGAGGTCGAGCCACAACCCACCGGGATCACCCGGAGTGCGCTCGGGGCCGAGGCGCAGGTCGCCCGATTCACCGGGGGTGGGCGTGCCGGGGTCGTCCTGCGCTTCGCCCAGTTCTACGGACCTGGCGCCATTCATTCCATCGAGATGGTCCGCATGGCTGGGAGATTCGGCATCGCTCCAACCATCGGTGATCCCCATGGTTACATGTCATCGATCCACCGTGACGACCTGGGTCCGGCTGTGGTCGCCGCACTGAATGCTCCGGCCGGCATCTACAACGTGGGAGACGACACTCCTCTCCGCCGCCGCGAGCTCCACGCGGTCCTGGCTGAATCACTCGGCCGGCCGCGGTTGCGCGACATCGGGAGTCTGGCCGCCAGGCTGGGGGGAAGCCGGACCGAGCCCGCGTCCCGGTCGCAACGCCTCGCCAATTCCGCCTTCAGGACGGCGACCGGCTGGGGCCCCACCGTGCCCACGGCCCGTGAGGGATGGCCTTCGATCATCGCCCGTGGAGTCGGCGGGACGCGACGCCGACACCGGTAGTGCCGACCCTCCCCGAGAGCAAGCCAAGTTTGTAACCTGAGCCGATGCCTCCCACGATTCGCACCGGACGCGCTTCTGACGTCGATGCCGTACTACTGCTCTGGACCGAGGCCGATGCAGGGCCGACCCACACCGACGACGCTACGAGCCTGGGCATTCTCATGGAGCGTGATCCGAGAGCAGTGATCGTCGCCGAGGACGGCCATCGCCTCGTGGGGTCGGTGATCGCCGCCTGGGACGGCTGGCGAGGCTCCATCTACCGTCTGGTGGTGGCACCGTCACACCGCCGTCTGGGTGTTGCCCGCCAGCTGCTCCACCAGGCAGAGGCCGGTCTTTCCGAACAGGGCGCCGTTCGCCTGCAGGCGATCGTCGTCGAGACAGAACCCCTGGCCACGGCGTTCTGGACTGCGAGTGGTTGGGATCGGCAGGTCGAGCGCATCCGGTTCGTCAAGGGCTGAGCCGGTGGGAGGGGTCATGCGACGACGGGTTGCCCGAGTGATCAGTTCGGCATCCGCGCCTCGGCCAGACGAACCCGGTCGCCGCGGAGCGGGACTCCTTCGCGCCGTAGGCGTGCCAGCTGGGCCGCCCCCATCGGCAGAGTGCCGTCAGCCCGGACCACCCGGTGCCATGGGAGGTCTACCTGAGTCGTGGCGAGAACCCGCCCGACCAGGCGGGGTGCCGCCGGGTCGATGTCGCCGTAGGTGCGCACGAACCCTTCGGGTATGGCATTGACGCGCTCCAGGATTCGGGCCTCGCGCCATCCACGCGGCGATGGGATCTCACCAGATCGGCGACTCATCTGCCCGGGCTCCGGCGGCCTCGTGAGATTCGGGACAGCTGGCCGAGATCGCGGACGTTCAGCGGGATCGATGTTCGGCGGACCGTCAGTCATACTTGGTTCTCCCAGGTGACGGTAGAATCATAACCGGGGGATGTAGCAGTGAGTCTGGCTGACCTGACCCATCTCAGCAAGGTCTTCGTGGACCCGGGTGCCTACGCGGAC
>DATBOO010000200.1:0-2139 GCA_036553725.1 Acidimicrobiales bacterium | reverse complement strand
CTCCTCGACCACCTCGGGGACGTCGTAGCCCAGCGTGGTCCCGAGCGACTGCCACTCGACGGTGAGCATCCGGTGGCGCTGGAGGTCGCGGAAGGCGCCGTAGTCGGTGACCACGTCGAAGCGGTAGCCGGTCCGCTCGAGGGCCCGGCCCGGTCGGTGGCGGCGGTTGGACCGGTCCCCGACGTAGGCCCGGAGGAGGGAGCGCTTCTCGTCGGCGCCGAGCAGGCCCACCCGGCGCAGCACCTCCTCCTCGGGCCGGTCGGTCAGAGGCGCGCAGATGGCGGCGATGACCTTCTCCTCGCCATCGGGGTCGAAGTCGAGGAGCGTGACCGACGGCTGCCCCGCGGGACCGCCGACCGGGTGGTCGACGGGCGTCACGAGATCCGGAAACAACTCCTCGACCAACCGTCCGGTGTCCCGACGGGTCCGATCCAGGTAGGCGGTCCAGGCACCGCCACGATCCGGGAGATCCACCCGCTGCAGGAAGGACGGGATCACCTTGCGGAGCTCCTCCAGCATCAGATCGCCATAGTTGCGGGCCTCGGCCAACGGGTGCGACCGCAAGCGGAGCAGGAGCATCTCGTAGGACTGGCCTGTGCCGTAGATGCCCACATTGGACAGCGAGGCGGCCGGCAGGAGCCCGCGGAGGGCGTCGAGGGCCTTGGCCCGGACCGCCTGGCGGTGGACGAAGTCGGAGTCGCCGGGCTGGCGCGGGTGCCGCGCCGCCAGCCAGGCCTGAGCCGCGTCGAGCAGCTCGCCGTAGGTGTCGAACATCCGATCCATGTCCCCGACGTAGCGGGCGCCCAGAGGCGAGTCGAGCAGGCCGGGGTCGCGGTAGTAGCGGTAGTGACCGGTGCTCAGGCGGTTGTTGTAGGCGATGTAGCGGGTCGACTGCTCGAGGTAGGCCATGAGCCTCCCCCATTCGAGCACCTTGGTCAGGACGTTGGACGCCTGTTCGCAGGCCAGGTGGACCCCACCGAGCTGGGCCACCGAATCGTCCCCGTACTCGAAGAAGACCCTCTCGTAGAGCTGTTCCGCCCGCTCCACCCCGACGGTGGCGTCGACGGTGACGTCGCCGGAGATGTCCAACTCGCCCACGAACTCGTCGAGGAACAATCGGCGCAGGCTCTTGGGGGACCGCGAGTAGCGGGCGAACAGGGCTCCCTTTACGACTTCGGGCAGGTTGACCAGGGCAAATACCGGCCGGTCGAGATTGGTGACGTAGCGACGGAGGATGTCCTCCTCGTCAGTGCTGAAGGTCTCCACGGCGTAGGGGAACATGCCCGGATCACACTACGACGGGACCGGCGGGTCAGGCGCGGACCCCAGCGAGGCCGGATCGTCCGCCCCCACCACCCCCCGCCTGAGCAACGCCACGGCCAGTTGGGCGGCCTCCCGGGTGGCCGGATCCGGGGCCACCTGGGCCAGCTGTCGCATGAGGTCGATCAACTGGCGGATGTTCCGGACGAAGTCACCGGGAGCCACGTCAGCCTCCCGCAGGACCGAGTCGAGGTTGGATCCGCCGGCCCACCCCATGACGGCCCGGGCCAGTCCGGCGTCGGGGCGCCGGGTGCGGCGGAGACCCACCCGGCGCTCGTCCGCCCGGAGGTCACCGGCCAGAGCGCTGAGCCTGGCCAGTCGATCGACGACGTGTTGCTGGCGCGGCGCGCGTTCGTCCTCCCCGGTCCGACGGGCCTCGAAGGTGACCGCCGAGACCACCCCGGCCAGTGCGGCGGGATCGAGCCCGTCGAACAGTCCTTGCCGGAGGGCATCGGTCACCAGCAGGTCCGACTCATGGTAGATGGAGGCCAAGGCGTGGCCCGGTTCGGTCAGGTGCCAACCCTCGATGAAGCCCCGCGCCTCCAGGATGGCCAGCCGCCGGTCCAGCAGGGCGACCAACGACACGGAGCCGGGGGGCGCCTGCCATTGCCCGTAGGAGGCAGCCAGGAGCCCGTGGGCCTCCTCCCGCGACCACCGGCGGACGAGGTTGACGGCCAGGTTGTAGGTGGGGTGGAAGGAGGAGACCAGATCAGGTGGCGGGGCGATGGCGGTCCGGGCCACCAGGGAGAAAGTGGTGGCCGCCGACCACAGGACCACGGCGTGGCCGACGGTATCGATGCCCCGGCGGCCGGCCCGGCC
>DATBOO010000191.1:0-23669 GCA_036553725.1 Acidimicrobiales bacterium | reverse complement strand
TGTAGACCGAGCGGTGGGCCGGTTCAGCTGCTAGCCACCCACTCGGCGGCCCACTCGGCGGCCCAACCGGAGCAGGCGCGTCGGCGACCTGATCGCCATAGGATCGGACCCGACTTGAACGATGAGCACCGGTCAAGGAGGTCGCCATGGTCACCCAGGTATCCCACCGGGCAGCCCCGTCCAGAGCGCAGGCGCCAACCCCGGAAGCAACCGACGCCAGCGTGGCCGCCGTTGGGGCCGGGGCCGGACCCCCCGGGGCACCAGACCCACGCGGCCCACACGGGCCATCCGTCCGGGGCCGTGCCGCCGACGCCCTGGCCCCACTGATCGAGGTCCTGGTGGGCGACGACGTCCCGGTGCGCTTCGAATTCTGGGACGCGAGCCACATCGGCCCGGCGGACGGAGTCGGGACGGTGCGGATCCGATCGGTAGATGCCATCCGGCGGATCCTGTGGGCCCCCGGCGAACTGGGGGTGGCCAGGGCCTTCGTCGCCGGCGACCTCTCGGTGGACGGGGACCTCTTCGCCCTCCTGCGGGCGCTCCGCGGGGCACCCCGGCGTGACCTGCGCCAGATGGGACTGCGGGCCCTGCCGGCCGCGGTCGATGCCGCCCGCCGGTCCGGGGCCCTCGGACCCCCGCTCCCGGCTCCGCCCGAGGAGTGCCGGCCGGTCGGGCGGCGGCACTCGCCCTCGCGGGACGCCCGGGTCATCAGCCACCACTACGACGTGGGGAACGACTTCTACCGCCTGGTGCTCGGCCCGAGCATGACCTACTCGTGTGCCCGGTTCACCTCCGAGGAGGCCACCCTCGAAGAGGCCCAGGGGGCCAAGCACGAACTGATCTGCCGCAAGCTGGGCCTCGACCGGCGGCCCGGGGCCCGACTGCTGGACGTGGGGTGCGGATGGGGATCGATGGCCATCCACGCGGCCCGGCACCACCAGGCCCGGGTGGTCGGGGTGGCCCTCAGCCGGGAGCAGGTCGACGAGGCCCGGCGCCGGGTGACGGAGGCCGGTCTGGGCGACCAGGTGGAGATCCGCCTGCAGGACTACCGCGACCTGGGCGGCGAAGCGTTCGACGCCATCTCGTCCATCGGGATGTTCGAGCACGTCGGCTCGGCCAGGATGGCCCGCTACTTCGACACCCTCCGCCAGCTGCTCGGGCCCACCGGGAGGCTGTGCAACCATGCCATCTCCAAGCCGGGAGGCTCGGTGCTCGGACGCCGGACCTTCGTCGGCCGGTACGTGTTCCCCGACGGCGAGCTGCTGGATGTGGCCGAGGTGGTCAGGGCCATGCAGCGGGCCGGCTTCGAGGTCAGGGACGTCGAGTCGCTGCGCGAGCACTACTCGCGGACCCTGCACCACTGGGTGGCCAACCTCGAGCACCACTGGGACGAGGCGGTGGCGCTGGTCGGTCGGCCCCGGGCCGACATCTGGAGGTTGTACATGGCCGCCTCGGCCAACGGCTTCGACGACGGCGGGCTCGCCGTCCACCAGGTGCTCGGGGTGGTCCCCGGTCCCGACGGCACCAGCGGGATTCCCGCCACCCGTGCCGGGTGGGGCTGACCCTCACCGTCCCGGCCCGTTCGGTCAGTGGACGGTGAGCTCCTTGCGGTAGACACGGGCCGGCCCGAGCTCGGTCAGCGAGGTGGCCAGCTGATCGAAGATGGCGGCCGCCTCGCTGTCCGGGTCGGCGATCAGCGCCGGCACCCCGTCGTCGCCGCCCTGGCGGACCAGCGGCAGCAACGGCACCTGGGCCAGGAGCGGCACACCCAGCTCGTCGGCCAGCTGGCGCCCGCCCCCGGCGCCGAACAGCTCGTAGCGCACCCCGTCGTCGCCGGTGAACCAGCTCATGTTCTCGATGACCCCGCGCACCGACAACTTCAACTTGCGGGCGGCGTAGGCGGATCGCTGGGCCACCCGTTCGGCCGCCGGCTGGGGAGTGGTCACGACGTACACCTCGGTCTTGGTGAGGTACTGCCCGAGCGAGAGGGTGACGTCACCGGTGCCCGGGGGCATGTCGATCACCAGGAAGTCGGGCTCGCCCCAGTAGGCGTCGACCAGGAACTGCTCGAGGGCCTTGTGCAACATCGGTCCCCGCCAGATGACCGGGGTGTCGTCGGGGACGAAATAGCCCATGGACAGACAGCGGACGCCGTGGGCGGTGGGGGGCACCACCAGGTCCCCGATGATCAAGGGGTCCGACTCCACCCCGAGCATCTTCGGGACGGAGAAGCCGTAGACGTCGGCATCGAGGATCCCGACGTCGTAGCCCATGCGGGCCAGGGCCACCGAGAGGTTGACGACGACCGACGACTTGCCGACCCCCCCCTTCCCCGACGAGACGCCGATGACCCGGGTCTTCGAGCGCGGGAGCATGAAGCGGTTGGGCCGGCCCTCTTCGTGCCCGAGCTGACCGCCGTGGGCATGGGGCTCGTCGGGCGCGTGCTGCGTCCCCCCGTCGACCGGCTCGCCCCGGAGCAGCATCCGGAGCCGGGCCCGGGGCGCCTCGTCCATCACCTCTGGCTCGACCGCCACCTCCTCGACGCCCGGCAGCGACCCGACGGCGTCTCTGACCCGGCGGATCAGCTCGTCGACCTGGGGGTAGTGGGCCACCGGGAGGGCGAGCTCGACGGCCACCCGCTTACGCTTGACCTGCACCCCTCCGATCATGCCCAACTCGCCCAGCGGACGCCGCAATTCGGGGTCGACGACTCCGGCAAGGGTCGCTCTGACCTGGGACTCGTCGATGGACATCTGGGTTCTCCTCAGGAAATTTCGGCGCCACCGGTAGACTAGGGGGCGTGTCAACCGACCCGGACAGCGCCAACGCCGGCATCGGGCCGGCCCCCGACCCGGGAGCATCGGGCCCGAGAGCCGACACGGCCGAGTCGGACAGCCATTTCTCCGCGGCGGTGACCGCGGTGACCGCCGCCTTCGGCGATCCGACCCGGCGGGAGATCTACCTGTTCGTCCGCTCCAACCCGGGCACCACCGCCTCCGAGGTGGCGGCCCGGTTCTCCCTGCACCCGAACGTGGCCCGCCACCATCTCGAGCGGCTGGCCACCGGCGGCTACGTGGAGATCACCATGGAGCGCGCCGCCGGAAACGGCGCCGGCCGGCCGTCCAAGCGGTTCCGGGCCATCGGCAACGACCCGACCCTCGACCTCCTCACCCGGCGGGACGACCTCCTGGTCCTCCTGCTGCAGGAGGCTCTCCAACTCCTCGGCCCGGGGGCGGCCGAGGGCATGGCCGAGCGGGTGGGCGAAGAGTACGGCCGCACGCTCGCCGGTCAGATGTCACCCGGCGATGGGCAGCGCTCGCTGCGGACCGCCATGCATGCCATCGCCGACACGCTCACCGCCCACGGGTTCGCCGCCCATGCCGAGGACCAGGGCGCCAGCACCGCGGTGGTGGCGGACAACTGCCCGTTCGGCAATGCCGCCTCGCAGTACCCGGTGCTCTGCGCGGTGGACCGGGGCATGGTCAAAGGGCTACTGGCCGGCCTGTGCGGGGAGGATCCCGGAGGAATCGTGCCGGTCGTGCTGTCCTCGTCACGCGCCCGTGGGGACGACGCCTGCGCCGCCGTGGTCTGACCGCAGAGCCCGCTGTTGGCCCGCCACTACCTCGACCACGCCTCGACCACTCCGCTACGACGTGAGGCCCGCGCCGCCATGGAGGCCTGGGAAGGCGAGGGCATCGCCGCCGACCCGGGCCGGGTGCACACCGAGGGGCGCATGACCCGGGCCATTTTGGAAGAGGCCCGCGACCAGGTTGCCGATCTGCTCGGCGTGCGACCCCGCCAGGTCATCTTCACCTCGGGTGGGACCGAGGCCGTCAACGCCGCGGTGTGGGGTGCCACCCGGGCCGACCCGGGGCCGCTGGCCTGTGCCATGGTCGAGCACTCGGCCGTCCGCGACGCCTCGGCGCGGTCGGGGCTGGTGGTGCCCATCACCGTGGACACACTCGGCCGCATCGAGGTCGGGGCCGTCGAGGACGCCATCGGCCGGTGCCGATCGGCGCACGGCCGCAAGCCGTCGCTCGTGCACTGCCAGTGGGGCAACCACGAGGTCGGAACGGTGCAGCCGGTGGCCGAGGTCGTCGAGCACTGCCGGGGGGAGGGAGTGCTCACCCACGTCGACGCCGCCGCCGCCGCCGGACGGGTCCCCCTCGACCTCGGGAGCCTCGGTGCCGACCTGGTGTCGGTGTCGGCCCACAAGCTGGGAGGGCCGGCCGGCGTAGGCGCGCTGATCGTGCGCTCGGGGCTGCGCTTCGAGTCGTTGATGGTCGGGGGCGACCAGGAGCGGGCGCGCCGGGCCGGACTGGAGAACGTGGCCGGTGCCATCGGCTTCGGCGCGGCGGCCTCGGTCCTGGCGGCCCCGGGGACGGTGGAGGCCGAAGCGGCCGTCTCCCGGTCGCAGACCGATTCGCTCCGGCAGTCGGCCCTGGACGTTGCCGGCGTCCATGCGCTGGGTGATCCGGTGCACCGCCTTCCCCACATCGTGTGCCTCGGCATCGAGGGCGTCGAGGCCGAACCGGTGCTGCTCGGACTCGACCAGTCTGGAGTGGCCGTCCACTCGGGCTCGTCGTGCTCGTCGGAGACGTTGGAGCCGTCAGCGGTGTTGGAGGCCATGGGCGTCGACGCCGAGCGCTCCCTGCGCCTGTCGGTGGGCTGGTCGACCACCGACGCCGACATCGGGGCGTTCGAGGCGGTCTTCGCCGACGTGGTGGGCGGCCTGCGGGCGTTGCGGACCTGACCGGGTCGGGGACGAAGCGGTTCTGCTGGTGCGCGCCACCGTCTGAAGGGTGTCGGGGGGCCCGGCCTCGGCCTGGTGGCTCCCACTGCCTCGAGGGGCTAGACCATGGCCATGCCGGATGCCGACGTCACGAGCACGGGTGAACGGAGGCTGTCCGAGCACGACCTGACACGGCTGCCGGCCCGGACCGACACCACGGTGGCCGCCAATCTGCCCGAGAGCCTCCGGTACCGGGTGAAGCGCAGACTGCTCGGACCCCCGTTGGTGAGTGATCAGCTGGCCGGACAGCGACTGGGCAAGCCGACCGCCCTGGCCGTGCTCTCTTCGGATGTGATGTCGTCCTCGGCCTACGCCAGTGAGCAGATGATCCGGGTCCTCGTCCCGATCGGAGGGCTCGCCGCCTTTTCGCTGGTGACTCCGCTGACTGCGGTCATCCTGGCCGTACTGGCGGTCGTCACCATCTGCTACCGGGATGTCGTCCGCTCGTATCCGAAGGCGGGCGGCTCCTATGTGGTGAGCCGAGACAACTTCGGTCCCAACGTGGCCCAGATCGCCGGGGCCGCGCTCCTCATCAGCTACACCATCACGGTGGCCGTGTCCGTGGCAGCCGGTTCCGACGCCATCATCTCCGCCATCCCGGCCCTCAGTCACGACGCCGTCCCGATGTCGATCGCCTTCGTGGTGGTGCTGGCCTACGGGAATCTCCGGGGCATCCGGGAAGCGGGGCGGGTGTTCGCCATTCCGACGTACTTCTTCATAGCCAACATGGCGGCCCTGATCGTGACCGGGCTCGTCAAGGAAGCCACGACCGGGCTCCCCCATGCCCCACAGGGTCACGGAACGATGCCCCTCGGCCATGCCACCGGGGGGCTGATCCTCGGGATATCGGCCTTCTACCTGCTCCGGGCCTTCGCCCAGGGCAGCTCGGCCATGACCGGAACCGAAGCCATCTCCAACGGGGTCAGCATCTTCCGGGTTCCCCAGGCGCGCAACGCCCGCACAACCCTGTTGCTGATGAGCTCCATCCTCGGTGCCATGTTCCTCGGAGTGTCCGTACTGGCGGCGCTCACCCACTCGCTTCCGTTCACCTCCGGCACACCTACCGTGGTGTCCGAGATCGGCAAGCTCGTCTATGGGACCAGCCCGGCCGGCCAGTTCCTCTTCTACATGCTCCAGACGGCCACCGCCCTGATCCTGATCCTGGCGGCCAACACCAGCTTCACCGGGTTCCCATTTCTGGTGAGCTTCGTGGCCGAAGACTCGTTCCTGCCCCGCATGCTCACCGTCCGCGGCCACCGGTTGGTCTTCTCCAACGGCATCCTCCTGCTCGCCACCGCGTCGATCGTGCTGCTCCTGGTGACCGGGGCGAGGGTCTCGGCCCTCATCCCGATGTACGCCATCGGGGTGTTCACCGGCTTCACCATGGCGGGGGCCGGGATGGCCAAGCACCATCTCACCAACCGGGACGAGCACTGGCGGAAGGGTGTGGCGGTCAACGCCGTTGCCTCAGTGGTGTGCGCGGTCATCGTGGTCGTCTTTGCCATCGCCGAATTCGGCCAGGGAGGATGGGTGGTCGTCGTGGTCATGCCCCTCCTCGTCTACGCATTGGTCCGAACCAACCGGGAATACCGGAGCGAGGATGCGGTCCTCGAAGAGGGGGCCGCCATCCAGGCCTGCGAAGCTCGCATACTCCGCCGGAATGTCGTGGTGATCCTGATCGACCGGATCGACCTGGCCACCGCACGGGCCATCCAGTACGCCCGCAGCCTGACCCCTGACGACCTGCGCGCGGTCCATTTCAACATCGACCACACCCGAGCCGAGGTGCTCATCGATCGCTGGCAGCAGGTGGGCCTGTCCCGGCTCCCCCTCGATGTGATCGACTGCCCGGACCGCCGGCTCACCCGGGCCTCGCTCGAACTCGCAGCTGAACTGGCCGATGGCGAGACCGAGGTGAGCATCTTGTTGCCGCGGCGTTCCTATGGAAAGGCCTGGCGCCGCATCCTGCATGATCAGACCGCCGACCAGATCGTCGAGGTGGTCAGTCAGCTGTCCCACGTCAACGCCACCATCGTCCCGTTTCTGGTGGCGCCGGGGATCGAACAGGAGATGTCCCTGGACCTCCTGTCCGACCCGCCCCACCGGACCAAGCGTCCGGCCGCCGCCCGGAGCAGCCACCGGCGTGAGGCCGAACCCGACATCCCTGACACCACCCCGATCTCGCAGCTCACCTGGCGGACCCGGACCCGGATCGCCGGGAGGGTCAAGACCTTGCGGGTCCAGCCGTGGGCCCACGCCCAGAGTCTCGAATGCGTCCTGGTCGACAACAGCGGGCACGCCATCACGCTGGTCTTCCTCGGCCGGCGGTCCATCAGTGGCATCAGGAGCGGTTCACTCCTCGTCGCCGAGGGAATGGTCGGGAAGCACCACAACAGGCTGGCCATCATCAACCCCACCTACGAGCTCCGCTCGGTGACCGAGTCCTCCGATGCCAACTGAGCCTGCCCGACGCTCCCGCACCGTTCCCACCTTCCAGCGGATCCGGTCGACGATCGGCGCCCTGATCACCCGCCCGTGGATGATCTGGGTCCTGGCCGTGCTCGGCCCGATCGCCACCGCCCTGCTCCTCGTGCTGGTGCGGGGCCATCTCAGTGCAGCCAACGACGCACTCATCTTCGTGGTGGTCACGGTCACCATCGCCTCGTCCGGCAACCGCGGGGCGGCGGCCGTTGCCGCCCTCGTCTCAGCCGCGTCCTTCGACTTCTTCCTCACCCGCCCCTACCAATCGTTCCGTATTCACGATCAAGCCGACCTGACCACCGAGCTGCTCTTCGTGCTCGTCGGGCTGCTGGTGGGGGACCTGGCCGCCCGCGGGCGGAGGTACCGCACGGCGGCGGTCGAGGGGCGTCACGGGTTGGCCCGCATCCACGGGGTCGGCGAGCAGATCGTCAAGGGAGAGGACCCCGAGTTCGTCCTGATCAACGTCGCCACACAGCTCCGAGAGCTCCTCTCCCTCCAGGACTGTCGCTTCATAAGGGAACCGCCTTCGGGGAAGGGGGCATGGATCCAGACCGATGGCACCGTCCGGCTGAACCCGGTCCGTTGGCCGACGGCATCGGTCGGTCTCCCGACCAGGCAGGTCGAGCTTCCGGTGCGGGGCGGCGGCGAGGTGCTGGGCACGTTCATCCTCACCCCGACGCCGGCGGAGCCGATCTCCCAGGAACGGTGTGTCGTCGCCGTCGCCCTGGCCGATCAGCTGGGCGCGGCCCTGGCCAACCAGGCCGCCGGTTGGAGGGACAACTGAGCTCAAGTCAGCTCCAGGGAGATCAGCTCCCGGCCACTTGGGGCGGAACGGGGAGCCCGACCGCCTGGTAGACCTGCCGCACCAGCGGGGCCGCCTGGTCCACGATGGCCGGCGGCGGCCCGTCGGCGAGGAACCGACGGTACTGCTCCGCCGCCGCCACCGCATTGCCGTCCCGTTGCCACAGGACGGTCCCGAGGTAGAGCCGGGCGGCGGGGTCGCCCGGGTCCAGCCGCACCGCTTGGTTCAGCTTGGCCCGGGCGTCGCCGATCAGGGAGGCGCTCCCGCCGGAGCGACCGGTCTGGTACTCGAGCCAACCGAGCTGGGCCAGCGCCACCTCGTTGCTGGGGTGCCCGTCGAGCACCGACTGGTAGAGCTGGGCGGCCTGGCCGGCCTGGCCCTGGTTCTCGAGAGCGGCCGCCCGGGTCAGGGACTGCGCCACCAGTTGGTCCTGGGTCAGGCTGACGCTGCCGGTAGGGGTCTGCCCCGGGAGTCGGTTGGTGGCGAACAGGGACACGCCGACGACCAGCGCGGCGCCGAAGGCGGCCACCGCCCCACCGAGATACCACCGGCTGCGGCGGCTGCGGCGGCCCCGCTTCGACGCCGGGGCGACCTCCTGGCCCGCCGGGCCGGCGGGAGCACGGTCCGCAGTCGCTCCCGATCGGCCCCCGGGTGCCGACCCGCCGGCGCCCACCAGAGGGTCGGCAACGATCACGTCCCGGGTCGGGCTGACGGCGTCCGCTCCGTTCACCTCGGCCGTGCGCAATTCCAGCGCCGCCAGTCGGAGCATGTCGCGGTGGCGCAGGGCCAAATAGTCCTTGTCGGAGAGATCGCCGGCCAGGTACTCGGCATCGGCGTCGGCCAGCGACAGACGGAGGAACCTCCGACGCTCCTCGAGCGCCGCCCCGTCGAGCGGTTCGGTGCCGTCGCCGCCGGCCGGTCCGGCGTCCACCGCGTGCCGTCGCCGCACCAGCACGCCGGCTACGGCCGCCGTGGCCACCAGCCCACCGAGCAGTGGCAGCAGCCATACCAGCAGCGACCATCCGCTGGCCGGAGGCTCCAGCACGATGGCCGGGCCGTAGCGGGCGACCAGATAGTCCTTGACCTGTTGGTCGGTTCGGCCCTCGGCGATGAGCTGTCGGACCGTGGACCGGACGGTGAGCGCGGTCGGCGCACTGGAGGTGGCCACCGAAAGGTCCTCGCAGCTCGGGCAGCGCACCACCGACTCGATGGCGAGGGCGCGCTGGGACGCAGACGGAGGAGCGGACCGGAGGACGCCGCTACCGACCACCAGGGCGACTACCAGGACGACGGCCAGCACCGACCACAAGGGGAACTTCCGGATGGTCACGGATTGGTGGCCCGGGCGTCAGCGATGATCTTGTCGAGGTCCGACGCCGACACCGGGGCCACGATGTAGGCCACCACCCGGCCGTCGGGGGCGATCACGAAGGTGGAGGGAGGGGCCCTCACCCCGAAGCTCAGGGCCAGTCTCCCGCCCGGGTCGGCCAAGGTCGGCCAGGTGGCTCCCAGTTGGGCCTGGTAGTCCCGGGCCGCGCCCACCGTGTCGTCGAAGATCACGCTGACCATCGAGGCGTCGCCCGCCGACTGGTGCTCGAACTGGAATCGAACCAGATCGGGGCCCTCGGTCTGGCACGGCTCGCACCAGCTGGCGAAGAAGTTGACCACGGTGTACCGACCGGGGGCGGGGTCGAGCGAGTAGTGGGCTCCCGTGACAGTGGTCCCGGCCACGGACGGCGCCGGCTTCCCCACCAACGGACTCTGCACCTCGGAGACCGCCGCCGGGGGCCGGGTGGCCAACACGGCGACCAGGCCGGCGGCGACGGCCAGCACGGCGATCCCCACCCAGCGCGCCGTGTGCCTCGCCGGGGCGCCGCCTTCGGGTCCCATATCCCCGGTCACGGGGGATCACCGGCCCCCACCGGGACCGGGTCCGCCCCCGACTCGCGCCGGTGGCCCGGGACAGTGTCACCGCCCGCGGCACCGCCCCCGCCACGCGGCACTGCAGGGCGGTCGGCGCCGGCGGAAGGGGCCGACACCGGGTCGGTGGGACGACGCCTCCGCCCGGGGATGGCGGACAGCACCGAGCCGGCGGCGACCAGCCCCGCCCCGATCCACAACCACATGACCAACGGCTGCTCGACGACACCGAACGTCCACACCCCGCCCGTGTCGGGGATGGAGGTGATGGTCAGGTACACGTCGTCCCTCCAGCCCGAGTCGATGGCCGGCGTGCCCACCGGGGTCGAACCGGCGCCGAACGTGGAGAGGGCCGGGCGGAAAACGCCTCCCCCGTCGACGCGGAGGACCGCCTCGAGGGCAGAGTGGGACGGCGAGACGACGTTGCGAGTCCCGACGAAGGTCACCGTATGGCCGGCGAACGTGCCCGACTTCCCCCTGGCCAGGTGCAGCTCGCCCCGATGGAGGAACGAGGTGGCCGCCGCCAGCCCTACGGCGATGACCACCACGCCGACGTGGACCACCATCCCCCCGTTGGCCCGGCCGACCAGCCCGCGCCAGCCGGCGAGCACCGAGCGCACCGGTGCGGTGCCGGACGAGCGCGCCCCCCTCCAGGCACCCCGCACCGACAGCACCAGCGCCCGGACCGCCGACCCGGCGGCGAAGGCGCCGAGTCCGAAGGCCAGCAGCGGCTCGATGCCGTGGACACCGGCGAGGACGCACACCGCCACCACCGCCACGCCCGCCGCCGCCGGGGCGGCCAGCCGCCCCCGCATCGTCTCGACCGACGTCTTCCGCCACGGCAGCGCCGGGGCCACCGCCATCAGGAAGAGCAGGCCGAGGCCGACCGGGACGAAGAACCGGTTGAAGTAGGGGGCGCCCACCGCCACCTGTCCGCCGCCGAGTGCCTCGTACAGGAGGGGGAAGACGGTCCCCAACAGGACCACGCAGGCGAACGCCACGAAGAGGAGGTTGTTGGCCAGGAAGGCGCCCTCCCGGCTGACGGGCGAGTCGATCCCTCCCGGTGACCGGAGGCGGTCGCCGCGCCAGGCGATGAGGCCGACGCCGGTGACCAGCACCAGCCCGAAGAATCCCAACAGGAGCGGCCCGATGGTCGAGTTCGAGAACGAGTGCACCGACTGGATGACCCCCGACCGGGTGAGGAACGTCCCGAGGATGGTCAGGCTGAAGGCGGCCACGACCAACGACAGGTTCCAGATGCGCAGGAGGCCGCGGCGTTGCTGGACCATCACCGAGTGCAGGTAGGCAGTGCCCACCAACCAGGGCAGCAGGGCTGCGTTCTCGACCGGGTCCCAGCCCCAGAAGCCTCCCCAGCCCAACACCTGGTACGACCACCAGGCGCCCAGCAGGATGCCCATAGTGAGGAAGGCCCAGGCGAACAGCGTCCAGCGGCGGGTCTCCCCTTGCCAGTCGTCGTCGAGCCGGCCGGTGATCAGCGAGGCCACGGCGAAGGCGAACGGGAGGGTGAATCCCACCACCCCCAGGTAGAGCATGGGCGGGTGGATGAGCACGAGGGGGTTGTTCTGGAGCAGCGTGTTGGGCCCCAGCCCGACGGTCGGGACGGCCCCGGCCACATGTCTGAACGGATCGGCCGGCCCGAGCATCAGCCCGAAGAAGAAGGCCGCCACCACGTAGACCACCAGGGTGGCCCACGCCACCAGCTCGTCGGCCGACCGTCGCCGGAAGCGCCACACCATGGCGGTGGCATACCCGCCCAGCACGACCCCCCACAGCAGGATCGACCCGGCCAGCGCCGACCACAGCCCGGTGAACGAGTAGAGGAGCGGGGTGGCCCGGCTGTTGTTGTCGGCCACGTAGGCCAGGGAGAAGTCATGGATGACCAGCGCGTGCTCCATCGCCACCAGGGCGACGACGCCGCCCACCAGCACGAGGGGAGCGTAGAGCCGGCCGCTGCGCAGGGTCGATGCCCGGCCCCGGGCCAGGCCGACGGCGATCACCGCCACGCCGGCCACCGCCGCCGCGAAACCGAGCAGGACGCCGGTGTGGCCGAAGGTGCCGTTCACCGGTCGGGACCGGAGGTGCCGCGTCCGGCGCCGGTCATCGCTTGGAACCGTTCGGGGCGGCGACCCGGTCCGGGTGTTGGGCGATGTAGGTCGACGAGTGCTTGACCAGGATCTGGTCGGAGACGAAGGTCGAGCCGGCGAAGTGGCCCACGGCGATGACCGGGATGCCCGGCTGGAAGAGCCCGGGCGGGCTCCCGGTGTTCTCGACCCGCACCTCGGTCGCTCCGGCGGTGACCACGAAGTCGACACCGTCCGGGGTCGGGTGGACCGAGCCGGCCCGCACCGTGCCCTCGAGGTTGAACGTCCGGCCGCCGAGGCTCGCCTCCTGCTGCACGGCCTGATCGGCGGGCAGGTAGAAGTTGAGCGAGGTGCCGAGGCCCTTGACCATCAAGAAGGCCAGCGACCCGGCGATGACGATGCCGACCACGGCGTACCGCATCCGATGGGTGGCCCTCGTCAGCTGGGGGTCTTGGGTCATCGGCTGCCTGCGGACCCCGCCCGGGGCTGAGCATCCTGGCCTGGCCCCGGCGCGGCTCCCCGCCCACTGGGCAGGTCACCGGGCCGGTCACCGGGCGTCGCCAGGAGCTCGAACCGCTCCACCGCCCGGGTGAGCCGCCTCCGACGCCACACCAGCTGCACTCCGTAGAGGAAGAGGAGCGAGAGCACGATGACGTAGCCGGCGACGACGTAGCCCATCAGGCCGCCTCGTCCTCGTCCTCGGGCGCACCCTCGGCCTGGCGCTGGCGCAACGCCATGTCCAGCTCCCCGCTGCCCAGCCGGTCCTCGAGGGCACCGATCTGATAGCGGACGAGCAGCATCCACACGAAGACCAGGGTGAGGGCCACGAAGCCGAGCAGGAGGGTCCAGGCCATCGACCCGTGGATGGTGGGTGTGAGGTCGGGGTTGAGCACCGTCGCCCCCTGGTGGAGCGTCCGCCACCACAGGACGGAGAAGTGCACGATGGGGACGTCCACCGCCGCCAACAGGCACACGAAGGCGCTGCGCCGGGCCCGTGCCTCGGGCTCGGCGGGGACCCGGCGGAGGGCCAGGTACCCGAGGAACAGCACCAGGAGCACCGCGGTGCTGGTGAGACGGGCGTCCCACGCCCACCACACGCCCCACGTCGGCTTGCCCCAGATCGAGCCGGAGACCAGTGTGCACACGTTGAAGACGACGCCCACCTCGACGGCCGCCGCCGCCAGGCGGTCCCAGAACAGCGACCGGGTGCGCGGCCACAGGTACAGCAGGCTGGCCCCGGCCGCCAGGCCGAAGGCCAGGTATAGGGCCACCCAGGCCACGCCGGGATGGAGGTAGACCAGGCGCACCAGGTCCCCCTGGGTCACGTCGGGCGGTGTCACCCACAGGGCGAGCCACACGGTGGCGGCGGTCGCCACCGCGGCGGTGATCCCGATGACCCGCACCGTCCAACGGGCCCGGGAGGACTGCAGAGGGGACGGCCTCCCCTGGTGCACGCTCACGCCGACTCGTGGATGGGCCCGAACACGACGACACCGAGGGCCACGTAGACGGCGTCGAACACCACCAGCAACCGCAGCCACTGGGTCCCGTCGGAGGGGACGCCGCCCGCCATCGCCGCCTGCCAGATGCGGGTGCCGGCCAGCAGCACCGGGGCGGCGATGGGCAGCAGCAGAAAGGGCAGCAGCGTCTCCCTCACCCGGAGGCCGGCCGACAGCGCCCCGTACAGGGTCCCCGTGGCCGCCAGCCCGATGGCACCGAGGAGGCCGGAGGTCACGATCAGCCACGGGACTTCGAACTTCGCCCCGTACAGCAGCACCACCCCTGCCCCCAGGACTACCTCGAGCACCACCAGCTGGGAGGCGACGGCGGCCGCCTTGCCGAGGAACAGGCCGGCCGGGTCCAACCCGGACAGACGGAGCCCGTCCCGGGCCCCGTCCACCGACTCCACGGCGACGCTGCGCTGGACGGCGAGCACGGTGCAGAACAGGACGGCCACCCAGAACAGCCCGGGGGCCCCTTTGGCCATCGGCGCCCGCTCGGGCCCGAGGGCAAAGGCGAACAGGACCAGGGCCACCACCCCGAATGGCGCCACCTGGGACAGTGCCACGCGGGAGCGCGCCTCGATGCGGAGGTCCTTGCCGGCGACCAGGACGGTGTCACGCCACATGGGCCACCTCCGGCCGGGCCGGGCCACCGTGCTCCGGCACCGCCCCGATCGCCCGCTGGGCGGTGACCCGGCCTCCGGTGAGCGTGATGGCCCTGGTGGCCAGGGCCTCCACCGAGGCGGTCTCGTGGGAGGCGATGACCACGGTGGCTCCGCCGGCGGCGGCCTCGGCGACCAGCTCGTCGAGGGTCTGGCGGGCGGAGGCGTCGAGCCCGGCATGGGGCTCGTCGAGCAGCCACAGCTCGGGCCAGCGGGCCGCCAGAACGGCCAGCGCCACCCGCCGCCGTTGCCCGGCGGACAGCTTGGAGGCGCTGGTCTTGAGCAGCCGGCCGGAGAGCCCCAGCCGGTCGCAGGCCCCGTCGATCCGAACGGTGTCGGCGCCGGCCGCCCGCACTGCGAACCTCACGTTCTCCCGCACGGTCAGGTCGTCATAGAGATGGGCGGCATGGGCGAGGAGCCCGATCCTCCGCCGCACCTGGGTCCGCCGGCGGACCGGGTCGAGGCCGAACACCGCCACCCGGCCCGAGACCAGTGGGACCAGGCCGGCGCAGACCCGCAGCAGGCTGGTCTTGCCGGCGCCGTTCGGCCCGTCGATCAGCACCGTCTCCCCGGCGGCGACCTCAAGATCGACCCCGGCGAGCAGTGGGAACCGTCCGGACAGCGCGACGGCGCCGTGGAGGAAAAGCACTGGGGAGGAGGGGGCTGCAGGGGCCATAGCCGGTCCCTCCATGCTACGGGGGCAGGGGTTCAGGAGCCAGACGGGTAGCGGCCCGTGGAGCGGCTCAGATCTCCGGCCCGGGGCCCGGGCCCACCCGCCATACGCCCGAACTGGTCGACAACCGGTTGAGATGCAGGTCACGCAGCCAATTGCCGATGTGGGCCGAGACCACGTCCACATTGCCGGTCAACAGCAGCAGCCCGAAGACGATCAGCACTGCTCCGCCCACCAGGTCGATGATCCAGAGCTTGCCGCGCATCCGGGCCAGCGCGTCGGTCATCCGGCCGAAGGCCAGGCCGCTGAGGAGGAACGGGACGCCGAGCCCGAGGGAGTAGGCCAACAGCAGGGCGATCCCACCGGTGGCCGATCCCCCGGTGCCGGCGGCGAGCGACAGCACACTGCCCAGCACCGGTCCGATGCACGGCGTCCAGGCGAAGGCGAAGGCCATGCCCATCACCGGCGGCGCCCAGGCGCCGAGTACCGATGGGCGGACGATGAACCGGCGCTCGCCGGAGAGGGCCGGCGGCATGGCCACGCCGCCGGCCATGGCCACCAGCACCCCACCGAAGGCCACGATCAGGAGGCCGGAGACCGTCTCGAGTGGGCGCTGGTGGGTGAGGAAGAGCCTGCCGATGGCCGACGCCGACGCCCCGAGGATGGTGAAGACCACCGTGAAACCGGCGATGAAGGCGAGGATCCCGCGCACCAGCCTCCCCCGCTCCCGCCGGAGGTCGGCCGGGCTTGGTGCCCGTTCCGTTCCGGCTCCCCCGGCCGGCCCGTCTGACGGCTCGGGCCCGGAGGGCACGCCGTCGGCGCCGACGGATGCACCGACCGGCACCGGCGCAGGACGGAGTGCGCCCAGCTCCGCGGCCGAGAGCCCCGACACCATCGAGAGATAGGCGGGAACCAGCGGCAGGACGCAGGGTGAGAGGAAGGAGAGCATCCCGGCCCCGAACGCCACCAGCATCCCGAGGGGGTCGGCGTGGATCGCCGCGGGACCGCCCATCGCTTAGGCCAGTTGGCTGTTCACCAGCGCCATGTCGGCTTCCACCATCATCTGCACCAGGGCAGGGAACTCGATCTCGCGGTGCCAGCCCAGGGTCTTCTCGGCCTTGGACGGATTGCCGACCAGGAGGTCCACCTCGGCGGGGCGGAGGAAACGCTCGTCGATGACCACGTGCTCCTCCCAGTCGAGGCCGGCGGCGGAGAACGAGAGCTCCACCAGCTCCTTGACCGAGTGGGTCTCCCCGGTGGCCACCACGTAGTCGTCGGGGTGGTCCTGTTGGAGCATGAGCCACATGGCCCGCACGTAGTCGGCCGCGTACCCCCAGTCGCGCTGGGCGTCGAGGTTCCCGAGCGCCAGCTTTTCGTCGATGCCGGCCTTGATCCGGGCCACCCCGTGGGTGACCTTGCGGGTCACGAACTCGATGCCCCGCCGGGGTGACTCGTGGTTGAAGAGGATCCCCGAAGAGGCGTGCAGGTTGTAGCTCTCGCGGTAGTTCACGGTGATCCAGTGGCCGTAGACCTTGGCCACCCCGTAGGGACTGCGGGGATAGAACGGCGTGGACTCCCGCTGGGGCACCTCCTGCACCTTGCCGAACATCTCCGAGGAGCTCGCCTGGTAGAAGCGGATCTCCGGGTCGACCGTCCGGATGGCATCGAGCACCCGGGTCACGCCGAGGGCGGTGGTCTCCCCGGTGAGGACGGGCTGGCTCCACGATGTCTGGACGAAGGACTGGGCCGCCAGGTTGTAGACCTCGTTGGGACGGTTGTCGCGCAGGACGTTGATCATCGAGACTTCGTCGAGCAGGTCGCCGGCCACCAGGGTCAGGCGGTCCTGGATGTGGGCGATCCTTTCGAAGTTGATGGTGCTTGACCGCCGCACCATCCCGCAGACCTCGTAGCCTTTGTCCAACAGGAACTCCGCCAGATAGGAACCGTCCTGGCCGGTGACTCCGGTTATCAATGCTCGCTTCGACATGCGGTCGGGCTCCTCAGCTGTCGGTCTGTGTCTCGTTGCCGCCGGTGGCTGTCTGCCAGGACGGCGGTCGCTTCTCGATGAAGGCGGCGATCCCCTCGGCTGCCTCGGCGGTCTGGCTGGTGACCGTGAGCATGGCGTGCAGATAGGGCAGGGCCTCGGTGGCCGCCGAGTCCAGCACAGCGTAGAACGAATCGCGGCCCATCCTCATCACACCCGGCGGCTTGGAGGTCAGCACCGCGGCCACGTCCGCCACCTCGGCGTCCAGCCGGTCCGCCGGCACCACCCGGGTGACGAACCCGATCCGGTCCGCCTCCTCCGCCCCCACCACCCGGCTGGTGAGCATCAGCTCGAGGGCCTTCTTCGGGGCCATCGACCGGAGCATGGGCACCGTGACCATGTAGGGCCAGAGGCCCACGTTGAGCTCGGGCGCGGCAAAGCGGGCCCGGTCCGAGGCGATGACCATGTCGCAGGCCAACGCCAGGCCGAACCCGCCGGCCATGGCCCATCCCTGTACCCGGGCGATGGTCGGCTTGCCCAGATGCCACATCTCCTCGAACAGGTCGGCCAGCCAACCACGGGCCTGGTGGTGCCCGGCATAGTCGTCGGTGGATCCGCCGGAGTCGCGGGGCACCATGCCCGACAGGTCGGCACCGGCACAGAACGCCTCGTCGCCCGCCCCGGCCAGCACCACCACCCTCACCCCGGGGTCGGCCTTGGCCCGGGCGAGTTGTTCCCGGAGTCCCCCGATCACCTCCCAGGTCATGGCGTTGCGCCGCGCCGGCCGATTGATGGTCAGGGTGAGAACCGCGCCGCGCCGGTCGACCAGGAGATCGGTGGTCGGGCCGGTCGGGTCGCCCGCCGCCGGGTCCTGGTGGGAGGCTTCAGGCACGCAGACGACGGTAGCCGCGACGGCAGGCGCTGTCGGCCCGGTCGTGGACAGACGGCGGACCCGGGCGACGGCCCGGTGGCTCTCCGCCCCGGGGCCACTACGGTGGCGCCATTCCCACCGCAGCCGTGCTCTCGTTCCGCCTCGGAGGCCCCGACGGCGTGGCTGTCGAGGCGGCCAAGTGGCAGGGGGCGCTGGGTGTGCTCGGGTTCTCCACGCGCACGGTGGCCGGCGGCGGGGACGCCGACCGGTTGCTCCCCGGCCTGGCCATCGGGGCCGCCGAGCCTCCGACCCGATCGGAGTTGGACGCCGCCCTGGAAGACGCCGACCTGGTGGTGGTGGAGAACCTGTGCTCCCTGCCCCTCAACCCGGGCGCGGCGGCGGTGGCGGCGAGGGTCCTGGCCGGCCGCCCGGCCATCCTCCACCACCACGACCTCCCCTGGCAGCGGCGGCGGTTCCGGGACCATCCGGCCCCCCCGGTCGACCGTCGGTGGAGCCAAGTCACCATCAACGAATTGAGCCGGAGGCAGCTGGCCGACCGGGGCATCGTGGCGACCACCGTCTACAACGCCTTCGCCGTCGGCCGCCGACGGGGAGGCCCACCGGCAGACCCGGGCGGAGACGACGGGCGGGCGCGGGTGCGCGCCGCCGTCGGGGTCGACCCCGGCCGGCGCCTCGTCCTGCAACCCACCCGGGCCATCCCGAGGAAGAACGTGACCGGCGGCATCCGGGTGGCCGCTGAACTGGGGGCGGTGTACTGGCTGCTCGGGCCGGCCGAGGACGGGTTCGGGCCCGAGCTCGATGTTCTGGTGGGCTCGGCCCCATGTCCGGTGATCCTGGGCACCGGGGGGTGCGACCTGAGCATCCACGACGCCTACCGAGCATGCGACGTGGTCGCCCTGCCCTCGACATGGGAGGGATTCGGCAACCCCTCGATCGAGTCCGCCGTCCACCGGCGTCCCCTGGCCATCGGCCCCTACCCGGTGGCCGACGAGTTGGCGGCCTTCGGCTTCCACTGGTTCGCCCTCGATGAGATGGACCGGCTCGGGCGGTGGCTCGACACCCCGGACCCCGGTCTCCTCGATCACAATGCGGCGGTGGCGGAGGCCCACTTCTCCCTCGACGACCTTCCCGAGAGGATCGCCTCGGTGCTCCCGGAGCTGTAGCACGTAGGTGCGGGCGGGCGCGGTCGGACGACTGCGGTCGGGAGGCGCTTTTCGGGCCCCGGCTACCATGATCCAATGAGCGGTGGAGCGAACCCGGAGGCCGGCGGCAGTCCCCCGGGACGGCGCGCCCCGGTCCCCAACGGGCGGCGTCTCACGGCTGACGCCCGGCGTCGCCAGCTCTTCGAGGTCGCCCTCTCCCTGTTCGCCGAGCACGGGTACGCCGCCACCACCATGGACGACATCGCCGAGTCTGCCGGGGTGACCAAGCCGCTCGTCTATCAGCACTTCGAGTCCAAGCGGGCGCTCTACCTCGAGCTGATGGACGTGTTCTCGAGGGAGCTGGTCACCCGGATCGTCAAGGCCACGGCCAACGCCGAGGGCCCGCGCCAGCAGGTCGAGCTGGGATTCGCCGCCTACTTCGAGCTGATGGTGGGCAACGAGCAGGCCTTCCGTCTCCTGTACGGTCGGGATGCGCCCGACGACCCCGAGCTCGGCGCCGCCCTCCGGCGGGTGGAGGACACCATCGCCCAGGCCATCGACCCGCTCATCGACGCCGGGCTCGATCCCGAGCACCGGCTGCTACTGGCCCACGCCGTGGTGGGGATGGCCGAAGGGGCCAGCCGTCACTGGCTGGACGCCAGGAGGGACGGCCTCCCGACAGCCGGGGGCACCGAGGACGGAGCGGCCGTGGAGACGGCGGAGGAGGACGGGGCCCATCTGGCCACCCGCCTGGCCGACTTTGCCTGGGCCGGACTCCGCCAGGTGCACCGGATCTGACTCCGGCCGTCCGGATCAGGTCTGCATCAGGCGTGGACCTCGCCGGCCACGACCGGCTGGTTGGTGCTCTGCACCACGCCGCCTGACTGCTCGGCGGTGATGGCGAACGCACTCACCGGCATGGACCCGGCCGCGCTGAAGACGACCACTCCGGGGTGGGCGCCGAGCAGCCCGAGCGAGATGGTCTTCTGGCCCACGACGCCCCAGAGTTGATAGGTCTCGTCGTCGGGCAGCCTCGACAGGCCCTGGGCCTGGACGAATCCGGTGCCGGAGTCGGTCAGGACCACGGTGGCCCGCTCGGGAGCGGTGCCGGCCGATCCGGGGGCGGCCACCAACTCGACCTGTCTGGTCGTGGGCGAACGGAGCGCGGAGCGTTCGGCCGCAGACAGGGGGGCCTGCAATGAGTTCACCTGGTGGTCCAGATGGCGGACCTGGACTCCGAGCACGACGGCCACAACGGCAGCGGCGGCGGCCACCGCTCCCGCGGTCCAGGCCACCCACCGTCTGCCGCGGCGGTCGACGAGGGGGACCACATCGGCCCCGCCGCGGCTCATCAGGTCAGTGCGGTCGGACCCGGTCTCCAGCCGGGCGGACAGGCTCTCCCACGACGGCGGCGTCGATCCGTCGAGCTGGCTGGCAATGCCGTCCCACAACTTCGCCGGTGAGGCTCCGCCGGAGTTGGCCAGGAGCCCGGCCACCTCGTGGTGCTGGGCCACCTCGGTGGCGCACCGGGGGCAGCCTTCGAGATGGCGTTCGACCATGGCGGCGGTCTCCGCATCCACTGCGTCCAGGGCGTAGACCCCGAGCAGCTCCTGGATCTCGCCGTGGCCGGGCTCGGGGACGGACGCGCTCACAGCTCTGCTCCCGCCGGCTGCACTCCCCGCTCGGCCAGACTGACGCGGAGGCGGCCCAGGCCCGAACGGATGCGGCTCTTGATGGTTCCTTCCGGCTCGTCGAGCATCTCCGCCACCACCCGGTAGGTGTGGCCGCCGAAGTATGCCAGTTCGATCGGCTGGCGCAGCTCGTCAGGGAGGGCGGCGAGCGCTTCTTTCACCTGCTCGGCCACAGCCATGTCCCAGACCTCATGGTCGATGTCATAGCCGGCATTGGCCGTCTCGTAGGAGGTGCGCTCCTCGCGCCGGCGCCGTGCCACCTCGGACCGGACGAAGTCAACCGACTTCCCGTGGGTCCGGGCCAATAGAAAGGAGCGCAGCGTTCCCCGCTGTGCGTCGAACTTCTCGGGGTGCTTCCAGAGGTCGAGGAAGATCTCCTGAGTGATCTCCTCCGCCGCGGGGTCGCTTTGCAGGATCCGTCGGGAGAGGGCGTGCACCACCCCGCCGTGACGCCGGTAGACCTCGGCCAGGGCGGGCTGGTGCCAACGGCCGACGGCCACCACCAAATTGGCGTCGCTGGCCTGATCGACTTCGATCACAGGAGTGTCTTCGACACCGTCGCCCATTTGGATGACCTCAATGTACGTCAGCGGTCGAGGGCACCGTCGGCTGGGCCGAACGACCCTTGCGCCCGGATCCGGTACATCCGTCCCGGTCGCCTCCTCCGAACAACGGTCATGACTTCCGACGCCGGCCGCCACCTGACGGCCCGAACCCCTGCCCGCTCACAGACCCGCCACTCACGCCGGATGACGTTGGGTGCCGTCCTGACCCTGGCCCTCCTGCTGGCCGCCTGCTCCTCGGGCGGTAGTGGCTCGTCCACGACCTCGTCCACGATGGCACCCACCGGCGGAAGCACCAACCCGGTCGGTTCCCACACCATCACCATCAAGAACTTCGCCTTCTCGCCCAAGACGATCACCGTCGCCGCGGGGACGGCGGTCATGGTGACCAACGACGACCAAGTGGCCCACACCGTCACCGCCATGTCCGGTGGCTTCTCCACCGGCGACATCGGCCCGGGGCAATCCAAGACGATCACCGCCCCGAACATCCCCGGCACCTACTCGTATTTCTGTTCGATCCACCAGTACATGACGGGCCATCTGACCGTGTCCCGCTGACCGGCCGTCGGCCCTGGATGACCACGCTCACCGTCGAGTACCGGACGACCACACCGGGCCCGGCCGGATCGACGACACACGCTCCACCGCAACACCAACCGACAGGAGACAGACCATGACCACCTGGCTGAGGCCGGACCCGAAGGAACCGAAGGAACCAGGGACGACCGCCCCCCACATCGATCCCGGGGCCATGGGCGCCCTGATCGAGCAGTCGCAGGACATCCACCGCGACGCCATGGCCTCGACCGTCGGAGCCCTCGACGAGATCGTCGAGACCGGCGCCGAGGTCCGGACCCGCAGGGATCTCGACCCCGAGGAGTCACTCCACGCCGCCGCCCGGCGGTCGCGGCTGATGACGGGGGCGGCATTCGGCGGCGGCATGCTCGCCGCCGCCGGCATCGGCGGGGCGCTGCAGGCGCTGTTCTCCTCGGCCGCCTTCGCCGCCTCGGCGACCGACGTCCAGATCCTCCAGACCGCGGCGTCCATCGAGACATTGGCCGTGTCCACCTACAGAACGGCCTTGACGCTCCCGTTCATCGGCGGGGCATCGGCCAATCCGGTGGTGAAGACATTCGCCACCACCACCATGCAGCAGCACCAACAGCACCTCGACGCATTCAACGGGGCCATCACCGGGCTCGGGGGCAAGACCCGGACCACTCCGGATCCAGCGCTGGCCAAGGTAGTGGCCGCCGCCGTTCCCGGCCTCACCTCGCCGGGAGCGGTGGTGACGCTGGCCCTCGAGTTGGAGCAGGGCGCAGCCGAGACATACGTAGTCGATGTGGCGACTCTCTCCGACACCAATGCCAAGAAGCTCACCGCCTCCATCATGGGCGTCGAGGCGCAGCACGCGTCGATCCTGCTGGCCGTACAGGCACTGCTCAACGCCAACGCACCCCAGCTCATCACCCTGGCGCCCGGCAACGTCGCCAACCTTCCCGCCGCCGCGGGCTCGGTCGGCTTTCCGATGGCGTTCTTCCCCACCGATCAAGCCCGCCCCGCCACCGAAGGAGCATCCTCATGAGGCACCGCAACCGCAGCCCCGAGGTCATGGCCATCTCCGAGCACGAGCTCACCGTGATGACCAACGACCTCGGGCAGATTCACAACGACGTCGGCATGCCGGCGATGAACAAGGCGGTCCGCGAGTGGAGCGAGCGGTCCCGCACCAGCCGGCGAGGCTTCCTCATCGGTGCCGGCGCGGTGGCCGGTGGGGCCATCCTGGCGGCCTGCTCGTCCGGGTCATCGAGCTCGACGACCACCACCGGTGCCCACAGCTCGGCCGCGGCGTCGATGACGGGAAAGCTGACCGGCGACCTCGCCGTGGCGGCCTTGGCCGCCGGCCTCGAGAACCTGGCCGTCGCCGCCTACGGGGACGTGCTCACCGCCGCCGGCGCCGGCAAGCTGGGAACGGTCCCGCCTGCCGTGTCCACCTTCGTCACCACGGTGAAGGGACAGCACGTCCAGCACGCCCAGGCCTGGAACTCGGCGATCACCGCGGCCGGACACCCGGCGGTGACCACGCCGGACCCGGTGCTCACCCCGGTGATCACGGCGGACTTCAAGAAGGTGACCGATGTGGCCGGCGCGGCCAAGCTGGCCCTGATGCTGGAGGAGGTGGCGGCAGCCACCTACCAGGCGGCGGTCGGTTCGGTGAAGGCCACCTCCTCGGTGCAGGTGGCGGCCAGCATCCAGCCGGTCGAGATGCAGCACGCTGCGATCCTCAACTTCGCCCTCGGCCAATACCCGGTCCCCAACGCATTCAGCCCGCTGATGAACGCTCGGCCCCTCACCGACTACACCGGTTAGACATCCCACGGCCCTCAAGTTGCCAAGCCGCCCCAGCAAGCTCGATCTCGAGCGTCAACAGGGTCCATGGGCAGAGCGGCTCGGTGGCTC